>JBMFWV010000149.1:0-5605 GCA_049964915.1 Rhizomicrobium sp.
GCCGTCGAACTTTTTTTCAAAGCACTGAAGCAAAATCTGAAGATCAAGACGTTCGTCGGCACCTCCCCGACGGCGGTGAAGACCCAGGTGTGGACCGCCCTGATCACAATGCTGATGCTGCGCTTGATGCAGCTGAAGTCGCGCTGGGGTTGGTCGATGTCGAATCTGGTGGCGCTGCTGCGCATGAACCTGTTCACGCATCGGGACCTGTGGGCGTGGCTCAACAATCCCTTCGCTGTACCACCGGATCCGCCCGGACCTGAGCAAGTGGTCATGGCATTTTGACTTGGACAGCATCAGGGGGCCTGAACTTGAATCGGATTCAAAACCTGTCAAATTACCCGGGAAAAACCGCAGTCAGTTCGGCGAATTCCAGCTAATTTGGACAGCAGTGGCGCCGGATCCAATTTCACTACACCCCGGTGCACGCAAGTTGGCTGAACATGGCCGAGATCGAGATCGGCATCCTCGAGCGCCAGTGTTTGGCGCGCTGTGCCGCCGACCAAGCCACCCTCACCGCGGAAGTGGCGGGGTGGCAGCGCCGACGCAACGCTGCCCAATGCGGCATCGAGTGGACATTCACGCGCAAAGACGCGGATCGGAAGCTGCATCGACATTATGTTTCGTAATTAACGTGTCATCGTACTAGTTACTGACCCGCCGTACTTCGTCCGCTATCGCGACCGCCTCGGACGCACCATAGCCAATGACAGCGACCCCGAGAGCGTTCTCGGGGCCTTCGTGGATCTCTATCGCGTGCTCAGGCCCAATACCTTCTGCGTGTCTTTCTACGGATGGAGTCGCGTGGCTGCCTTCTTCCGCGCGTGGTCCGAGGCCGGCTTCCGTGCGGTGGGGCACATCGTGTGGCATAAGAGCTACGCGTCGCGCTGCGGATTCTTGCGTGCTCATCATGAGCAAGCGTATCTCCTGGCCAAGGGCTCTCCAGCGACGCCGGATGATCCGATTGAAGACGTCCGGCCCTGGGAGTACACCGGCAACCGAGTGCATCCGACCGAGAAGGCCGTCAGCATTCTGGTCCCGCTCGTCGAGTCTTTCTCGCGGCCCGAAGCGCTCGTGCTTGACCCGTTCGCGGGCAGCGGTAGTACGCTCGTGGCCGCGGCCCTTTGTGGGCGGAAATATATCGGCATCGAGCTTGAGAATGGATATTGCCGGCACGCACGCCGCCGGCTCATGGGAATCGGGGTGAACTAGGGGGAGTGCGCGATCTCGTCGGTTTAGCGCAACGAGATCACATTGCCGCCGGTGTTCCCCGGCGGCCTCGTCGAGGCAGCTCTTCCGCGAGACCGGCCGCCAGAAGGCGAACGCGGTCGAGCTGTGTATTCCCACATTGCTGTTTGCAGCTTCGGACAGCCGCAGCGAACCCGGGCCTTTCTCCTGAATCGGTCCTCGTTGCCGGGCGTATCCTACAGAATTCATTTGGTTGTTTGATGTAGTGCTCTGTTCCTGAAGAGGCTGACGGAGTACGCTTAGCAAAATGGACGATCGGGGTCTTGGCGCCGGGTATCTTCAACTCGCGGAGGGGTTCCCGCGACCGAGAGTCTTGCGGCTGCCGCAGGGCTCTTTCCGCACAGCGATCGCCATGAAGGCCGACCGCCAGATGCTGTCGCGCCTGCTCCGGCTGGCGGCACTCGACGAATCGGCAAATGCTCTCAGGCTCCAAGTCGACCTGCCAGCCGCAGCGAGTCGCGTAACGCACCAAGATACAACGCCCCACGCCGGTTACACCAGCGGTTTGGCTCCCAAGCGCTGCTCCGCAAAATCCAATGGACGTTAGGCCGCATGGACCAAATTGACAGCAATACGGTTGGTTCGAAACCGAGGAGACGGAGGACCCCTTTTGGCCCTTCCGCGCATCCGAAGTCAGGACAGTCCGTGCCTGTCGTAAGCCCAGGTACCACCCGATTAGCCCTGATCCGCTCCATACGGTCACTCCAGAAAGTCTGTAGAACCAAACGGGTTCGGCCGCGGGCGCTCATCGAAATGATCCTGCACAAATGGTGTGAGGATTCCTACCCGAAATTGCCCCTGAAGCAGATCCACCGCAGCAAGCGACTCTCGAATGTGCGAGTCATCGCCACCTTCGAGTCCCAGCTTCGACGCCTACCGTTTCTGGAGGCGGCCTACTGGCTGAGTACTGCTTACACCGCACTGTCTCCAAAGGAATACCGTAAGCGGCTTGCCATGTACTTTACGCCACCGCCTATCGCCAACCGCCTGCTCAACGACCTGGCGGACGACGGCGCACGGTACGACACCCACTCTTTCCTGGATCCTGCATGCGGGGGCGCGGCTTTTCTGACCCTTGTGGCGGACCGGATGCGTCTCGAACTGATCCGCAAGCGCAAAAGTGCCAACGAGATCCTGCGCCATGCCGAAACCCACCTCCATGGCATGGATATCGACAAGACGCTTTGCACCCTTGCGCAACACTTCCTGCGGATAGTCTTCTACCCCGAGATTTGCGCCACCGGCCGTTCGCCAAAATTCGACGTCAGGTGCAAGGACTCGTTGATCGACTTCAATCCATCACGCCGCTTCGACGTCGTGGTCTGCAACCCGCCATACCGCAAGCTTACGCCAGAAGAGATTGAGCGGCACCGGGCACAGTTCTCCGATGTGATGCAGGGGCAACCGAACTTATACGCGCTCTTTATCTACCTTTCGACGAAGCTCGCCAAGCAGGGAGGTGCGGTTGGTCTTGTGACACCGACCAGCTTCCTGTCTGGCCAAAATTTCTCATTCCTTCGCACCTATCTGCTCGAAAACGCCTCTGTCAGGCACATCGGGATCATTCGTGACCGCCTTCGTGTATACCTCGATGTAGAGCAGGACACAGCACTCACGGTCATTCGGCAACACAAAAGGGTCGATCACGCCCGCACGGTAGCGAGCGTCTCCGTAGTGGAGCGCGATGGTCGGTACCTAAAGATCGGTAGCTGCTCGCTCCCAAACTCTGGTAGCTCATGGCCCTTGGCACGCGATGCCTCTGATCTTCGCTTGCTGGACCAGGCCTCGAAGAGTGCGTTCCGTCTTGCTGACTACGGCTATACCCCAACCATCGGAGCCTACGTCTGGAATCGCGATCCGCGTAAACGGTATCGGACGTTCAGGGATGTTCCTGTTGGTGCACGTGCCGACTCTTTCCCTCTGCTGTGGGCAAGCGACGTGCAGGTCAGCGGCAAGCTCCTGTTCGATCAGCATGTCGCGACGGGAGCCCAGGAGCGGTACGTCCATCTTGGTCTCAACGGGCACACCATGGTAAAGAAGAATCCCGCCGTGGTTCTGCAGCGCGTAACTGCCAGTGACCAACCCGTCCGTCTTATGGGGGCCGCCGTCTCCGCGCAGTTCATCAAGAATCATCGTGGTTTTGTCGGCGAAAACCATGTCGTCATCCTGGAGCAGACTTCCGATGATCCGGTCCTGCCCCCGACGCAGCTGCTGAAATTACTGAAGGCGAGCGTCATCAATCGGTACTTCAACTGCATCTCTGGCTGCGCGAATGTCTCCATATTTGAATTGCAGCAGCTTCCACTGCCAGACCCGAAGACCCTCAGGCATCTTCTCGATCGCGGGGTTGCGATTGAGGAGGCCGCCGAGCAAATCTTGCTCGGCGAGGCGGTATAGCGCTCCGCCGAGACATACGGGCACGGTCAGGAAATGGGCTTCAATCAGAAAACAAGCCTTGAACGGCTCGAGGCCAGCAAGGAGGCTCTCGACAAGTTGAGAGCTCGCTGCAAGCAACAGCAGCAGTTACCGAAATCCAAAAAGCAACCACGCGTCAAGGTAGTTCTTGCTTCGCCGGAAGCACCTATCGCTGCAGCACAACTTAGTACGTCCGCGGCTGAGCCAGTTAGCTTAATTCCGCCTCAGCTCGCAACAGGCGACGGTTCCGCTGCTTTACATTTGACACCTTGGGGCCGGGGACTGGCTGTGTCACTTCTGGAGTGCGCTCGCGACCGGAAAATCACTTTACGCCTGGTTTGGCCAGCGGAGATTGATACCGCAGCTCCTCTGCACGCGATCGCAAGTCTCGGCGCGATTCTGGACTCTAGCCTGAATGGCCTGCGCACGCTCTATTACCCGGGAACCGATACGACGTGGGTTACACTTGATCGCATCACAACGGACCGCAGTCAGTACGACGCCCTATGCAAGGGGCTCTTCAATGGGGCGATCCCTAAGACAGACGCAGATTCGGTCAGAGCTGCACTGACGACATGTCACGAGGCGAACTATGCCAAGAACATACCATTGCTACGTATCCGTCAGCTGATTCCGGCGTTCCGCTATGATAGGGCGACTGGCAAGTGGATCAGTGTGCGGGAACTTCCCATCGATGCGCTGATCAAGCGTCTCCCCAAGTCAGCTATGAGAGAGCAACTGCGGGCGCGCATCGCTCCCATCTGGACCGATGTCGGTAAGGCTCCGGGTGCGCTCCTCGTTCTGCACCGTAACCTCACGAAGAGAAGTATAAAGGCCGCAGTGGCCGGCGGTCCTGGCGGCAAGGGGATTGCCTTCGATGCGGTGCTAATGGATGCGTCGACTCGCGCGATCCTAGCTGACTCCGCCTCAGTTGACGCTATTCCAAAACACCTCGCAACCATCCAGGAGGCTGCGGGCCGCAAGGTCGGTGCTTTGATCGTGACCAACGACCCTGCGAAATATCGGTCGTTCGCGACGTACCTTGAAAAGGCGGGCTTCCCGGTCGACAAGGGCGTGCTGGCGGCTGAGGCCACTACCGGTACGGATTGGCTAGCGTCGAGCCATCAGCGAAATGCGTCATGGGCGCCTGAGCCGCGGGCCATCGTGAACTTCAAGGTTCGAGCCATCGACGAGCCGGCCGCAAAGCTGGCCAGGCAAATTCGCAAGATCACTGATGCAGTCCGGCATGAGGGGACTGACGTTGAGGAGCCCTTTGTTCGTGCCCAGCATCTGGTTCAGCGTGCCAGTCTCATCCCTGGCGGCATTTGCGATGCACTGACTCCCGAAGGGAATGTCGGGTGGAGTCCGCTCACAGCCCAGCTAGATCTGACTCAGATCGTGAAGCTCGTCCAGGATGTCCACGCGCGCGGTGGAGCGACCACCCAGCGTAAGCAGATCGCGGAAATGATCGAGAGGGTCCGGAACCATTTGGACGCTTGCTCCGAAGCGACCCCCTTGGCGGAGCAGCTCAAGGAACAAATTGCGCGCTACGCGATCGAGGAGAAGGAAGAGATGGCAGTCGTCATCTTTTCCGCCCGGGATATCGCCATCGCCCAGCAATACCTCACGCGCGTGTTAGGGGAGAAATGGACGGCTGTGCAGAACCGCGTGCAGTGGCTTACTCTGACCGAAGCCCTCATCGAGTTGACCGCACGCGCCAGTGGAAAGCGGCTTATCATCGTTGGCCTCAACCCCAAAATGCTCCGCTTTCTGGCCACGCAGAGGGAGGTGCCGCTTCACACCATCCTACTAATCCCTTCGCACCAGGCAGCACGCATGCTTCCTCAGCTCCGCTTCCTGAGCACGGCCGACGCACTGAAGCCGTATCGCGGGCGGCTCATAGAGCTGAAATCCCGGCTCGAAGCGTGCTTGGGAGATGTTC
>JBMFWV010000150.1:0-5571 GCA_049964915.1 Rhizomicrobium sp.
GTTGGCCGCGCCCGCCGGATGGCCAAAGGCCGCGGCAAATTCAGCCCGGGTGAAGACTGGATGGGCAGACAGGAAGCTGGCGGTTTTGTGCTGGCGAGGCTGCATAGTGAGTCTATTATTCTGCGTCAGAATGGGCAATAAATAGCCATTATGACGCAAATTTGTTAACTCATCTTTCTCCGGAAAACAGGCCCGGCGGCCGTCCTTTTGGTCGTGAAAAGCGTGCTCAACAGGCTATTAATTACCCATCCCAACGCATTTTCTAGAACAATCCACCACGCGGAAAAGACCGTCAGCGCTATGCGCTCTATCTGACGGTCTTTTGGTATCGGCTGGCGTGCATTTCAAAAAAGACCGTCAAAAATACCGTCAACCTATCCGGCTACTGATGCCAGAAATTGCTCAGCGCGTTACAAATTCTCTTTTTAGTTCAATAAGTTATGCGGTTACAGGTCGGGAACTGACGATGTATTGTCGATCGTCCCTAATGATCGATAAGCCATTGGATTAAAAAGAGAAATTTCCAGAGGCTGTCATCCCGTCACTCCCACTCGATTGTGCCGGGAGGTTTTGAGGTGACGTCGTAGACGACGCGATTGATGCCACGGACTTCGTTGACGATACGAGTTGCGGTCCGAGACAAGAACGCATGGCTGAAGGGATAGCTATCTGCAGTCATTCCATCCGTCGATGTCACCGCTCTCAGCGCACAGACGTAATCGTAGGTGCGATCGTCACCCATCACCCCAACCGTCCTGACCGGTAACAAGACGGCAAACGCCTGCCAGATCTCGTCATAGAGACCCGCATTGCGAATCTCCTCCAGATAAATGGTGTCGGCGCGGCGCAGGATTTCGAGCTTCTCGCTGGTGATCTCACCAGGAATGCGGATGGCGAGACCCGGGCCGGGAAAGGGGTGGCGTCCGACAAAATGGGCGGGAAGCCCAAGCTCACGGCCAAGCGCGCGCACTTCATCCTTGAAGAGTTCGCGTAATGGTTCGACCAGTTTCATCTTCATACGTGCGGGCAGGCCACCGACGTTATGGTGCGATTTGATTGTGACCGAAGGGCCACCAGTCGCAGAGACGCTCTCGATGACGTCAGGATAAAGCGTTCCTTGGGCCAAAAATTCCGCGCCGCCGATCTTTTCCGCCTCTCCATCAAACACGTCGATAAAGGTAGAGCCTATGATTTTGCGCTTCTGCTCTGGATCGCTCACACCCTCAAGCCGTTTAAGAAACAGCTCTCTGGCATCTGCGTGCACCAGTGGGATGTTGTAGTGGCCACGAAACAGTGAGACCACGTCTTCAGCTTCGCCGGCGCGCATTAGCCCGGTATCGACAAAAATGCAGGTCAACTGATCGCCGATGGCTTCGTGGATGAGCACCGCGGCCACTGAGGAATCAACGCCGCCGGATAGTCCGCAGATGACGCGGCTCTTGCCAACCTGGGCCCGGATCTTGGCGATCTCGTGGGTACGGAACGCCTTCATGCTCCAGTCGGCGGGGATGTTTGCCACCCCTTGTACAAAATTGCTGAGCAGCGCGGTGCCGCGCGGGGTATGCACGACTTCGGGATGAAACTGCACACCGTAAAGCTTGCGCTGCTCATCGGCGATCGCCGCGAACGGCGCACCATGACTGACGGCGATGGGATGAAAGCCTTTGGGTAGAACAGTTACTTTGTCCCCATGGCTCATCCAGACCTGGTCGCTCGCGCCCAATGCCCAGACACCGTCAAACAGAGGAGATTGGCCCACGATTTCGAGATCTGCGCGGCCGAATTCGCGGGTGCCATCGCCTTCAACCTTGCCGCCTAGCTGGGCAACCATGGTCTGCTGACCGTAGCAGATACCCAGAACCGGTACGCCCATCTCAAACACCGCCTGTGGTGCACGCGGTGTTCCGGGCTCTGTCACGCTCGCCGGTCCCCCGGAGAGGATGATCGCCTTTGGCGGGCTCTCCTTCAAAGCCGCGTCGGCCTTATTGAAGGGAACGATTTCGCAATAGACTCCACCCTCGCGCACACGCCGTGCGATCAGCTGTGTCACCTGCGAGCCAAAATCGATAACAAGAACTGGTGCCGCCATGAGGGCGAGCCTATAGGGGCACCCTTAGCGCTTGTCCAGCGAGGCCTTATTTGCAGCCTCCTTTGGAGCGCTCGGTGGGGTAGACAGGGCCGCCGCAAGTTCCTGGGTCTGCGGACAGTGCGCACCGCAGACGGTGTGCAGGCGGGTAAGGTAGCCCTCGGCACCACTGCGATCGCCGAGGGCAAGGTCGATTTTGCCGGCGCCTGCTAGGGCGGGGACCATTTTGGGACTGAGGTAGAGCGCCTCGGCGAAATATTTCCGTGCGAAATGATTTTCCCCGTGGCGCGCGTAGAACTGAGCCAGGGCAAGGTAACTTTGCGCGCGCGACGGCTTGGCTACCACGGCGGCCTGATAGAGCATGCTTGCTTCGTCCATATGTCCCGCAAGTTCCGCGGCATGGGCGCGCTGATCGAGCCGCTCGGGTGATGCGGCCTGGGACGGCACGCTGGTCAATACCGCCAGAACTGCTGCTGCTGCGGCGAGACGAATGTGATGCACCTTATACTCCTTCGCTCTAGCGCTCGGGGGATCAGCCCCGGGTCAGTATTGCTGTAAAAAAGCCGTCCGTCTGCGTCATATAAGGGCTGGCTTGAAAGAATTCACCTGTGCCCGTCAAGGGGGGGGGGCTCGGCAGCTGGCTCCAGATCGACGCCGCGGCAATGACGGTAAAGTGTGGGTGGCGGGCACGGAAGGCGGCGATCCGCCGCTCATTTTCGCATCTCAGTACCGAGCAGGTGGCATAGACCAGCCGCCCGCCGGGGCCGAGGAGCCCGGCGCCCCGGTCTAAAAGCTCATCCTGCAGCCTTTCGAGCTCGGCAAGGCGTTCGGGGGTAAGACGCCATTTCTGATCCGGCTGCCGCCGCCATGTTCCGCTTCCTGAGCAGGGGGCATCGACGAGCACGCGGTCGAACAGCCCCTTTGGTTCCGGTGAGGCACGGATAATGGTCGCGCCCGCCCGCGCGGCACGCGGTTCCAACTGGGCGAGACGATTGGGGGCGATATCACAGGCGACGATCTGTCCCTGATCTTGCATGAGGGCTGCCAGTGCCAGAGCTTTGCCGCCTGCTCCAGCCGCCAGATCGCACACCCGCATCCCGGGCCGCGCATCGGTCAGTATGCAGGCGATCTGCGCGGCTTCATCCTGGAACTCGAAGGCCCCATCGCCAAAAAGCGCTGTACGTTCCAGTCCAGATGCGCCCGGCGGGATTCTAAGACCTGTGGCAGCGTAAGGAGTTGGTGCGGCAGCAAAGCCTTGGGCGATCAATGCTTCAGCGAGGTGGTCACGTTCGGCCTTGAGCGTATTGACCCTGAGATCAATGGGTGCGCGCTGCTGCATAGCGGCCATTTCAGGAATGAGATCGGTGCCAAATCTCTGCCGCAGTTCCTCTTCCAGAAAGGGTGGAAACTCGGCTTCCACCCAAAGTGGCGGGCGCTGTGATGGCGGTGTTTCCAGCGCTCGTATTTCGGCTTCGCAAAGGGGAGGCGGGCCATGTGCTACCCCTGAAAACAGCGCGTGAAGATCCGCGCCCTCTGCCTGCAAAGAGCCGATCATGAGTGCTCGAGGGTCCTCGCTGCCCATCCGAAATGTATGATGCGCCCGCCTGCGGTAAACGGCGAAGACATGAGCAGCGACCGCTGCACGATCCTTGGAACCAGCGTAACGGCGATTGCGAAAATATTGGCGCAAGGCCCGGTCCGCGGGAAACCCCGAGCTCACAAGGCTTTCCAGTATTTCAATGGCAGCCTGGACACGTGCGGCAGGGGTCAAGGTTACTGTGCACCGGGATAATTGGGGCTCTCGCGCGTTACCACCACATCATGAACGTGGCTTTCGCGCAGTCCTGCTCCGGTAATGCGCACGAACTGGGCATTCTTATGCAGTTCGGCAATGCTGGGCGAACCTGTCAGTCCCATCGCAGCACGCAGGCCACCAATAATTTGATGCACGACATTGGCAACCGGCCCCTTGTAGGCGACCTGACCTTCGACCCCCTCGGGTACCAGCTTCAGCGCATCGCGTACCTCAGCCTGAAAGTACCGGTCTGCTGAGCCACGGGCCATGGCGCCTAACGAACCCATGCCGCGATAGCCCTTGTAGGATCTGCCCTGATAAAGAAAGACCTCGCCTGGCGCCTCTTCGGTACCGGCAAGCAGGGATCCGACCATGGCTGCATGAGCGCCCGCTGCGATGGCCTTGGCAAGGTCGCCGGAATATTTGATGCCGCCATCGGCGATCACCGGAATATTGGCCTTTCGGGCGACATCAACCGCATCCATGATTGCGGTCAGCTGGGGCACGCCGACGCCTGCGACAATGCGGGTCGTGCAGATCGAGCCAGGTCCAATTCCGACCTTGACCGCGTCGGCACCAGCGTCAATCAGCGCCTTGGCACCATCGCTGGTCGCAATATTCCCGGCGAGTACCTGTGTGTAGTTGCTCTGTGCCTTGATCTGACGGATGGTCTCAAGCACATTCCTCGAGTGGCCGTGACTGCTGTCGACGACGACCAGATCGCATTCCGCGTCGATCAGGGCCATTGCACGTCGCACGCCGTCCTCGCCGACACCGGTTGCCGCAGCCACGCGTAGGCGACCGCGCTCGTCTTTGGCCGCGTAAGGAAATTTCTGGGCCTTTTCGATATCCTTGACGGTAATCAATCCTACGCAGCGGTAAGAGCCGTCGACCACCAGAATTTTTTCAATACGATGCTGGTGCAGGAGGCGTTTGGCCTCTTCCATGCTCACCCCTTCGCGCACCGTGACCAGTTTGTCCTTGGTCATCAATTCATGAACCGGCTGGCGGGGGTCGTCGGCGAAGCGCACATCGCGATTTGTCAGTATACCGACGAGTTTGCCGGCCCCATTACGTGCCGGCGATTCTACGACCGGAATGCCTGATATGCGATGACGCTCCATGAGCGCCAAAGCGTCGGCAAGTGTCGCGTGGGGGGGAATGGTCACGGGATTAACGACCATCCCGCTTTCATATTTTTTAACCCGCCTGACGTGTTCTGCCTGCTCCTCGATGGCGAGGTTCTTATGGATCACGCCCAATCCGCCGGCTTGCGCCATGGCAATTGCGAGGCCCGCCTCGGTGACGGTGTCCATCGCGGCCGAGATGAGGGGAATGGCAAGCTCGATGGTATTGGTGAGGCGAGTACGCGTATCAACTTGACTGGGAAGGACGTCCGAGGCTGCCGGTACCAGCAGCACATCGTCGAAGGTGAGCGCTTCGCGAATGTTCAAGGAGGGCTCCTTTGCCGACGGGTTCCGGAGCCCGGAGGCAATAGCAGCCCGTCCCGGCCCGTGCAAGCGCCCGCTGGCGGGATCCTGGGGCCCGGACACCTGCTGCTGAAAGAAATACGGGCTGTCGACCAAAACCTCAATTCAGGCCGATGAAATCTTGCCATCGGCTTCGCCATGAGCCCGAAAGCCTTGGGCGACAAGGTATAGCTCCACCGATTCGGCACGCGAGGCCGGTG
>JBMFWV010000151.1:0-5303 GCA_049964915.1 Rhizomicrobium sp.
CGTCATGATCGAAGTGCAAAGCGGCGAGTATCTCGGAGAAGACGATATCGTGCGTTATGATGACCGCTATGGGCGGCTATGAAATTCAAGCAAATAACACGCCCGGAATACTGTGTTCAACCGGCACGGCGAAGAACCATGACCGGCAGATCGAGAATTCCCTCCTTTCAGCCCTCGGAGAATCGACAAGCATGAGTGTAATGGTGCAACGATTGCAGCGCGGCAAGTGGATCATATCTCTCAGTGCGATCTTTTTTTTACTATTGGCCGGGATATATTTAGCCATAACGCCAACCATCTATGAAAGCAGAGCCGTTGTGCAAATTGGTCGAGTCGGTCGAGTTTTTGGCAAGCCATTACATGCCGTCCTGAAGAACAACCAGCCCCGGCCTGATTACCAGCCACTTAGCAGCGGCGTGCGCTTGGCAAGTCGGCTAATGCATACCTATTCTCCTCCGCTCTATGCGGTCATGCCAGACAAGAATGATCCGTCTATTCTTACCTTTATTGTTCGCGCGCACTCACCGGCTGAAGCACAAAGCCTTTTGCAGGGGGTTTTGCGCAAGGTCATCACGAGTCAAAGGAAGGAGTACGACAAAATCATTCAACCTCGCCAGATGCAATTAGCCCAGTGGCAGCAGCAATACCAGGAGCTGAAAGAAATCAGGAAACACCAAAAGGCAAGTGCAACCGATAACACCGAATCGCGAGCTGTGCTCAACCTTGAGAAGGTAAATTTTCTTACTGAAATGTCGGAATTTTCTCGACAGATATTTATGGCGGAAGATAACTTGTCTCCAATCAATAATGCCCCCACGAGAATCACACTGGATGCCACCTATGACCAGAGTCCGATTCAGCCTAGGGCATCGTTCGTCCTCATCCTCGCACTTTTTTTCGGTCTGATTATCGGCGTATTTGCGGCACTGCTAGTATCACCTCACCACTAATATCTGGGCAATTTGGGAGACTTTGATGAAAAATGAATCAGAACCGATGACCGACAATGGAACCTCGGCCGAGGTCGGAAACGACCGCTTGCGCGGCACTCAAGAAGCGCGGCCTTCACGACACCGGATCACTTGGCCTCTGGGCTCGGACCCGCAGGCAAAAACTCTGCGGGGCGCGACGCTCCTGCAGTGGCTGGTGGATACGGCCAACGAACAGGGGCTGCAGCTCAACCAGGTCGCCGCCAGGTTGGGGTGCACCTACGGCTACCTGCATCAGTTGCGAAAAGGCATGAAACCCGTACCGGGGATTTCAGAGCAGTTGATCGACGCCTGCACCGAGTTCCTGGGTGTGCCCCGTCTGGCGGTCATGATGGCGGCCGACATCATCAAGCCCACGGACTTCTATGCGGACGCAGAGCTGACCAATAGCTCCCTGGACGCGACGCTTCGGCTCATTCGCAGCGATCCACAATGGGGTCCCCGGATGTCTCCGGCGATCTTTGATCTGGACGATCGAGGCAAGCTGTTTGTCGTCAATCTCTATGAGAAGGCCCGTGGCGTTCAACTGCTGTTTGGGCGGGCCAATATCGATCGGTATGTGGCCATCATGACCAATGAGGAAGATGAGGGTACTCCGGCCAACGACGCGTGAAGCAGGTTTTTTTGCGTGATGGTCACTTTGCCGTCGCGAAGGGTGTGCTTGCGCAAGCCTAGCCGTCAAGGTGTTGGTATAGGAGAAAGCGAGGTCGCTTTCACCGCCGCAAATCGACGATTCCAACCCGACCTAGAAAGGGCGGCTTGCCCCTGACTATGCCGGGTTTTTCTTATCCGGGTTGGATCGGCGCAATACCGCAAGTGTTCCCCACCCCACCCCCCCCAGTTGTAGCCACTTTAACGGCCACTCATCGGGTTGGAACAGATTCGACGCACAAAGCGCGCCTTTGGTCGAAGCATGTGCTATATAGGGCACCTAAAACAGCATAGGATGCCCTTAAAAGCACGAGTGTTGACAATCGCTTGCCATATCCTTATGCTTTACAGAGCGGATTAACGAGGATAAGAAGCCATTAAAAGCAGATGGCAAAGACAAACTTATTGATAGATGCGCCGCCCTTCGAGGTCGAACAGGCCGTGAAACGCCTGGGTAAGAACCTGCGCACGGCGCGGTTGCGGCGAAACATGACGATCGAGCAGGTCGCCGACAAGATCGGCACCGGCCCGCGCGCGGTCATGGATGCCGAGAAGGGCAAACTCGGCACCGGTGTCGCGGTCTATTCCGCGCTGCTGTGGGCCTATGACCTCCTGCGGCCTTTCACCGACCTGGCCGATCCGGCCCGCGACAGCGAGGGGCTGGCGCTTGACCAGTTGAATGGTCGCGAACGCGCTCGCCCAGGCGGAGGTCTCGACAATGATTTCTAAGGTCGGGGCTGCGGAGTGCTTTGTCTATATCGTGCTGCCCGGAACGAGCGTGTTCGTAACAGCTGGACGCTTTGTGCTCGAACCGAACAGATCCGCTGTTCCCGTCGGCCGCTTCGTCTACGGCAAAAGCTACCTAGGCAACCCGGACGCCGTGCCGGTCGATCCGGTCGAGCTCAAGCTGGCACCGGCCACCTACCAGACCACGGCACTCAACGGCGTGTTCGGAGCGCTGCGTGATGCCGGACCGGACTACTGGGGGCGGCGCGTCATCGAAAAATATGCGGGCCTGCCAGCGCTCGGCGAGATCGACTACCTTCTCTACTCCCCCGATGACCGCGCCGGGGCACTCGGATTTGGTGTCGGTCCAAAACCGCCGGCGCCACAGCGCCAGTTCAACAAGACGCTCGACCTTCACAAACTGATCGGGCTCGCCGATCTGCTCATCGGCAAGAAGGACGTGCCGGATATCCCTGAGGCTGGACCGGTCCAGGATTTGATGCTGATCGGCACCTCGATGGGTGGTGCGCGTCCCAAGGCCGTCGTCGAGGATGATGACGGGCTCTGGATCGCCAAATTCAATCGCCCCGATGACCAATGGAACCATGCGCGCGTCGAGCACTCCATGCTGGCTCTGGCTAGGGCTTGTGGGCTCACCGTTTCGCAAAGCCGCGTCCAGACGGTAGGTGATTGCGACGTGCTGCTCGTCAAGCGCTTCGATCGCGAGAAGATCAATGCCGGCTATCTGCGCGCGCGGATGATCAGCGGCCTGACCATCCTGCGCACCGAAGACCCCTCCCAGCACCGCGAGCGGTGGTCCTACCTCCTGCTTGCTGAAGAGTTGCGCCGCATCAGCGGCCGGCCAAAAGAGGATGCGGCAGAACTTTTCCGTCGCATGGTCTTCAACGCGCTGATCTCGAACATAGACGACCATCCGCGCAATCATGCCGCGATCGCTAAGAACCGGGACTGGAGGCTGTCCCCGGCTTATGACCTGACACCGTCCATACCGATCAGCGTTGAACGCCGCGATCTTGCCATGATCTGCGGCGACTTTGGACGCTACGGTAACGCCGTTAACATGCTCTCGCAATGTGCCCGCTTCCACCTCAAGCGCGATGAGGCGAAAGCGATCATCGATGCCATGGAAGAGCAGGTGAAAGCGACCTGGTACGAGACCGCACGCCGTGAAGGCGTGTCCGAACGGGACTGTGAAACCATCCGCTCGGCATTCGCCTATCCGGGATTTAGGCTTCCCCTCGACGAACCGGCATCGGCCTGAATAGGCAGGGGGACGCCTTTTCGCCTGAGGACTCGAAGAGACACCAAAGTTGGCGCGTGGAGTTCGTTCAGTGGTTGACCCAGAAGGAACCGACTTGCCGGCGAACTTTTCGCTGGCAGCCAGAGGGATAGGGGGAAGGGCAGTCTGACCACGGGAGCCCGCAGAAGATTTCTTCGCCAAAATGAATTCCTGGAAACCATCAAGGATTTCCGTTGGTTCTAAAGGTTGCAATGGGTTGCCATCAACACCTTAACCGTTAGGCTTGGTGCTTGCGCGCCTTTTCCTTTATGCGGATACGGAGAATAAAATCAAAACGCCACCCTGAGGATGGACTACTTTGAAACGGCTGATGCGAACCGCTGGTTCCGGAGCAGCGGCTCGCAAGTACCGTAGCCGCCATATTTTTCAAGCTGAACTTGCCGATCTTGCGCGGAGCCATGATTGCCGGTTTCCCGAAGGCGCAAGTCGTGGTCGATACGGTGCCCAACATGCTGCAGCCCCACAACCATCACTCCGACTATGGCGAATCGCGTTTGCGAGTACACCTGAAATCAAGATGCGTCGGTGCGGTATAAGGATAATGGGGTGGCGTCTCATGGGAACAAAATCTGTGCTCCCGAACCGACCATGCTGCGCATGGCGAGTTTTTTGCTCAGGATTTGGGAAAATGACAAACCAAGAGCAAGTGTTGGTTCAAGCCGATTGGTTGTACTGAGGAACACGTTTAAATAACGTGGTTAGCATCTTCTTTTTTAGGACCCTTGGTTTCTGGATGCCGTTTCAAATACGATAATCCGGCAACCAGGGCTAAACCCAGTATTCCTCCAAGGCCAAGCAACCAAGGTGTTGCAGCGTTGATCATATTGCTGATGATATTGGCCATATCAATCTCTCTTGTGTCTAGTCGTTCGTTTTTAGTGGGTGGTAAGAGAATGTGCAGCTCGCAAGATGGTGGCTTTTCGATGGTTAATATCTATAGATGATGGCAATGACTTGGCCACTGATGCCTGATGGCATTTTCTATCCTACTGGTTCTTATCCCCTATGGATCGGGACAGTAATCCCGATATGTTACTACAAAACGTCAGTTTTTTCAATCAACAAGAACCCCTTTTCCAAAAAGGGAATTTTGTCGGATTTCCGTGCTTCCAACAGTCCCTCCGAAGGGTCAAGGACAGCCTCTGATCCAGAGTTTAGCAGAGCAAAAAGCAGTGGACAACGCGCCGACACCTCAAGAAAACCCGCTGGCTCTGGCGCAAGAACCAAGGGAACCCCAAGGTCCGGCAGAAAGAAAAGCGGCAGGCCCTGCGCAAAAACCAGAACATCAAGACGGCCCAGGTCTATCCGTTCCGGCTTACTTTCCAGGAGATCTTCGCCATCCAGAATCGCCACCAGGGCGCCACCCTGCCGCAAGCCCGGATGGAGAACACCAAGGACAGCGGATTACCGCCCATGGTCAAGGCCGCCTACACCCTCATGAACCATCGGGACGGCGTGCTCCGCTGGTTCGAGAGCCAGATCACCAACGGCATCCTGGAAGGCTTCAACAGCCTCCTCCAATCCGCCAAGGCCAAAGCCCGGGGCTGCCGCACCCACAAGAACTTCATCAACATGGCCTACCTGATCCTCGGCAAGCTGGATCTCAGGTTACCCAC
>JBMFWV010000151.1:5312-5548 GCA_049964915.1 Rhizomicrobium sp.
CGAGGAACCTCCTTTCTCTATTTCTCAGAACGAATTAGAGCTTGGCTGCTGAGAATAGTTCAGAGGCATATTCCAGGAAGAAATAGCTTGTGAAAACGGATAAAGAACGGTTGCGTTCAGAAATAAACAGGATACTGTTAAGTTATATCAAGATGGCTGCAATGTGTTTGCTTGCCGGAATTATCATTACTCAATACTTTAGTTCTGGAATATGGAATTATGTCGGGTTTATTATT
>JBMFWV010000152.1:0-5496 GCA_049964915.1 Rhizomicrobium sp.
CGGATCACCGCCTCGTCGCGCCCCACCGTGGACACAAAGTATCCCCGTGCCCAGAAGTGCTGCCCCACGAAGTTCCGCTTCCGCTCTCCGTACACCCGCGCCAGGTGAATCGCGCTCTTGCCCTTGATGTAGCCCACCACCTGCGACACCGCGTACTTCGGCGGTATCGAGATCATCATGTGCACGTGGTCCGGCATCAAATGCCCCTCCTCGATCCGGCTCTCCTTCTGCGTCGCCAGCTCTCGGAACACCTCCCCCAGATAGCGCCTCAGCTGGCTGTACAGCGTCTTCCTGCGACACTTCGGGATAAACACCACGTGATACTTGCACTGCCATTTCGTGTGGCTTAGGTTCTCTGCTTCGTCCACCGTGAAACTCCTCTGCGTGTGCTTGGCGGCTCACGCTGTCGAGTTTCACCGGTGGACTCCCGGAACTGTCAAACTTCTAATGCCTCCCCGGCAAAGCCGGGGGGTCTCCTATTGGACTAGACGACGCGCTCGCGTGGTTTCGGCCCGGCAAGTTGACCACTGCCTTGCGAAAGCAGCTCGGACGCTGGGAGGTGCAGCTTCTTGAGGAGGAGAACGCAGCGACAGGAAAAGACGAAATGTCCCTGACGACCGAACTGCTCGCCCTCCTCGACGAGCCAAACGAAACACTGACCGCGGAGTACAAGAGCTGGCTTGACCTCGGTGAGACCCGGGACCGCGCCGTACTCGCGAAGGCGGCTATCGCTCTCGCGAACAGCGGAGGCGGGATCATTGTGCTCGGAATGCGCCATCAGGAAGGTAAGGGTCCGCTCGAGTCCGTGCCGAGGCCGGCCACGGTGGACCCCTATACCCAGGACGACGTAAATCAAGCGATCAACCGCTTTGCAGACCCCGAGTTTCACTGCGAGCTTTTGTCCGCAGTGCACCCGGTGACCAAGGTTGCGCACGCGTTCGTGCGCGTGCCCGGCAACCTCACCGTCCCGGTGATGAGCAGGCGTGATTGCGAGGGAACGATCGCCGCACGCAGGTGCTACATACGCAAGCCTGGTCCCCGCAGCGAGGAGCCGCTCGACGCCAAGGAGTGGCGGACCCTGCTCGACCGGTGTGTCCGAGCTGGCCGCGACGAAATGATGAGCGCTATCCGACTCGCGCTGCACGGCGGTGCGGGCGCACCCGAGCAACCAGCTGCGGGCGAAGCGCTCACTGCGTTCACGCAGGCTGCGCTGCAGCGATGGAGACGGCTGGTGCATGGGCTCCCCGGCGACGACCCCGCGCGCTTTCCGCATGGTCACTACACTCTCGGGTTCGAGATCCTCTCAAAGAAGGGTCTGCCGAATCTTTCGGAGCTACGCCGCGCGATGCAGCAAGCGAGCACTGTGAAACACGCCGGCTGGGGGCCATTTGTACTCGCGAGCAGGACCGAGTTCGAGCCGCGCATCGTCGAGGGCGCTATCGAGGCATGGTTCGGGCAACCAGTCGATCGTGTGCTCGGGCGCGATCCTGCGCACGTCGACTATTGGCGTGCTGATGCCACCGGCAAGTTAGTGCTCCTGCGCGGCTATGATGAAGATGGAGATCACCCGAATCTGACCCCGGGCTCTGGTTTCGACATTACGCTGCCTGTCTGGCGGGTCGGCGAGGCGATCCTGTACATCGGGCGGCTGGCTGAGGCCTTTGGGGACGACGACCTGTCGTTTCTCGTTCGCTGCCGCTATCACGGTTTGCGAGGTCGCAAGCTCGTGCACGCTGAGGGCCGGCGCATGATCCTCGACACCTACCGATGTGCCGACGATGATGTAACTCTCGCGCGGACGATCACTCGTATCCAGGCTCGCGATAACCTGGTAGAGGTGCTACACAGGCTGCTGTCGCCACTCTACGAACGGTTTTCGTTTTGGGAGCTCTCGGAGCGGCTGGTCGCCGAGGAGGTGGAGCGGATGACTCGCAACCGCTTCTAATCGGTTGGGGAACGGGGCCGCCGACTGGCTGTGGGCTACCGGGATAGCCGAGGTCCGCTCAACCCTGCACCACGGAACGAGCCATCGGCCCGTAGCCCGTAGCCATACTCCCTGTAAAATAAGTCCCACCGCAGGGTGGGGGCAGGTGCGGACCGCGTCGAGGCTAGGGATGGGCGGTCCACGGGCACATGTATATGCATTTTCGTGGCGAAATGGCGGGTATTTGCGCGAAATAGGGCAATCACTGCTCAAATCGCCTGTTCAAATCCCCGATTCCCTACCGGTACAATGACCGCGGCCGGCACCACCCGTCATCTCGGCGCCCGGTCGTTCAGGAGATCGATCCCATGACCTTTACAAGAATCACGGTCAACGCGATGCAGATGGGCGGCATCCCTTGCATACGTGGACTCCGTATTCCGGTGGCGACCGTCATCGAGATGATCGCCGACGGCATGACGCCGAAGGAGATTCTTGGCGCATATCCCGACTTGGAAGCCGGGGACATTGACGAGGCCTTGTATTTTGCTGCCGTCACCGTTCGCGAGCGTCAGCTGCCTCTTGTCGGCGCCGGATGACCTTATCTCATGCACAACGATTTACCATGGCCGACGGATTGAAACGGGCTATCCTGGATGAAATCATCGGTTTACATTGAGACGACGATTCCAAGCTATCTTACGGCTTGGCGCAGCCCGGAACTGGTGATGGCGGCCAACCAGGAAGCGACGAGAAAGTGGTGGGACGAGTCGCGGGCCAAATTCGAGCTGTTCATATCGCAACTTGTAATCGGCGAGATTAGCAACGGTGACCCCGAAGCCGTGAAGCGGCGGATCGCGGTAGTGGAAAACCTGCCTGAGCTCGCCTTGACGGACAAGGCCGAGGCGCTGGCCGCCAAATTGCTGCTCGGCGCCGCCCTGCCGCAAAAGGCGAAGGCGGATGCGTTGCACATAGCGATTGCGACCGTTCACGGTATGGATTATCTGCTGACGTGGAACTGCACGCATATCGCCAATGCGATCATGCGGCCAAAGATCGAATCGATTTGCCGAGCGGCGGGATACGAGCCGCCCGTGATTTGTACACCGCCTGAGTTGGTGGAGGAGTAAGAATTATGTGGCGTGATCCAATCGTCGAAGAAGTACACAGAGTGCGGGACGAGCAAGCGAAAAAATTCGGTTATGACCTGCACGCACTTTGCGAGGACATCCGCAAGAAGGAGGCAACTTCCGCTCGGAAGCCCGTGACCCGCGAGCCGCGCAAGCCGGCCATCCACGACGCAGCCTGATCGCCCCGGACCGCTACTTCACGCGTAGGCTTTGCGGGATACCGGGAA
Organism: Rhizomicrobium sp.; assembly: GCA_049964915.1. GTDB lineage: Bacteria > Pseudomonadota > Alphaproteobacteria > Micropepsales > Micropepsaceae > Rhizomicrobium. The sequence goes on from JBMFWV010000152.1 coordinate 3,282, forward strand.
CAGACCACATCCTGCCCCCGCTACCACATTCCAGAGGTACATTCCGATCACATGGGTGACGGCGTATACCGGCCGGAATATTTCCTATATGCCCCATAGGGGTAATATGCAGCCCGTCTCGCTTGCGGTGCCTTCCAGCCGAACGCTGCGGTTCACCCCGACCCTGGCAACCAGGTAGGGCACGTTCGCGGGCATTCCTATGGCCCGGGGGCAGCGGAACCTTCCTGCCGAGCATCTCGAAAAGCGGCGCCGAGCTTGCATGATCGGTCAGGGTTAGGCCGACCGAAATTACTTTCGATGCTAGCGTCGCGTCCCTTTCTCCGCTCAGAACCAGGACAATAGGTCGCGGCTGTCATTTCTGCTCCTGTTTCTTTCCGACTCCCGCCATCAGTTCGTCGCTGGCAACCTTCCCACTTACCGGGGCTATCACCGCCCCGCTGCGGGCGCGCGCGATCATCCTCTTAACCTCCGAATTTGCATGGATAGCGAGAAGTTCAATGTCGGGATGCGCATGCGCAAAGACTCGGAATATCTCATCAGCGAACGCCTGTCCAATGTAGTCGACGCCTTTGAAGTCGAATACGACTGTCTTGAACAGCTCCACTCTGGCGAGCACTCGCTTGGCCTGTGATCGGGACACGAGTTTGTCTGTCCCATAGCGCGCGAGATCCACAGGGACGACGGTCTTTGTGAAGTCGAAGTCGTCACCCGAGAAGTACGCGTCAAACACCTTTTTGGTTGTGCGCGATGTATGGTTGTTGAGGCTCATGAATACCGTAGTTCCATCCCGCTCGCGGCTAGCCTCGAGCATCCAGTCTTGCGGCTTGCCGTGCTCGTGCGTAAAGAACGATCCGCCTGCTAGGATGTCGAAGGAGTCAAACATACGTGAGGTGAAAAAGATGCCCTCACCGGAATGATTCTTGGGGTCCGTGGTGAGCTTCCCTTTGGAGAGCTCAAGGATCGCGTGCCTTTCATCGAGCAGCCCCAGCTTGCTTTGAATTTTTCTGAAAATGCCCACACCATCGTCCAACACCATCATGTTTGCACTAGCCGCAGTCTTGGTGACCGTGACAATAATTGACGTACCCTCCGAGTGATCAATGGCATTATTGAACATCTCGGTAAAGCCGTGATGCCAAATGTTCTTGACGTTGTCCCGCAGCTGCCCGAGAGCTTGTGACACGTCGTCGGTCCACACAACGTCCTCCGCCAAGCCCGGAACAATCTGGTAGGTGTGCTTCCAGTTAGATAGAGCGGCGAGCTTATAGGAGCGATTCCTAGTGTGGCCTGTTTCAGTGAGACATCCTTCAGCGGTCAATTTCTGCAGATGCTTGTTTACTGCCTGGCGCGTGATATTGAAGTGTTCGGCCGTAACCTTGGCGATGCTCCCCCGATGCTTCTCGACTTGCTCAACAATGAAGCGGCGGACGTTCTCCCCTGGGGAATTGACTCGGGTCATCATCAAATCCACCCCTTTTTGTCAACCTTGAGCGCCATTCTTGTCAACCATTAGCATGGGCATTGTCAACCCTCGGCAGTTTACTGCAGTTCATGGAAGCCGTAGCTGACCCCGTCCGGTCGGCGGGGCCGTGGCAGGGGGCGACCCGGATTTCTCTCGTCCGAGTCCATCGCTGCCCCTGGTAATGGCGGCAATTCTGATGCGAGCGCGTACCGCAGCCTACCCCTGGCCCAACTCATTTCTCGCGACCGGCACGGAATTCCCTGGGCTGCTCGAGCTCGAGCTTACTAAGCCGAGCTCGATGCACCCGGAACTAATGGTCGGCGCCTGCGGATATTAGCGAATCCTGCCCCCGCTACCATATCTTAAGCTTACGCTTCAGCTGCTCCCCGTAAGCTCTGCACTCGCCCGAGTCAATGGCGCGAGTGCGCACCGTCCCGTACTCCGCCGCTACAGTCCGAGGCGTAACGTCGCCTGCGGTCCGTCGCGCCAACTTCTCCGCCCAGGTCTCTAATCCTCGATCCCGACTCACGCCATCACATCACTCGCTGATAGGCCGGAATCGTCCAGATTGTGTTTGTTCAAATGCTCGCTTCTGGTCAGGCTTCAATCCGTCCTGATCTTCAAAGGTGCCGGCACGCTGTTGATGGGGATTGAAATCCGCGTCTTTCTGGTGATCGATGCGTTTTCGCGATTTTCTGGCACGCCGATTGCGTGTTCTGCAGGTCTCTTTCTTCCTTTCTATTACCCACTTCG
>JBMFWV010000153.1:0-5422 GCA_049964915.1 Rhizomicrobium sp.
CCTTACAGAAGACCGCACTCGATCACATGCACTTTGGATCCGAAACCTCTTGCATAACGGGCGGCAACCACAGAAGATCTCTTACGCTAGGGAAGAGGGTCGAAATCAGCCCCCTTTTCCGATCGCGTAAGTCGGCCTTTGTACCCGACGCGATATTGATCGAGGGCAAGTTGTGCAGGAAACGCCGCGGGGCATCCCGTCGCAGGGCCTCAGGACGGCTTGGGCCGGATAACATCCTTCAGGACAGCGTTGTGGTCGGTCTTGCCGCAGCGCGTTTGAACGCCGAATTGGCCGGTTCAACACAGGAGCCTTGTTGTCAGCGTCACCAGCCTCAACGTCAGCGCCAATCGATCGACAACGGGCAAGCAGTCTTCAGCTACAATTGAAAGGCTTAGGTTAGAAGAGTTCAAGATCAGGATCTGGACGCCAATGGCACTTTGCAGCTAAGAGATCTCTTTGTATTGGCTTGCGCTGCGCGTAATACTAAGCTGCGCTGAAAATATGAGGTAGAGAGAATGAATACGGGCTCGCCGTCCATGACGCCCGTTTCCGATGGCCCCGAACGCTGGCTCGCCCTGGTGTCGGTGGTCGAAAAGCTCTCCGCGGCTGAAAGCCTTCGGGAGGTGATTCAGGTTGTCCGCAGCACTGCCCGGCAATTGACCGGTGCAGATGGCGTAACCTTCGTTCTGCGTGACGAAGGCTTTTGTCACTATGTCGAAGAGGATGCGATCGGTCCGTTGTGGAAGGGCAAGCGGTTCCCGCTGGACGCCTGCATTTCCGGCTGGTGCATGCTCAGCGGTAAAACCGCGGTCATTCCCGACATATACACCGACGCTCGTATTCCCCACGATGCCTATCGGCCGACATTTGTGAAGAGTCTGGTGGTGTCTCCGGTGCGCACCGAAAATTCCGTTGCCGCGATTGGAGCCTACTGGAGCGTGTGCCGGGAATTCAGTGACGGCGAGATTGCCCTCCTGGAGGGCCTCGCACGCTCGACAGCGGCCGCGATTTCCGCCGTTCAGGCTCGTGACACGCTTCGCGCCAGCGAGGAAAGGCTTCGTTTGGCCCTGGCGGCCGGGCACCTGGGTGACTGGGAGCTCGACTTGACCTCCAACACCCTTACCGCGTCAGAAACCTGCAAGCGGGCCTTTGGCCTGAAAGCCGACGAGCACTGCTCCTACACGGATCTGGTGGCCATGGTTCGTCCGGAGGACCGCCGCCATGTTGAGAAGGCCTTTGAAGAGGCCAGGGATGGGATGTCTGATCTCAACATTGAATTCCGCGCGCTTCGTCCCGACCAAAGCGTCTGCTGGGTCCATATGCGCGGACGCCTCATAAGCGATGCGGACAAGTCGAATTCGCGCCTGACCGGGGTGTCCTTTGACAGCACGGCATGGTGGCAGGCTCAGGAACGCATGGACAGGCTGCAATCCGAGCTCGCCCATGTTGGCCGCTTGAGCGAACTCAGCCAGATGAGTTCGAGCTTTGCCCACGAACTGGTACAGCCTCTTGCCGCAGCGAGTAATTATCTTGGCGCGGCGCGACGGTTTTTAGGTCCCGACAACACGGTGCCCGAGAAGGCCCATGACATGGTCACCAAGGCCGAAGCCCAGATCACGCGTACCAAGCAGACGATACAGCAGATCCGAGGTTTCGCGCGCAAAGCTGATCCTGTGCGCAGCGTCGAGGATTTGGTGCCGCTGATCGAGGAGACCGTCGAAATCGCACGTACCGGCTGGAAATACCGGAATATGGAATTGAAGCTCACCATCGACAGCGACATGCCACCGATCGCCGTCGACAAGATCCAGATCCAGCAGGTTCTGCTCAATCTCATCCGTAATGCGTTCGAGGCCATGGAAGACTCAGGCATTCAGCAACTCATCGTCTCCGCCAAACGGGTGGAGGATGGGCGCATGGTTGAACTCAGCGTCACCGATAGTGGCCCTGGCCTTGCACCGGAAATCGCGGAAAACCTCTTCAAACCTTTCCACACCACAAAGGCGCACGGCATGGGTGTCGGGCTTTCCATTTGTCGGCATATCGTCGAGGGCCACGGCGGACGAATCTGGGTTCAGCCCAAGGCGGAGCGTGGTGCAACGTTCTGCTTCACGCTGCCAGTCTAGGAGAGATGCAGGTGGCCGGCAGAGAGCGTCGCTTTTGTCGCCGGCTGCCGCTCCTCTGCCGGTTTAGTTTAAAATGGGCATCCCAAGGTCAAGTAAGGAGAACAGAGCACTCCCTAACTGCTACACGTTTTGATTATCTGGAACGGCCGTTCACGAAATCAAATCCCTCGACAATTCGAGGCGCAGTGATGCGTCAGCTCTTTGCGGACAACCTCGATACCGCACGCAGTAGAAGGATCAAGACACGCGCCTGAGCCGAAGGGACGCCTCGCCGCAAGACCTCTATGAGCGACTTGTACAAAATGTTAATGTCAGTCAGGCAGGCAACTGGTGGTACACCACAGCACAACACCAGACACTGTCCACGTCATATTCTTCTCGAGTGATTCAACCAGGAAAAGGAAGGCGCATATGCTCAAAGCACGAAGCTTAGCAACCATGACGGCAATTGTCGGCGCGTTTGCTTTGGCGCCAGCGTTCGCCGCCACACCGGCTCCCGCCGTACCGGCTTATGTCACGGCTGCCGTCAATGATCCGGGACGTCCGGCAAAACAAAAGGCCCTTGATGTAAACCGCAGACCTCAGCTCGCCATAGCCTTTGCCGGGGTGAAGCCGGGAGATAGCGTTCTCGAGCTGGTACCTGGAGGCGGATACTATACCCGCATCCTGAGCAAAGTGGTTGGCCCCAAAGGCAAGGTATACGAAGCCTTTCCCGGTCCGGTGCCGGTACACATGGGTCACCGCACCTACAATGCACTCGCAGCGGTCACCAAGCTGTCTCACACCGCCGCTTACGCGAACGTGATACCACTTCCCAACGCCGGAAAGTCGCTCAAGATTCCACATAAGGTGGATTTCGTGTGGACTGCCGACAATTACCATGATTTCCACAATAAGTTTTTTGGCCCACTCAACATGCTGGCCTTCAACAAGGCAGTGTACCGCGACCTCAAACCCGGCGGCATTTACGTCATCATTGATCATGCCACGGCGCCAGGTAAGGGCATGACCGAGACCCAGACGCTCCACCGCTCTGATCCAGCCGCGACCAAGGAGGAAGTCCTCGCCGCTGGCTTCAAGTTTGATGGCCAGAGTGATGCCCTCGCCCACCCCAGTGATAATCACACCAAGGTTGTCTTTGGCCTTCATTGGAGGGTTGATGATTATCTCTTGCTCTTCAAGAAGCCCTAAGTCGAAGGATTGTCACCAACTTATTTGACGTGCAGAGCAAGCTGTTGCCGAGCGCGGATTCATAGGAAGGTTCAAAACCTGCCCACCTTTCATGGTGGGCAGGTTTTTCTTTCAGCTTCGCGCGGCACACCCCACCTTGCACGGGCGCGTTGCCGCTACGGTCGCGCTCCCTGCCAGAATGAAACTCTTGGGCGCAATGGGTTAGTCTTGAAGCTCCCGAATGGTCTCGGAAACGAGCTTGAGGCCTGGCCCCAGAATATTCGGATCCGTACCGATACCGAAGCGCAGGAAACTATCCATCCCAAACCATTCGCCCGATGCCGCGAATACACTCTTTTGTATGCGCAGGCGATCAACGAGCGCGGTTGATCCGATCGGAAGATGATAACGCACGAACGCCATGCCACCTGCCCTCGGAGGAACGAAGCTGAAGGTGCCTTCATGCTGCGAAACCCAGTCCGAGAACCCTGCCAGATTTTTCTTGAGGTGTGAGCGGCCATGCTCGAGGATCTCAGCGCGGCGCTGGGGTTCAAGAACCTTCGTCGCAACATATTGACCGATGATGGAGGTGCTGATGGTGGTGTAGTCATGGCGGTGCCAGGCCCGATCGATGACGTCCCGTGGTCCCGCGATCCAGCCAATGCGCAATCCAGGAAGCGCCATGGACTTTGACAGCCCCGAGCAGACGATTGCCCTTTCGTAAATCTCAAGGAAGCTCGGGCATTCAACACCGCTGAATTCCGAGCCGCGATAGATTTCGTCGCTCAGGATGAATGCGCCAGAATGTCTGGCCAGCGCGACAATCTCCTCCATCATCTTGCGATCGAGGATGACGCCTGTCGGGTTATTCGGATTACAGATGACGATGAGCTTTGTTCTAGCGGACATCCTGTCACGCAGCTCATCGAGATCAGGTGCCCAGTTGTGCTCTTCGCGAAGGTGAAACCCTACCGCCTTCGCGCCGAATGCCCGGATCGCGCCCCACACGAGCATGTAATTTGGGAGCATTACCAGCACCTCGTCACCGGGCTCGATAAGGGTCCAGACGACAGCGAAGTTGGCTTCTGCGGATCCATTGGTAACGAGGATGTTATTCTCATCGAGACCAAGATAGTGAGATGCGATGCGGCGCCGCAGGTCCGAGCTACCGTTGGTTTGGCCATAGCCCTGAGACAGAGAGAGGACTTCCTCACATTCTTCTGGGGCGAGAACCTGCCGGAGAGTGAGTGGGTGAACTCCGCTATCGCTGAGATTGAAGCGCACAGTATTCTCGAAGAGCGACTGATTGCGTTCGAGAACAAACGTGTCGATTTTCATGGGGCACCTCTCTTTCGGCGCAAAGCAGTGGGTACCGCTTGAGCCAATACTGCACTCTGAACGCCTAATCCCGTCAGATCCAGGATCGCGCGGTTCTCCGCGGACGCTAGTCCACGGACCACACCTGCGATAGCACCACCGCTTCCTCGCGAGGATCGTCCTTGCAGCCGATCATAGGCGTGGGAGACTTCACCGCGCTCACGAAATTGGATCTGGCCGCGGACAACACGACGCGTAGGCTGACGCGACACACGTGATCACCATCGATTTCCGCCAGACATGTCCTGGTAGAGAAATCAGGCCCTTATTGAACTGAAGCGGCACGGGCGACCAAATTTCCTGAAGTTTCAGCTACAACCCGCCCCACTAACCAAATACTCCGGAGCTCACGGCTCAGAGCGATGGCGAAAGCGTACTCCAGCGCCGCCACCATTTTCATCGATAAACTCGATCCCGGCCGCCTCCATCGCCCGCCGCATGGCATCGAGATTATTGCGATGTGGCGTGCGCGCTCCGCGTTCAAAATCCAGGACGGTCGCTCGCGAGACACCCGCAGCTTCAGCGAGCTCGCCCTGACTCCAACCGAGCATGGCCCTCGCCCCTCTGCATTGCTCCACAGAAATCAGTCTCATTGTATTATATCAGTCTTTTTGCTTGACATTTGGCTGATACTTTGGCTGAATAGGACAGTGGAGTTAGGACGCCAGGCCGGTCAGGACTGCATCCACCCGGTATGGCGCCGATCGAACAAACAGGGCGTAGCGGACCTCGGATCATGGCTGATTCCG
>JBMFWV010000154.1:0-5375 GCA_049964915.1 Rhizomicrobium sp.
CTGCGGACATCCACCGGCTCGATCGCCACCAGCACCCGCATCTGCGGAGTGATCTGGATCACGGCTGCGCCCCCCAGCCCTCGCGACACAACTCGAGCACCATCTCCTTGGCGACCCCGGGATCCATCTCGAGCTCAAGATGCTGCCCGGCAGGGCCCACAAGACGCACCCGGCACGTTGCCCCGGCAAGAGGCAACGCCGGGGTCAGATCGAGGAACTTCGTTGCCCCCACCGCGCGCCGCCGCTCGTCTGCGCTCGCCGCTACCCCTGCTGGCTCACCGCTGGCCCGCTTGAGCTTGTTGTACTCCAGGCCCAGCGCTCGTGCCGTCCGATGCACCCCATGCCGCCGAGCCAGCCTCCCTGCGGCCGCCCACACCCACCCCGGCAGCGCCTTACCGCGACTGCCGCCTCGCCGGTGCTCATCCAGCCGTTGTCGTAACCGGCCCAAATCCGCCGGCTGATCGCCCTCGGTTCTGCTCATGCGTTGCTCCCGTCGCCCGGAATGGGCGCGGCCCCAACGCTACCAACCTGCACCTTCGCCAGTCACGCATCCCTGCCGGAAGGACACGCTGCAGACGACATCCAGCGAACGGGCATAAGTCGTCGAGCCAGTGCTGTGAGCGGGGCATGAGCATGCGGACACCGAAAAAAAATGGGCCAGACATCTTGTATGGTCACGAAACCCGAAGAAATTAGGCTCCAGATCGTCCGCACACTCTCGCTTGCACCCACACCCCTTTCACACTGAGCCGTATTTCCATGACATTACTGGTCCTCAAGGCCGACTGACTGGGTCAGCCACCTGAGGCTACGATGAAGCATTACGCGCGCCGATACGGCGGTCACCCCACTTCTGCGTGCTGCTTCCTCAACCGACCAGCCCTTCAGCTTCACTTCCTCGATCAGCGATCGCTGCCGTGCGGGCAATCGATTGAGCAGTTGTGCGAGATCGGCTCGTACGGCACTGTCATCCGAGCTATCCAATGTAAATCGATCTGCGGCATCCTCGAGCGGGAGATGTGACGCAGGTATTCGGCGGAAATGATCGGCCAGCTTGTAGCGCGCGACCGCATAGGCCCAGGGCGTAAACGGAAGACTTCTGTCATAGCTGTCGCGTTTCAGGTGTACCGCCAGCAGCGTCTCCTGGACCAAGTCCTCAACGTCGGCAGTGGTCAGTCGGCGCTCGAAGTAACTCCGGAAATATCGACGTAATTCAGTGAGCAGTTGTCGATACGCGTGCGCCTCTCCGTCTAAGCCCCGAACCATAAGCTCCCGAAGCTGTCGTTCCAAGCAGTCCCGTGAAAGTACCGGCGAGAGCTCTTCCGCCATGACAGTTGACCGACTACGGCCGCAATAGTGCAGTCGTTGCGCGCGCAACGCCTGTCAGCAAAGCCGGTTCGGGGCGTGTGCGCGCCAGCACCCGCAAGCCAAGCATTGTTCCGAGCAGAAGCCGGGCAATGTCCTCGGCCGATTGTGCCCGCGTTACGGATCCATCAATCTGTCCGCGCGATGCGCAGTCGCGAAATAACGCTTCCAATTGTCGGAAGACATCGACGACAATTTGATTAAATTCCGCGTCATGCGGCGCTGATTCGACTCCCGCGTTGACGACTAGGCAGCCCTTGCGGTCTGGATCGGAGGCCGTCGCATTCGCCAACATCAGGAAGAAGGACTCGATCGCCTCCATGCCCGAGGCCCCGCGGGTCAAACCGATGGCGCACGACCCGAGCGCATCGGTGGCATAGCGCTCGAGTACTCGCTTGTACAACGCGCGTTTGTCGCCGTATGCGTTGTAGATGCTCGCCGCCGTCATGCCCATTCGGTCAGCAAGATCTCGAATAGAACTCGCCTCGAATCCGCGATTCCAGAACAGATGCGTTGCGGCGTCTAGGACCGCGCTCTCGTCGAATTCACGAGGTCGGGCCATGCGTCTTGGAGAACCTTGCGAACGGGATCAGCTCATTACACGATTCTATATCGTGCGTTCTAAAACGCAAGTGATGTCTCGCGGAGAGCCCCGCCAGCATTGAAAATTAAGTCGGTACACGACCACCTCTCAGCCCAGCGCATCCGGAGAGCCTATAGCCTCTTGCGCTGTAACGATTTGCTTACGCGGTGCGAATTAAGGCCTACTACGCGCAGATGCTGTCCTGGCGGTTGGATCACGGGGAGTTCGTCGCTCATGCTCACGTTCAAAAGTATGTACGTCCTCACTGCCACTGTCATGGTCGCAACATTGGCGGCAGCGCCGCCACTTGCCCAGGCCGCAGCTTCAGGTGGGTCTTCACACAAAATGCATAAGATGAAAATGTCCTCACGGAAAGTGATGATGCACAACGATCATCACACCGGAGCGCATTCAATGGCCCACGGCCAGATGAGCCACGGCCAGATGAGCCAGGGCAAGGTGGAACACGGCAAGGTGGCTCACAAACCTTCCCATCCGACTAAAGGGGGTCGTGGGGGCGATTCGGCAAGACGTTAAACCTAATTCGGACTTTAAAATCTGATGACATCGTTGAGGCCGCTTTTCCGTACGGGTGTTCAACTAAGACGTCCGAGAAGTCATAAGGAATTCACCCGCCGCCACAGTCTGGCCGTCCGCATTCTGCACTGGGTTAATTTTGTTACTCTCGCAGTGATGCTGATGAGTGGACTGCAAATTTTCAACGCGCATCCGGCTCTCTATTGGGGGCAGTCCTCAAATTTCTCGCATCCCCTGCTTAGCATGGACGCGATGACGGACAATCAAGGACATGTCGAGGGAGTGACCAGCGTTGACGGGCACACCTTCGATACAACCGGGCTGTTCGGCTGGTCAAAGGGTGAAGGCGGCCATTACACCGAACGGGGATTTCCGCGGTGGGCCACGCTACCGGGCGACCGGTGGCTTGCCATGGGCCGGCTCTGGCACTTCTTCTTCGCCTGGATTTTGGTGGTAAATGGCAGTCTGTATGTGATTTATGGATTTGCTTCCGGTCACTTGCGACGGGATCTCTGGCTGACACGCACCGACTGGCGGCGTCTTGGCCATACATTCGTCGAGCATCTCAAGTTAAAATTTCCTCGGGGTGACGAGGCAAAGCACTACAACGGATTGCAGAAGCTTGCCTACCTACTGATCATATTTGTCGTGGCGCCAGTGATCGTCCTCACGGGACTCACGATGTCGCCAACGATGGACGCTGGATTTCCGTGGCTCTTGTGGTTGTTCCACGGACGCCAAAGCGCGCGGACTATCCATTTCGTGTGTGCAATGACGTTGCTCGCATTCTTCGTTGTCCACATTGCAATGGTGATTCTCTCCGGATTATGGAACAACGTGCGTTCAATGATTACAGGACGCTATGCGATCGAAGTGGTGCAGCCCCAAGTATCAGAACAACATCATGACTGATATTATCAGTGTGCGCCGCCGGCGCTTGATTCTGGGTCTCGGTGCCGGAGCAGGTTCGCTCCTCTTGGCTGGGTGCGACCGACTGTCAAATTTACCCCAAACTCAGGGCGTACTCAGTTCGGCACAATGGTTGACTCGCGCCGTGCAAGATGCGCTCGTTTCGCGAGTCGCTCTGGCCCCGGAGTTTTCACGGACAGACATCGCTCCCGTGTTTCGCGCCAATGGCACCACTGACCCGGATAATCCGAAATACCAGGCCATGGCGCGAAACGGATTCCGCGATTGGCAGTTGCGAGTAGACGGTCTAGTCGAGAATCCGCAGTCTTTTTCTCTGAACGAATTGCGCTCCATGCCCGCTCTGACACAGATTACGCGCCATGACTGTGTTGAAGGGTGGAGTTGTATCGGTCAGTGGACTGGTCCTCTACTCAGAGATGTTCTGGCGAGAGTCGTCCCAAAGCCTAGTGCGCGCTATGTGATGTTCTTTTGTGCAGATCCCATGGACGACGGCAGTGATTACTACTACGAGAGCATTGATATGCGAACGGCAGTGCATCCGCAGACGTTGCTCGCGTACGCTTTGAACGGTGAGGCGTTGCCAATTGCCTACGGGGCGCCCGTACGACTGAGGTTGGGACTTCAGCTCGGCTATAAGATGGCGAAATACGTGATGCACATCCAACTGGTATCCAGCTATCGGCCCTTCGGTCAGGGTCATGGTGGGTACTGGGAGGATCAAGGCTACACTTGGTACGCTGGAATATAGTCGCCAGCGCACGGGCAACGCATTATGCGCGGGCCGGGGAATGCACTGCGGCTTCCGAAAGAGTCGAAACGCCGAACTTCATGCGTATCGCGGAGTGAATGGCGGCTGAAACACTCGGTTCACGTGATGAACGCTTCGGTATGGACCGGGCGACGGCTGGGGCCATCTTGAACGGCCACGCGCATGAAGGGCGGGTTCATGTTGGCCGTGATACTCCAATCGGCCAAGTCGGACCGCTCCAGAGGTAGATGGAGGTAATCGCAGAAGGCTTCGCGCTACAATCAGTCTCGGTTGCGATCATCGTAACTTTTGAGTTCCATAGCGGTCACGAAAATTCGCTCTTGGAACAGCTTTCATCGACATGTCTTTTTTGGAGCTTGCTGATATTTCGCAAGCATTGGGCTCAGCGCACAGATCTCGCAAATACGAGAATGGGACCTCTCGGCGGAGCCGCGGTTTCCGGTCCTGGATGAATGTCTTACACCGACGGCAAAGCAGCCTCAGCTAGCTCGATGCGGTTGCGTCCGCCATGCTTGGCTGCGTAGAGCGCACGGTCGACCGCCTCGATGAATTCTCGGGCACTGGACTTCGTCGTTCCGACGGCCGTGCCGACCCCGATGCTTGCGGTGACAACTTCGCTCACAGCGGACTTCGCATGCGCGATTCCGAGTTCTGCAATTCTACTCTGACAGACCTCAGCCAGACGGTGCGCCGCCTCGGAATCTGTCTCCGGCAGAAGCAGGATGAACTCCTCGCCACCGAATCGGGCGACAAGGTCTCTTGGGCGCTGCGCCACGTCTCTCAAGACGTTTGCAACTCGCTTTAGGCACTCATCGCCGTCGACGTGACCGTACACGTCGTTGTACTGCTTGAAGTAATCGATATCTAAAATCACCATCGACAGGGGTATTTTCCGGCGTGCCGAGTCTGCCCACTCTTCGGCAAGACATTGATCGAAGCAGCGACGGTTCGCTATTCCTGTCAGGCCGTCGGTGAGCGAGAGTTGCTCTAATTCGCGCTTCAGCTGTTCCAGCTTCTGTTCGGCCTCTTTGCGCTCGCTGATATCGAACATAAATCCGACGAGACTGTCGACTTCTCCGGCCTCGTTGCGCACGACATGAACGACATCGCGGATCCAAACGTAGCCGCCGTCCTTTTTAAGAGCACGGTAATCGGCTTCATGGTCTATTCCAGCCTTGGACTGCGCTATGC
>JBMFWV010000155.1:0-5374 GCA_049964915.1 Rhizomicrobium sp.
AAGAGCCAAATCCAGGCACTCGACCGCACCCAGCCGGGGCTGCCGCTGAAACCCGGCCGCTGCGGCACCATGACGCACGACTACAAGCGCCACGGCACGACGACGCTGTTCGCGGCCCTCAATGTGCTCGACGGGACGGTGATCGGACGCTGCATGCAGCGCCATCGGCACCAGGAGTTCATTCGCTTCCTCAACGCCGTCGAGCGCGATGTTCCGGCCGGTAAGCTGATCGAGGCGGTGGTCGACAACTACGCCACGCACAAGCATCCCAAGGTCCGCGAGTGGCTGGCGCGGCATCCGCGCTGGACCTTCCATTTCACGCCCACTTCCGCGTCGTGGCTGAACGCGGTCGAGAGTTTCTTCTCGACGTTGACTCGCCAGCGCATCCGCCGTGGCAGCTTTCATTCGATCGTCGACCTCCAAGCTGCCATCAACCGCTTTCTCGCCGAACACAACGCCGAGCCAAAGCCCTTCGTCTGGAAGGCCTCCGCCGCATCGATCCTCGCCAAGCTCGACCGACTGCCTGAACCAGCCGAATGAGTCAGAACACTAGCGTGCCTCTCTCGATCTGGTCCATGTCGGCTAGAAACCCGCCTGTCGCGAAACAGCGACTATCCAGAGGCAGGCTTCGCTATTGATAAAAACCCGTGGCCGCGCCGTCTGTCAGACTCGTCCACGCAGAGTATTCGTGGGCTTGCGTACGGATGGCGAGAGGCCGAGGGCGCGTTGCAGCTTCAGGCGCGGGGCGATCAGATCGGCGAGGGTGTAGCGGTCGAGTACGGCGAGAAACGCCGCGGCGGCCGCGGCGAGCGCCTTTTCCAGAACGCAGGCAGAGTACAGCGGGCAGGCATCGGGGTGTTCAAAACAGGTGGCCATGGCGAAATCCGGCTCGGTGCGGCGCACCACCACGCCGAGATTGATCGCCTCGGGCGGCTTCGCCAGCCGCATGCCGCCTGAACGGCCCCGGATCGTCTGCACATCTCCCGAAAGGCCAAGTTGGTGGACAACCTTGGTGATGTGGTTTTCCGAAATATCGTAGGTTTCAGCAATCTCCGCGACCGTCGCCAGACGCTCCGGGCAAAGTGCAAGGAACATCAGGGTCCGGAGCGTGTAGTCTGTGTAGATGGTCAATCGCACGACGTTGGTCCTTTTCGTGGGCTTTAGCCGGGAACGGCACTCCCCCGCGCGCCCGTGGCCGGATGAAAAGCGGCCCGTAGAGCACCGCAAACAGTGCGAACGCGGCGCTCCATGCTGCGCCGGCCAGGGCGAGGGCCAGCAGATACTGCGCCCCGGCGAACGGCGCGGACAGTCGGATAAGGGCGGCCAGTGTGACGAGCGTATAGATCACCGTCGTGCCCGCTCCGGCGGTGAGCGGCCGCCCGCTATGGCCGAGCGTCGCGCGGGTCATGACGGCGAGCGTCATGGTGCCGATCGCGCCTACGGTAAGGGCATGAAGCGCCGTTGTCTGGGGCAGCCAGGGGAGAAACGCGCCAAGCCCCAAGACGAGAAAGCCGCAAGCGAGCCAGCCATAACCGAGATGGAGCACGAAGAGCAGCGGCTCACGCCAGGTCGCCCATCCGCGCCAGCGCCGCAACCGGAGCGCAAGCGTCCCCCCGGCCGCCAGTGCCGCCCACGGCAGCGTCCGGCTAGCCGGCGCGATCACGAAAAGAACGAGGGCCACGATAGCGAGCGCCAAGGCCGCCTGATCGATCATGCCGAAGGGCGCCGGCAGGGCGATGTCCGGGCGCTGCTTGACGAGCCAGTTGCGTGTGAAGCTCGGAATGATGCGCCCGCCGATCAGGCTGATCAGGGCGAGAAGCGTCGCGACACCGAGGCGGTTGCCAAGCTCTGCCGTATTGCCGAGGCCGAGCGCCGCGAGATGAACCAGAAAATTGCCGATCAGCAAGGCCGCCAGCGCGCCCAGCATCGGCAGATTACGCCAGTTGCGCCCGGCGATGATCTCGCGCGCGACGACAGCCAAAAACACCGCGGGAAAAGCGAGATCGGCGATCATCGCGGCGCCGGGGCCGATCAGGCCCGCGGCAAGGCAGGCCGCGCGCCCGGCCAGCCATAGCGCCGCCAACCCCGCGAGCGGGAGTCCCTGAAGTGGCATCCGCCCGGTCCAGTTGGGGATGGCGGTCAGCAAAAACCCCGCAACCGTGGCCGCGCCAAATCCGAACACCATTTCATGGACATGCCAAACCATCGGCGGCAGGGCCATGGACGGCGTCAACGCGCCGCTGAAGAGCGCAATCCAAACCGGCACGGCCAGCGCCGCCCACAGCGCGGAGAGCAAAAAGAACGGCCGGTAGCCCGCGGCAAAAAGCGCCGGGCCGTGCCACGATCGATAGCGCGGAATGGCACTCACGATCTACTGCTTTGCCTCAATCCCGCGTCAAGATGTCGCGGAGCACGACCGCATTGTTATGGGCCTCATCATGGGCGGCGAAAAGCAAGGTCATGTCTTGCGCCGCATGCAAGGCGTGCAATTTTGCCAAGACCTCGGGGCGAGCGCGGAACTCCGCCGCATAGCGCGCCTTGAATTCTTCGAAGCGCGCCGGATCGTGGCCGAACCAGCGGCGCAACTCCGCGCTTGGCGCGGCTTCCTTGAGCCAGAGATCGATCGCCGCCTCGGCCTTTTTCAGCCCGCGCGGCCACAGCCGATCAACCAGAACCCGCAGGCCGTCATCCCGGCCGGGCGGGTCATAGACCCGCCGGACCCGGATCGCATGGGGGCTAATCTTTGTTGTCACTGCAACTCCCCTTCACTCGGCAGGTGCCTTGCGTGGCAGGCCAACCGGGGCCGGCGCGGTGAAGAACGGGCGGATGCGAATGAGAAAGTCCCACGCCATGATAAGTGCCCCGAACGCGAAAATGATATCCCCCACAATGCGGATCCATTGCCAGAACAGCGTCGTATCATAGAACGCCTGGCTCCGCGCATAGGCGAGACCATGCTCATAGACCGCCTCAAGCTGCGGCCAGCCGACCGGGAAGAAGGTCAGCACCACCCAGAGGATAACCCCGATATTATAGAATGCAAACGCGATGTAGCCAGGCCGATCGCTCACCGGCGTCTCTCCTCCGGCATAGCGAAGGCAGAAATAAATCATGCCGATCGCGAGCAACCCGAACGCGCCAAAGAGCGCGGTATGGGCATGATTGAGCGTCAGCGTTGTCGCGTGCTCGTAGTAGTTGACGAGTGGCGCATTCAGCGTGCCCCCGCCGAAAACCCCCGCACCGACGAAATTCCACAATGCCGCGCCAATGATGTAGGTATAAGCGAGGCCGTAGCGGAATTCGCTGTGGCGGCGAAGAAGCCGGCGATGCTCTTCGGCTTCGATCACGAGAAGCAAAAGCGGCAGCACTTCGATGAAGGAGAACATGCTCCCCGCCGGCACCCAGATCGCTGGTGCGCCCGCCCAATACCAGTGATGTCCGGTGCCGATGACGCCACCGAGGAACACCAGGACCGTCTCGAACAGGACCGTCCGCATCGCCAGCCGCCGTGATACCAGCCCGACCGCAACTAAGAGATAGGCGGTCACCACCGCCGCGAAAAATTCGAAGGACTGCTCGACCCAGAGATGCACAACCCACCAGCGCCAGTAGTCGGTGAGGGTAAAGGACGGGCTGACATGGGTCATCGGCACCATGCCGAACCAATACAGCACGGCAATATTCACCGTGCTCGCCCAGAACAGATGCTCGAGCGTGATACGGCCTGTCCAAAACTGCCAGCTTGCATGGCGCAATTGCGCAAGACTCGGCCAGAGCGCGCGAAAAACCATGAAGCTCCACAAAGCGAGGCCGACGGCAAAACCTATCTGCCAGGCGCGGCCCAATTGCAGATAGGAAAGGCCCTGATTGCCGACCCAGAACCAGGCTTTGCCGATGAAGCCCATGATGCCGAGATAATCGCCGATCAATGCCCCTGCGACAATGGCGACGGTCACGACAAAAAGAAGATAGACCAGCTTCGCCTGCCCGGCTGCTTCGCGCCCGCTGATAAGCGGCGCCAGAAAGAGCGCGGCGCCGATCCAGGAAAGCCCGATCCAGACGATCGGGGCCTGGATATGGATGGAGCGGAGTGCGTTGAAGGGAAGAAAGGAATTAAGCGCGATGCCGTAGAAATTGCTGCGCTCGGCATAGTCGTGCGCCATGATGCCGCCCGCGCCGATTTGCGCAAGCAGGATCAACGCAACAACCAGGAAATATGGCCCAACTGCACGTTGACTGGGCGTCAGGGGTTTGAAATCCTGAAAAAGCACCTCGGTCGGGCCCTCCGAGTTGCTGAGAATATAATGGTTATAGGCATAAAGCACGAGGCCAAATGCAAAAAACGTGAACATGAAAGAAATCCACGTCCAGGAAAAAGTAGTCGTCGTCGGAGCGTTACCGACGGAGGGTTCATAAGGCCAATTATTGGTGTAGGAATAGTCGGCGCCGGGGCGGCGCGCGATGGTCGTGAGCGAAGAATAGATCAAAAAATCCGCCGTCTGGGCCGCGAGTTGGGGAGTGAGGCTGTAGGCGCGTGTGTAGCCAGTATTGACGTCGGTGGTCAGAAGCGTGCGCACGATTGCCGGGCGGAGAGCGATGATGGCTTCTGCCAACGCGGGGGGCAGGGTAACGGTGTCTTCCCAGAGATGCACGCCTTGCAACATTTTCCGCATGGCGTTACGGACCTCATATTGCTCACCTTCCCCAAGCTGTTCAAGCGGTCTCCCAAGCCGCGCCAGGGCGAGATTCCGCGCGGTGCGCTCGCCGAGATCGACGAGATATTGGG
Organism: Rhizomicrobium sp.; assembly: GCA_049964915.1. Taxonomy (GTDB): domain Bacteria; phylum Pseudomonadota; class Alphaproteobacteria; order Micropepsales; family Micropepsaceae; genus Rhizomicrobium. Next base: position 4,787 of record JBMFWV010000155.1, read on the forward strand.
CGGTATAATCGGGTCCATAATAGGAGCCCATGCCGTAGAGGCTGCCGTAATCCATCAAATCGGCGCGCTGGAATCCGCCCTTGCCGGCGATGATGTCGGCGCCCGTCATAACGGTTCGGCCGTCGGCGCTGATAAAACGCTCCGGCAGGGGCGGTGCCTCGCGATAGGTATACACCGTGCCCCAGGCAAGCAAGGTAAACAGCACAACGGCCGAAATGAGTAAGGTCCATTTCAAAACCGCGGTTACCATGTCACGCTGTAGTTCCGGTAACCCCCGATCCGCTATAGACGACATTTCCGTTACTCCTCACATTTACCCAGGTTGCCTTCGTTGTAAGCCGGTCTATGTGAACGCACCTCATTAATCTTGATAATAAAAATTTATATTTTTTAAATGTTTTTAATCAGCATGCCCCTTAGCACTCCAAGAAAATTTTGTCATCTTCGTTAATTACGAGTATAACACTTAAACACTCTCGCTGCCAACAACCGCAAGCGCTCCCTTCTATATCAGAATACCTAGCCCATCTTATTCACCGCGTGTCTGCGTAACCGGCTCGCCAAGCTCCGGGCGTGGCTACGCGCCGC
>JBMFWV010000156.1:0-5241 GCA_049964915.1 Rhizomicrobium sp.
GGGACAGCGCAGAGAACTGGTGAGACTGATAAAGCAGTCCCCAAGCTTGAAGCCCCTTATTCCTGAAGTGCTTGGTGAATTGTGGAATGATGCCCGGGATGACGCTGAAGTAGAAACTGGGTTACCGCTTCAAAGCTTTCCGGTCGCATGTCCGTGGGATGTGAGTAGCCAGGTTTTGAATAAAGAATGGTGGCCGGAATGAGTGTCCTTGCCGTCTCAAAAGGCCCGCAAGCGGCATAGGTGGAAGTTAGCAAAAGCAGGCCATCCGCCCCCGGCCCGTCTGGCGCCAACGAGGCAGAAGGATATAATTTGTCTTGAAGGACTTGCAGATGATGTGACGACGAACCTTCGCAGTTGCCGGCACGGTGCTGGCGCAAACAGTAAACTACGAGGAGAAGGACGGACCTAAAAATATGACCCATCATCATGGGGATAGTCGTGCCCTGCATGCTGTGATTGAACCGCGCGTACTGTCGAGTCGACAGGTGCGGAGAGTCGTGCTTCCTGCTGGGGAAAAGGGAATCGTTTTGCCGCAGACCCGCCTTTTCGATCCAGGCGGCCACTGCTGCCCGCGTAGGTTCGGTGATCTCGAATTGGACGGGGCGTCGCGTCTTGCGCTGGAGTACGATGGCACGATGTAAAACACTTTGCCCGTGTGTGACGTCACTGACGCGCAGGGCAATCAGATCGCAGCCACGCAGCTTGCTGTCGATCGCCAGGTCAAAAAGTGCGAGGTCTCGGACCCGTGACGCCAGTTGCAGGCGGATGCGGATGGCCCAGACCTCTTGCAGCTTGAAGGGGCGTTTTTGGCCGACGATCTTGCCCTTGTTCCAGGGTGTGGAGGAGGAATAGGTTGAATAGTCCTTGGCTTGCATGACACAATCTCCCATGTGAGGCGAGGTAGAGGGTCATTCTCTCACCGCTGCCGGAAAGGGCGGTATCAGACTGGGAGCGGACGTTGGATTGGCCTAGGCTCGCAAAGGTAGATTTGCTCAGTCCAGAAAGAGTCCAAGCCATGTATCAAACGATTGAAGCATTCAGGCTCGGTGGAATTCTTGGGTAAGCACGAGAAAACCCAGACCGCCGTTCTCAGCGGTCGGAGCGATGCCAACATAGCCTTTGCTGATCTGTTATCCTTGTTGGATAGGCTTGGGTTCACGCTTCGCGTGAAGGGAGACCATCATATCCTTACCAAAGAAGGGGTAGCGGAGATCATCAATCTCCAACCCATAGGACGCATGGCAAAGCCCTATCAAGTGAAACAAGCGCGCGGCATACTCACCAAATACCGCCTAGGAGTTAATAATGATGAGTAAGTATGAGCTGGTCATTTATTGGAGTAACGAGGACAACGCTTTTATCGTGGAAGTTCCTGAACTCCCTGGATGCATGGCCGATGGCGCTACTTATCAAGAGGCAGTAGCCAATGCAGAACGGGTGATTGGTGAATGGGTCGAGATAGCAATGGAGCTGGGACGCCCCATACCGGAGCCACGCGGGCGATTGGTTTACGCATGAAGCCCCTTTGTCCCCATTTGATGCCATGCACCATCGAAGCCTGTTGGTAGACAGCAGCAGCCTGATAGCGGTCATTCATGATGATATCGCCCCGGCGACTGTAACGTAGAGGCAACCCCAGTGTAGCGTTTCATTCATTTATCTTCTTAAATGGCTATCACACATATAACTCAACATTCGTCTCCATTTATTTCACTAAATTGAAGCCCACTTTTCTCTTTCCAAAAATAATTATCATCGAAAAAGAAAGAATCATCCGTCAGGCCGTCAGCGTCAATAAAATATCCGCGTACCATGCACAATTGAGTCCCAGAGACTCATCCAGATCTGCATCCCGTCCACCCATATCAATACGCGCAGAATGTACCCCAAGCAGCTTCCACGGCAAGATCTGATCCCCCGCGGTGGAGCGCATCACCGCTGGTGCTCCGCTGCTACCTCGGTGTGTCCGTGCGTCGGTCAGGAAATAACCCTGGCCCTGAAAACGCAAACCAAAAGAGGACGCAATCACGGCTTGACGCACCACGGGCAGATGATGCAAGGTGTCATGAAACCCTAACGGGAAGCCCACTACCAGCAATAAGCTCCCCACTTCGATCTCTTCAAAGGAGCTTTGCAAATGGGCCGGGGTAAAGCATTGAATAACTACCGAATCGGGTAAGCATTCACGATCAAGCTCAATCGCCGCCACATCAATCTCTCCCCCGCTATCGCTGCCCTGGCGCCAGAGACTTTTTCCTTCCCGATACAGGTATACGGAGAACACGGCAGATCGGGTGAGATTCGCCGCATCCGTGTGCAGGTCTTTCTCCAGCCGGTTAGGAAAATGCTTACTGGGTTTGTCCATGACAACATGGCGACTGGTCACGAAAAACAGACTCTTATCACGCGCGAAGAAAAACCCACTGGCGCGGGTGAGTAAACGGTCATTGTCAAAGGTGGATACGCGAGCCGTGGTTAACAGCAGGGATTCAATCATGGGGGTTCCTATGTGTCAGGCATCCGTCGAAAGTGCAGACTCTACCAGATAGGGCATAATCCGTGTGCCGTCAGCACCGGCTATCACCTCAATACCGATCACCGGTGGGGAAGAAACCACTTCGCCGAAAATTGTCGCAAAAGCCACATCTGCGGCGTCGCGTCCGGTGCCAAAACGGACCAGACCCATGGGAATGGTGATGCCCGAGGGATCGAAGAGGTACCATCCACCAGTTAAATACACTTCCACATACGCATGAAAATCCAGAGGGCCATAGGCGGGATTTACCCCATAATTAATCCCCGTGGTGAAGCGTGCGGGAATATTGCTCGCCCTGCACAGCGCAATCATCAGATGCGCAAAATCGCGACAAACACCAGCCGTCTCGATCAGCGTATCGATGGCTGAGCTGCTAGCATCGGAGATGTTTTTCACATAGGTAATCCGCTGCATCACCCAATCCCGAATCGCCTGGACCCGGCTATATCCCGGCGGTCGCTGACCAAACTCCCGCATCGCCAACCTATAGAGACGGTCAGACTGACAGTAGCGGCTGGGATAAAGATAGTTTAAAACCTGGGCGGGCAACTGGGCGACGGGAATCTCGTCGATATGTTCAGGAGTTGCCATGTAATGGTTCAGATCCACCGACGCCGTATACCAAATCTCCAGGAGGCCTGCGGTAGCACTCAGCCGCAGATAGCGGTTGCCGGTCATGGGATCGGTTTCTACCGTCCGAGGCACCGCTTGATTCACCAGCAGAGACTCATCAACCACGATCTGTCGGCATGTATGTGCCGCGTGGAGGTTGAAAATAAAGTCACTGCCTGGTGCTGTTACGTCAAAACTTAACGCCAAAGAGAGACGTAGACGAATCATCCTTGAAGCACCTCGCTGCAGGTTCTGAAGAGAATCATCATAAGCTTAGCCGTAGGTCGGCATGAGTATGTTCGATTGCCGAGCGGTGATCCCCAAAAATGGCCATTTTTGATTGAATCCTCATGCACCCTCTTTTTACGCTCGGCGGGCTGGCGATACGCATTTCAATAGCACTCATTGCATGCCCATCCGAAAAAGCCTTTTCCCCGCATCGCAGGGGATGAAAGCCGCCCAGACGCCGCCGAACAATAGCCTCACTCCAAGCATGGTATCCTACTTGGCGGACCGCAAAAGACTGAAAGCGGACGTTTGGGGGGGGCCAAGTTGACCTAATCGAATGATGACCGGATCATTGATGTCGGTTATCCATACCCAAGCCTATATAAAAAAAGAAAAAATGTCCATCAAATGCCGTTATGTTTTTCCCAAAAAATGGCGGGAGTGATAATGGGGTAGATATCGGAAAGGTTGAGTAAGTCCTGGTCACTAGTGATGAGGTAATCTGCATTTGAGGCCGTTAGCACCACCAAGAGGCATCGCAGTAGGCACACTTCCTGCCCCACTTGTCCAGCAGATACTCGCAAACCTCGTAACCCTGGAGTTCGCCTTGCTGGTACGTGATGCCGCAAATCTAACAGCATGATCACCACAAAACGGCACGGACCACTTCGCCGGTCGTGCCGTCCACCGTCTCCGCATCCCACACCAAGGCCATGCCCGTGCTCTTGCTGACAGGTGCAACGGCCACCCGCACCGGCTGCAACATGGAATCTTCCACCCTGCGGTCCACCAGACGGATGGTAAACGGCACCATCCGATGCACCCGCGCCAAACCGCGCTCCAGCAGCAACCGCGCCCGCGTCACCGAGCAGGGCATCAGCGGCTTCTTCCTTCTATCCAAAACAAATAGGGCATTTCATCCTCCTTTGTCCTTACGGACGCTTGTGACTCTGACCTTGCGGTCGATATCCTCTCAGGAATGTCTGCAACCGGCTCCGTCGTTCCGCCTGAAAGCCTTTGCTATGGCGGCTGGGACCTTCGGGCCTTTATCTTTGCCCAGCATGATTCCGGCCTTGCAGAGCGGCGAACTGAGGAAGCATTCGCCGGTGCGTCTTATCGACCTGTTACAAACGGCTGCACGTTACTATTCGTGCTCCCTGGTCAACCCAGCCTGCATACTGCCTTGCAAGCTCCGGAATTTATTCCGGGGTAGTTGACAAGGTCTTACCTCTCTCGTGTTGGCCTTTCTGAGGCTAATGATGCGGCGATTCTTGCCACGATCTGTGCAGCCCCGTTGGCAGGAAGGAACCCTCGCTCTTCAAGGGCGGGTGAGGATGTCAGCAGAACCCAATTGCCGAAACAGATCAGCTTGTCCTGCCCGCACCGCCTCCGAAAACACCCGATGGATGGGAACCCCCCAATGCCGGGCCCGTGACCGGATCGCCATCTCGTATCGCCGCGGAATCGACGTCGTGATGCGGCTGAGGGCATCATACCCACCATGCCAAAGGCGAGCACGATTCTCCTCCGGCAGATCGTCCAAGGCCGGTATCCCGATCTCCAAAGCCCTGACCACCGCCCTGGCCAGCCCGCCCCTGCGGCCATCCGTCATGGCGCGCAGGCAATGCTCCACGCGTGCGTCCATATTCCAATTGATCGTAGCCAGGATCTCCCCATCCACGACCCGCCGCAGCATCAGCGCGCCTCCAGCGGGTATGGCGGCAGGATCATGGTGCGCGTCACCAGGACATTGAACAGATATCCAGGCCCGATCTTCAGCGTCGGCTGGATATTCAGGTTCTTGTTCAGGACATTCGTTCCCGTACTGTCCATCTGCTGCGTCATCGCCGCAATGGCGCACTGGG
>JBMFWV010000157.1:0-5239 GCA_049964915.1 Rhizomicrobium sp.
CGAGTTCCAGGATGAGCCGGCATTGGAACGCGCACTTGCCTTCTATCGGCAGAATTCGGCGGACTTTGCGGATTGTGTACACGCTGGGCAGTGCGGTTCGGCCGGACGCGATCCGATGATTACTTTCGACGAAGCGGCAGCTCGGCTACCCAGCGTTGAACTCCTGAAATAGGCCGTCGCGACGTATTGGGCAGCGCACTGGATTCTCGGCCGCTGGGGCGATTGGCACGACGAAGCACAACCGAGCACGACTGATTCCCGCAGAATTCCCGCGCGGCAGCTTGTGGGTCCGGGCTAGCCGCCGAAAGCTCGGCCGCCGATCTTCTTGACCGATAGTATCCACTCGGATACAGTTGCGCAGTGCGGTACCTCGTGAAGCAGACTGTAGGATTCTCTGCCTGGCACATGGGGCTGCGGGACCTGCGCGCCAAAGTCGCGATCGCCCGCCGGATCGAGCAGGCCGAGAACGGCAACCTGGGCAAGACCCGTTCGGTTGGCAGCGGTGTATCCGAGATGAAGATCGATCTGGGTCCCGATACAGAGTCTACTTCACCGTCCGCGGCCGAGAGGTCATTGTCCTCCTCGCCGGGGGAGACAAATCCTCTCAATCGGCCGATATTCGACGAGCCCATGCGCTCGCCAAAGAGGTCTGACTATGCGTAAGCGTCCATCCAAACACGAGAAGCTGATCCCGTTCGACATCGCGACGACTCTTGACAGCGACGAAGCCATTGCCGAATACCTTTCGCAGGTAATCGAGGACGGTGACAGCGAGGAGTTCATCCGCGCCCTCGGCAACATCGCAAAAGCCCGAGGCATGACGGAAATTGCGGAGAAAAGCGGGCTGGGCAGGGAGAGTCTTTACAAGGCACTGCGACCCGACGCCTCTCCCCGCTTCGACACCATCCGCCGGGTATGCTTGGCGCTTGGGGTAAAGCTGCGCGCCGTGGCAGCCTGACTTCAAAGGTGCATGGAGCGGATTGGTTATGGACTTCCGCTGTGCTCGGGCCATCGGTGTGACGAAGGACCGCCCACAAGCCAATGGATAGTGGTGGAAAGGGAGGGACTCGAACCCTCGACCTCGGCATTATGAGCGTTCTGTTTCGCTCAAGATAGGGCTTATATTCAATAGCTTGCCAAGGGACGCCCCGTTGCGATTGGCACGACGAAGCACGACCGAGCACAACCGATTCCCGCAGATCTCCCGTAAAACCGCTCAGCGACGTCCCGGTGATCCTGGGTTGAACGGGACCCAGAATGCGGCTATATTCGTTGTTCGCGAATCGCGAATACCAAATATCCATGAGACGTCCGAAAAACTCACAGGTTGTCCTCAAGCCCCAGGATCTCGTCGTCCTACTGAAGCTGCTGCTCCTCGGCGATCAGCGACGGAGCTTCGCCGAACTGGCGGCAGAGCTGTCGATGTCCGCATCAGAAGTCCACGGAAGCGTGAATCGAGCGATCGCGGCCCGATTGGCTTACCAGGTTGATGGCCAACTCAGGGTCTCCAAAGCCGCACTAAAGGAATTCGTGCTGCACGGCGCAAAGTATGCATTTCCTGCGACTGTCGGCGTTCCAACGCGCGGCATGCCGACTGCCTACGCTGCACCGCCGCTGTCTGCCGCAATCGTCCACTCTAGTGCCGAATTGCCAGTCTGGCCTAGCCCCGACGGAGAAGAGCGGGGGATCAGCTTTTTTCCCCTATATCCAACGGTGCCTCACGCCGCCCGCAAGGATCCCGCACTGTACGAGACACTTGCTCTATTCGATGCGCTGCGCGGGGGTGCCGCACGCGAACGGAACATGGCTGCAAAGCTCTTGGAGGCCCGTTTTACGTGAGAAGCCATGATCCCAATCTGGCTCTGCTTGAATCGGTTGTCGCCGCCTTAGGTCCGTTGTCTCCGCGATTCGTGTTTGTCGGCGGCTGTGTCACAGGGCTCCTCGTGACTGAAGCAGCAAACCCCTCCGTGCGCGTGACTCGTGATGTCGATGCAATCGTACAAGTTGTATCGCTCGGCGAGTACCATGCGCTAGAACGCCAGCTAGAAACTGCTGGTCTGCGCCATGATCAAAGTCCAGAAGCACCCGTTTGCCGCTGGCGAGCCGGTGGAGCCCTCCTGGATGTCATGCCGACCGACAAGGCGGTATTGGGTTTCGGCAATCGTTGGTATGAAGAAGCAGTCCGCACTGCATCTATGTGGCCGCTACCGAGCGGCACAGTCATTCGCCTGATCTCTGCCCCTGCCTTCATTGCGACGAAACTGGAGGCATTCGCCGATCGCGGCGAGGGTGACTTCCTCGCCAGTCACGATCTGGAGGATATTACAACCGTAGTGGATGGGCGTTCTCAACTTATCGATGAGGTTGTGGCAGCTTCGCCTGCGATACGCAGCCATCTCAGCGCACAATTCAGAGCTTTGCTCAAGAACGCGCACTTTGTCGACGCACTGCCCGGTCATCTATCTGGTGATGCCCAAAGTCAGGCACGCATCGCGGTTATCCTGGAACGTCTCCACCAAATGTCAGACTTGACGTAACTTCCTCGGTTCACACCGCGAATTGTGCGGCACGAACGACAAACACAAGTAGCTGAAATACTGGTGGAAAGGGAGGGAGTCGAACCCTCGACCCCGGCATTATGAGCGTTCTGCTTCGCTCAAGATAGGCTTTATATTCAATGGCTTGCCAAGGGACGCCCCGTTGCGATTGGCACGACGAAGCACGACCGAGCACAACCGATTCCCGCAATCTGCTGCAGCCAAGCGCGGAGATTACCATCTACTCTCCGCATTTTATGCGGAGAGTATACTTGCCGTTGCGGAGAATAGACCGCATAATCTCCGCATACCGCGCGGATATTAAATGTATATCTGGGAACTCAGAAACTGGCCTGACCTTACCTGGGACCGCGGACACCTTGCCACCTCGCTCGCACAGGTATCCCGCGAACAGGGCCGTTTGCTCGGCAGGATGCAGAGCCTCGGATTCGATCTTCGCCGTGAGGCGCAGCTGAGCACCCTGACCGAGGACGTCGTCCGCTCGAGTGAGATCGAAGGCGAGAAACTCGATGCTGATCAAGTTAGATCCTCGATCGCACGGCGGCTCGGCATGGATATCGGCGGACTCACGCCGGTCGATCGCGATGTCGAGGGCGTGGTCGAAATGATGCTCGACGCAACGACTCATTACGCGCAGCCTCTGACGGCAGACCGATTATTCGGCTGGCACGCCGCACTCTTCCCGACGGGTCGCAGCGGGATGCAAAAGATTACGGTCGGCAAGTGGCGCGATGACAGCAGCGGGCCGATGCAGGTCGCCTCGGGCCCGATCGGGCGGCAGAAAGTGCATTACGAAGCGGCACCCGCTCCGCGGGTCGCGGAAGAAATGAATCGCTTCCTGCGATGGTTCGAATCTCCTGGCGATGCCGACCCGCTGTTCGTTGCGGGGCTCGCGCATCTGTGGTTCGTCACCGTCCATCCATTTGATGACGGCAATGGGCGCATCGCGCGCGCGATTGCTGATATGGCGCTCGCGCGTTCCGAACGCAGCAGCCAACGTTTCTACAGCCTGTCAGGACAGATCCGCCGTGAGCGTGCCGACTATTACACGATGCTCGAACGTACGCAGAAAGGCACGCTCGACGTTACGCTGTGGCAGGAATGGTTTCTTTCCTGCCTGAGGCGTGCGATCAATAGCTCGCAAGACACGCTGCGCGCCGTCTTACAGAAGGCGCATTTCTGGGAACGCTTCGCACGGCAACCGCTGAACGCACGGCAAGTGAAGGTGCTGAACCAGCTTCTTGACGGCTTCGAGGGAAAGCTCACCACCTCGAAATGGGCCAAGCTGACCAAGAGTTCACAGGACACTGCTTACCGCGATATCCTGGATCTCGTTGAGCGGGGTGCGCTGCGCAAAGATCCCGCCGGCGGCCGAAGCACCAGCTACTCGCTCGCGATCAGCAATTGACGCCGGAGCGAACCCTGAAAATGCTGGTGGAAAGGGAGGGACTCGAACCCTCGACCCCGGCATTATGAGCTCGCTGCTGCGCTCGAGATAGGCTCTATATTCAACTTGGGTCCGAACCGAGGAAATTTTGCAGTTGAACGTCGCGACGCCATCCAATCGCTAGACCGCTACTTATGGCGCAGCGCAATGAACCTCGCAGCGGATCAGGGACGCAGCCGTCAAACGCGGCGCCGACTTGCGGAAACTCACTTGGTCGCCCAAGAGAGGTTCATGCCATCTGCCGAAATCACGGCGGAGGCGCAAGAAGAGTTGGCGCTCGTCTGCCGGACCGTGCAGCAACTCCCGCCAAGATGCCACGAAGCATTCATGCTTCGTGTCGTGCGCGGACTGCCATTCGAGGTTGTGGGACACGAGATGAAGATCAGTTCGCGCATGGCCAAGATCTACGTCTCGAGGACACTCCGGTCTCTCCGGGAAAAGCTGCATTAACCGGTAATTCAGCGACCCAGAGCATTCGCTCATAGGGGCCGCCGGCAGACTCGTCAGGCGCCACACTGCTTGCAATAGACAATAGCCGGCACTCGATCCCGCACTCGGTTGGCCGAAGCTGGCTGACGCATGGCGACGTAAAGTCGACATACTAGGTAAGTGAGAATCGATCGACCACGTGGCCGGCCAGGCCCACTGTGACGCCCTTGGCTCCTGACCGCGTAGTAGGAACATAACGGCTCACTGCCCCCCTCAGGCTTACAGATCGCTAACGTCTCCCAATGAACTGCCTGACGAAACTCAGATCTTGCATCGGCAGCGTCATACTGCTACGATCTGTAGCACTACGATAGGTCACATTATGAACCGGCATCAGATCACTGAATTGGGGGAGCTCGAGAGAGCCGCGCTGGAGGTGGTCTGGCAACGTGGGCACGCATCCGCGGACGCGGTTCGCAGCGCGCTCAAGCGTCCGCTCAAGGAGTCCACCGTGCGCACGGTACTGACGCGCCTGGAGCAGAAGGGATACCTCACGCACACCGTGGAAGCTCGAACCTATATCTACAGCCCTCGCGAAACCCGTGCCGTCTCCGCCGCCCGCGCGGTCAAGGGAATACTGGATCGCTACTGCAATGGATCGCTCGAGGAGGTGCTGCTCGGACTCGTCGACGCACGCGTGGTAGACGAGCGAGAGCTACAGCGGCTCGCCGATAAAATCGCGAAAGCAAGACGAGGAAACAAGTCATGATTGACCTGCTCGCGGCTTGGACGTTCCGCTCACTCG
>JBMFWV010000158.1:0-5209 GCA_049964915.1 Rhizomicrobium sp.
AGGACGGGCCGCCGCTCAGACCACGGTCATACGGTCTAGGATGCTCGAAGCAACTAGAGAGTGTCGGGCATATTACTTTGGACTGAGCCGAGGGGCGTGCCGAATGTCCAAGGCGAAACATTGCACGCCATCAGCACGCCTGCGCTCAGCTTTAAAACTTTGAAAAATGGCTGGTAACTTCGTTGGTACAAGAGACGGAAAATTCAACAAACCTCTTTTGAACCAATCACTTAGAAAACGTGCCCCAGGAACTCCTCCGGCACCAGCACCACCTCTTATAGTCGAATACGCCTGCCATGCAGCACCCCGTCTAAAGCGTCCTACGGGACTTCCTGCGCTCAGGGCGGCGCAACCATTACTTCGACCGCGATCCCTGAAGCCGATGCAGGCGCTGCGAGCCTCCGGGACCAGGGAGCAGGTCCCTTCGGACAGTGAGCCCAAACGGGTTTGGTAAGCTGGTGGAGATGATAGATTCAGAAAAATCCTAAAGATGCTCATCCCGACCGGACAGCGGCAGGGAGAAATCCCCACTCTCCTGCAGGGCATGGTCGGCGGAGACACAATTACCGTTCCCTCCGCCTACACCAAGAACGGTTGCCAGCATGTCGTACCGCTCGGCTCCATGACCAAGCGCATTCTTGGCCGCACCCAACCCCAGGGAGTGCCCTATTTCCCCGCGCGCCAGCGCACCACTCCTTTCAGCCGCCTCACGAAATGCACGCCAAAACCTGAGAAACGCTGCGACCTCTCCGATTGGACGCTCCATGATCTGAGACGCACCTTTGCATCAGGGCTTGCCGCTCAAGGCGTACCACTGCCCGTCACAGGGCGGTTACTAGATCATGCCTCCGGAGGGTTTGGTGAGATCTTCAGCGTGTACGAGCGCTATGACTTCATGCTCGAAACGAAGATCATGTTTGGGCCATCGTGGATCAATAAGTATTACGTAGGCGTGTAAGTTCAACGCGCAATGTGAAGTGCCATGAGCACCAGCACTCAGTCGGTAGGGCCAATAAGGTTGGCGATTTCGTGCTCCAACGGGACATCGTTGTCTTTGAAGCTGGCGATCATCACCGCAAGGAAGGTGCCGGGTTCCATGCGCTGCAGGTGTAGCGGATGACCTGCGCGTGCGGCCGTTGCCTTCGCGGAAAGAATGAATGGCGCTTTGCGTAGAGAGGAAGGCCGCTGCCCCCGCCGCGAAATGCTCCGACGGCAAGCAGTTGAGAAAACGTTGCTCGCTGAGCGCCTTAAACAGACGGTCATTTCACGGTTTATATGTTCGGGATAACAGAAGGCGCTTCCATCCTTCGAGATCCGTGCGTTACGATACCGGCCGGCCCAGGCATAAACGTCGTGGAACAAGTGATGATGAAGAGCTCTGTAGTGCGCCGTGCCCAACCGGCCAACTGGTAAGAGTTCATCGCCCGTTGGGCCACCATCGCCGCCTCGAACTCCTCCAGCGCCGATTGATCAATGATTTCCGCACGGTTCTTGAGGATGGTTGTTCCCGCATAGCGATACGGGTCCGGGACCGCATCATACATAACTGAGTTCAGACTTTCCGCCCATATTTGCGCAGTAACGCAGCACGGCGCTCTGCGTGCGAAAGGCCTTTGCGATCGAATTCCGCAAAATACACCTCCACACGCGCACTCAAATGTATTTCCTCCACGGCACTGATCTTGGCAAAATCACGCCGCCCAATTTTCAGAGCGCCGGATGCGCGGCTGGGAGTTTTCGTCTTCATAGCCATAACTTTTTATACCATATTGAGTTTTATCCGAAAGGTACAATGTTTTGAAGCCACCGACTGTTTTGGCGCTGAATGGGCGAGGGAGCACGTTATCGATCAAGAGCTTTAGACAAAAGTCCCATCGCTGGAGGAACCAGCTTATTAGGCGTGCCGAACGCGCTAAAGGGAATCCGCACATTAGTCACGATGAGCCACTATATGCCGCCACAAAGGCCTTCTGTCGCAACCAGCGTTTCGATTACGAGCATCACGTATCCCTCCGCTTTCTTCTGTGCGAACATTGCCGCGGCTCTCGCAGCCCTGTGACCCGTTGCGCCCATTGCGTGGTCCGCAATGCATCTACACTCACTACCATCGTCGAGCTCGGACGTGACCCAGAACAGCCAGAGCATGCATTCGATCTGTCTGGGTGCGAGGGCTACCGAGTGCCCATGCCTAGGGCCGTTGAGGTGGACTTTGCAGACCATAAGGATACCGCGTAGAGAACACGGAGCGCTTAGATGAAATGATTGCTAGCGTAAATCGACACCGATCAAAGAGCGTTATCCTTCTTCGACTGGTCGAGCCATACGGCTTCCATCTTGTTCCCGTCGGGATCGCGCAAAAAGGCAGCATAATATCCAGGCTGGTATTCTAGGCGGCAACCCGGCGCGCCGTCGTCCGTGCCGCCGGCAGCGAGCCCCGCTTGGTGGAACACCTGTACGGCGGTTGCATCTTGTGCAAACAATGCGACATGCGCACCGTTAGACGACACGGTCTTGCCGCCATCGAGCGGCCTATTAACCCACAGCTCTGGAAACAACTTGCCAAAGCCCAACAACACGATGTCGCCCGCATCATTTTTGAACTCGCAGAGCAAGCGACTGCCAAGTGCCGAAAGCGTCGCTATATAAAATGACCGCGCCCTCGCCATATCGCTTACGCCAAGCGAGACGTGATAGAGTGTTCGTTTGGTCATCAGGTCGGGGTTCATGGACTGACGACGCCATGCGTCGGCCCGGCGTCTCAAGCCGGAAGTGCTTGAAGCCGTGGAGAAAGCATGCACACTTGTGTCCTTAAGGACTATCTCGAGTGCGCACGCGGGCCGTCCAGGGGCGGCTTAGTCAAAGCCGTTGCGTCGGACGTTATTCGGGTCCTGGTTGATGGCGTCGTCGACGGGCAGATCGGTAAGGCGAGCAATCCGGTCTTCGACAGAAAAAGCCTGAGGCATACCGCCAGGCCATGGCGCGCGGGGCCAACCAAAGCTACCTCGGTGTCCCAAATCTGCTCGTACTGTTCGTGACGGACCTGCCCGGCGCGCCTGGACACGGTGCTCAGCTCTTCGCCACCGGCACCGAGATTCCTGTTAAAGTCGATAGCACCAGGGGTCTTCTGAGCCCGGCTAATGGACCACTCCTGGGCCCCTGGGATTGCACCCGCCAGCTGCCTCTCCGGATCGATGAGACGGGCCCAGCGTCCCTATCCCCCTAAGGTTGAGACCATGCGGAAGCACGGGCACTATCGGCATCGGCTGAGTGCCTGGGAGAGCTGAGCAGGATCGAACCGCTGACCTCCTCATTGCGAAGGGGCAATCATGTCAAGCCGGATCGCGAGGGTCGTGGGATTGGTGAGCCGTAAGGTGGCCGCCTCGAGGGCCGCTGTGGCGCCCGGTGAATATATGCTGCTGGAAGCTGGAAGGTTTGGGGAATACACGTTTACCGGACCAGGTGCGCCATCTTTTGTGCTGAACGCCATCGTGTTGAGTACCTACGTAAATGAATGCGCGATCCAGCTGAGCGTTCGATGACGATGAGCCGACAAGGACCGGCCGTCTTTGCCACATTGGGGTTGATACGCCTGCCCAGCGGACTAGGAGCTTCCTCTGCGGGTTCCTGTGCCGGCCAGTGGGCAATATGCAGATCCTGACGCCGCTTTAGGCTTCGACACCGCGCCTGAGGCACACTTCGTCCGTACCGGCACATGAGGACGCTCATAGCTGAACATTGTTCCTCGCGGGCACGCACGCCATGGTCCGCGAAACGCTGCAAAATCAATGGTAATTTCGTTGGTATCGTGACGGCGCAGCCATAAATATATTTGCTATATCAATAGCTCGATCTGACCGTGCAGGCACCTCCTCCGCACCAGTATTTTATAAATAGAACAAAATAGCTGTGTTTTACTTCCGCATTACGCAATGAGCCGAAACGACTGCGCCTTGGTGCGCATGTTCACCACGGTGGCCCGGGATCGGACAAGATCGCGCATCGCTTCATGTGCTGGATCCCATCCCACCGCAGCGTTGCAACGCGCATGGAACGCGGCTCGCCGGAAGGCAAGAGGCGTCATTATCGATCCCAAAGCTTTTGGAGCGCTTCTGCGCGCCATCGGATCTTCCTCCGTTTTTTTGAGGGCATGAAGCATCTTTTCGAGACCCTTTATTTCTTCCTCTATATATCGCGGTCTTCCAAGCTATCTGCTCAGTTTGCGACAGTGGCGCTGGGCCTAACCACGCGATGCTCTGACGCATCCGGATGGCAAGAGGCTCGGCGCTCTCACGCGGCGTGACTTCTATGCCCGTCTCCCGGCCAGCCAGGAGCACCATAATCCCGCGGAGCTCCCCCCTCCGCGGGAGACAATTGTATCCAGCGACGTTCTTTCCCCATCGACACCCGCGCCAACTAGACCCGGCGTCTGTGCCGGCATCTCCACCAAGATCGCGGCCGCCATCGAGGACGGTGCCGAGGCCCATCAAATGCTTTGGCATGGGGGGCCGAGCCACCCGCCTTTCCCGTCAATTCCGCCACCAGCGCGTCCCATCACAGCGACTATGTCTTGGCCCTATGGGCCAATGCCGCGTTCTGGCGCCATCTCGGTCAATGTTGGACGAGTTACAGACAATGACAGCGCATCCGTGCCCGAAACCGCAATAGCGAACACGGCGCCTTCATCCGTTACTACAAGAAGCTTGCTGTCTCAGACGATCTGATCCCGGACCAGTGCCGAACACAAGGCCAATGCCGCAGAAACAGCTAGGCACACACTGCGAGGGAGAGGGCCAACCACGACGCGGATCACACAGGGTTCACCCCAGATGATCAATGATACCGTGATTGCCGATAGAGTTTGTACCGGAAAAGCCTTTCCCCGATTTTGCGTTCGCGAGTTCTGTTAGATGCTCACGATGTCGACGACAAAATAAGACGGTGAGACGGAAGAGATTGGCCCGTGCGGACCCGGCTTGTTCTGCGTTGCCGAAATCCCAGTGATCTGAATCAACAACGCCTCTGGTGTGCGGCGTACCTTTCGGAGGACAAAGCGCGGCTCAAGTTGGGCCGCTCTCCCCGAATAGGGAATGTCAACCGAAAGAACAAAACATGGCTGCTTCAAAGCCCAGCGTGCTAGAGTCCTTGATTGAGCAAAACCTGATGCAAACGAGTCAAGTTTTCATGCGGCCATTTTCTGTTGTCCGTACCA
>JBMFWV010000159.1:0-5141 GCA_049964915.1 Rhizomicrobium sp.
ATCGACGATCTCCAGCGGCTTGGGCACGACCTTTTCGAGCGCGGCGAGATCCGTGCGATAGGTGATGATCAGATATTCGCGATTGACGAACCGGTAGGGCCCTGGCGGATAGGCTGGGCTGTGGAGCGGCATCGAAAAGGCGCGCTTGCGGACGTCGGCGGCTTTCATGGCCTGGGCGTCCTCAGAATGGTCTTAGGCGAGATAGTCATGAACAACCTCCCCAAGGGCGAGGGTGAAGTCTGCGACGATGTGAACGCCTGAGACGACTTCAAGCACCGGCAGGCCGTTCAGGGGCGCCAGGGCGTGCGGGTGCAACTCGAGCGACGCGGGCCCGGTCCAGGCGCCTTTCAGGACGATGTCGCGCCGGTAATAGCGCACCAGTTCGCACACGCGCGGCGAACCATCGACATGGGGGATGATCTTGAGCAGGAAGCCGGGCTCGTTCAGCAATCCCAGCGCGACCTCGTCGGCAACCGGTAGGTGTTTGTAGCCCATCGTCGCGGTCGCGACGCGCTCCGGCCCATAGTCGAGTGTCCCGAGCAGGACGTCATGGGCGACGACCAGTTGCGGCGCGGCGAGCTTCTGCGGAAAGCCCCAGAGCTCGCGCCCACCGGAAATCGGCGCATGAACGTCGAGGAACATGCTGTGGGTGTAGGCGCCCGTCTGCGCGCCGAAGCGTACCGGGATATGTTGCGCAGCCCCGGAGTAGCGCCCGAACCCGGTGCTGCCCTTCATGCGCATGAATTCGAGGCGCACAAGCGGATCGCCCACCTCGAGGGGTTCCGGCACGGCCAGCTCCAGCGCAGCAGGATCAGTGAGATAAGTGACGATCAAATGCTCGCGGTCGGTGAAGCGATACGGCCCGCGCGGATAGGACGGGCTGCTGAGCGGCATCGCGAACGCGCGCTCCTTCACCACTACGGCTTCCAACATTCCGGCTCCGATCACGCTGACTTCTTGACCTGAAGATGGCCTGGCCGAGTGCGTTCGACCGGCGAAGCGGCGGGGCGATCGGCGTCCTCGGCCCTGGCATTGGCCGTCGCCGGGTTTTGGTCGAGCAAAATGGCGTGCATGACGTCGAAGACGCGGACGCCGACCTCGTTCACCTTCGGCGCAAGCCACGGCGCTGCCTGCAAGGTGGTGGTGGCGTCCGAAAGGCCTTGCCGCCAGCGCGCGTTCATCGTGCCCCGGCTGAACTCATAGTCCTTCGCCGCGCCCTGAGGCGCGAAGGGACGATAGATCAGTTGAACGATATCCATCTCGGTGACGCAACCGAACGCGTGCAGCCGTTTGGCCTGCTCCGTCTCCAGAATCTCAGGCGGCAGCAGCTTTTCCAGTTCGTTGATGGCATGACGAACATCATGTTTTTGCTGAAAGCCATCCGTAGTCACCCGCGTCCGGCTCGAATAGCGGATGTCACTTTGCCGCTCGCTGACTTCTTCGAGATTTGTGGGGAGCTGTCCGAACCCCTGGAAAACGTCGACTTGAAAGGTAAGCCGACTCCTGCGCGGATAATAGTCGAGCACATATTGCAGCGGCGTGTTTGAGACGAGCCCGCCGTCCCAATAGTGCTCGCCGTCGATTTCGATAGCCGGAAAGCCGGGCGGCAGCGCGCCGCTGGCCATCACGTGCTCGGGGCGAATGCTGATCTCTTCGCTGTCGAAATAGGTGAAGGTCCCGGTGCGCACATTCACCGCCCCCACGCTGAAGCGAATGTCCTTGCCGCTATTGATGCGGTCGAAGTCCACCAGCCGTTCCAACGTGCTCTTCAGCGCCTTGGTGTCGTAGTAGCTGGTAGGCTTTTCCGGCAAAAACCAATCCAGCGGACTGCGCGGCGAGAAAAACCCAGGCTGGCCGAAAAGCAGGGCCGACTGCGCGCCCAGCCTTTGTTGCCAAGTAGACAGTGGCGCCGTCAATCCTGAGGGCCACCACGCGGACGGTGCGGTAATCTCTTCCCAGAAGCCGCGGAGCCGCTCAACCCGATTTTCCGGAGCATTCCCAGCGATAATCGCCGCGTTGAGCGCGCCGATCGAGATGCCGGCCACCCAGTCGGGGAGATATTCGGAAGATGCCAGCGCCTCGTATACACCGGCCTGGTAGCTGCCGAGCGCCCCACCGCCCTGCAAGACGAGGCCAACTTTCTTATCGTAAGACTCCGGCCGCTCCGATGGCTTGACGCTGGTCATTCATGATTCCTTCGGGGAACAGTTGACTGCTCATTTGGCCGATTCACTGAAAGGCCGCGCAGCGGATGCTTGTTTATGGTCTCCATTATTTACTCGCTCGAACAAGGCAAAAGGTTACGTTGCGTCGAGACTCTCGAACGCTCTCCATCGCCATCTCCCTCATATCGGTCTCTGTCGCCGTACATGCGCCGCCTGCTGAACGTGGCGAGGGGCAACGGCCCTATCCAACCCTGCATGGTGGTAAGGCTGGAATAATGCCGGTCCACGGGATCGACGCTCTGAAATGCCGTACAGGCGAGGCCCGGCCACGCGGCAGTTCGCTGCCGTCACTCTCGTCGGTGTCGAGCACGGTGGCCGCGCGTTCCTGGGCCAAACCTATGCTGGCATCGACACTGATAACGGAGCCACCATCGGCTGAACGCTTGCGGCCGCTAAGATCTTGTCAGTAGATTAACGCTTCATTTTCGCTTGGGTGTGCGAGTTCTGTGAACATTCGGCGCGATGGTATAATTCCAATCACCGTGGAATGCGTGACGTTCAAGATTGATCGTATCCAGCTCCGCATCGGACACCTTGATGCCTTTGGGGTACTTTTTCTCGTCGAGTTCGGCTCGAACCTTGAAGCCGGCATCAGTCGTTGTCGCGGCAATCAGTTGGACGATTGTACGATAACTCCGCAACGGCTTTCCACGCCAATTTATAGAGATGAACGAGAACAGGCGGTGCTCGATCTTGTTCCACTGTGTGCCTTGCCAAGAGGCATTGATGTCATGGGTGCAAATCCCACCCGGCAACCCTCGCTCCAGCCGGAAGCCCCCGGAGCGGATCAGGAGGCGACGAATGGTCTGAAGCACTTCGGGAAAAGGTCCCTTCTGGGGATCAGCGGGTCATACGGGCCGCAGCAAAAGCGAACATTATTGAGGCCTCGAAATAATCAATGTGAGAGCCGACCCGCCAGTGGAACGGGGAGGCCGCCGTCGGCAGGTAAGCGAGCGAGACACGCCCCTGAAGATCTCACCGGGGGTAAAGATGGCAGCACGTATGGCAGAACATCAGTGTGCAACAAGGGAAGTCTGTCCCGGAAACCACGGTTGGCAAACCGACTGGTCAACGGCGAACCCGCTCAGCACCGCCCATCATGCCGGCGGCCGAGGCGGCGGTGACAGAACCGATCGCAGCGGCAAAGCTGCCGGCAACAAGTGTCGTAAGAACGGAATTGCGCATGGGATCTCCAATCAAAGTCGAATGAGGCGGCAGGGTCGTGCGGCCTCACGCAGACAATTCGTGACCATGCAGGAAAAGGTTACGCCTGGCGCGAACCGAGCTCACCTGGCGAAGAGGGTGAAGCACGAACAGCAGCCTTGGTGCGAGGGCCGGTTACCGCTCTTCTGGATCCGGCAAGTCGTTGATGCAGGCGCACACCAGGGCGCTATAGAGCTGATGTGCTCTATGGGCCCGCACATAGGCCGGATCGATCCGTGCCACATGTGATTTGGTGCGAACCGATGCATACCAGTGCACCACACGGGTCTCGGCTGACAGAACCGCGTCCAGGCGAGCCGCCCCACCCGTGCGGAACCACTGGGCGGAGATCTCAGGGGGCAGGGGATAGAAGACCTGTGGCGCGTGCACCGTGAGGTCGGGTCCCTGATATTGCTCAACCACCCCCTGAAGCAGATGTGGACCCAGGGCATAGGCTTGCGGCTGGGCTTCGAGCGGGACCTGCAGCATGGCGCGGAGATAGTCTGCAAACAGGCTGGTCCCCGCTTGAGTGCCCATCACGGCATTGTTAACAGCAACGGGGTAAAGGCTTTCGACGTGGCGAAATATTTTCCAGCCGTCTGGCAGGTTGCGGATCGCCTTGCGCAGCAGATCAAGGGTCACGTGGCGGGCCAATATGAGCGGCGAGCGCGACAGTCGAACCGCCTGTGGCCAGACAATGATCTCTGTGCCGATGAACTGCGGCGTGTCGAGCAGCGGGCGAAGCGACTTCGTTGTGATCGTATCCAGATCGAGATAGATGCCGCCCTCCAGATACAAGATAGCCGCGCGTAGCACGTCGGCCCGCATCACCGGACTTGCGAGTTTGCGGTAAATCGTCACCAGCCCGTCGCCGATGCCGAGTGCCGCCCCAGCCTTGGCCAGGGTCATCTGTGGCGCGACGTGGACGAGTTGCACCCGTGGCGCTCGCCTCAGGGCAGCAAGCTCGGGACCATCTTCGAGCGTGTCGGTGTGGTGAAGGAGGAGCTCGGGCAGTTCGCTGCGCTCGGCAGCCGAGAGAATGGCAAACACATAGGCCCAGGGCAGTCTCCTGCTGCCAATCCAGCAGAAATGCACGCGGGCGGGGATGCTCATGACGAAGCCTGTTGAGACGAGAGAGGAATGATCCAAGCAAGAGGTCCGGGCGTTGTCGAGGCTGGAGCTTACCGTGTGACGTTGCGGGTCCGGAGGCGAGGCGACGGCGGTGCGGAGCTGGAGCCACATCACGGAAGGCCGCACCACGGCAGAACATACTGCCTTTTACAAAAGTGTCGATGCGGCGCAGACAATGCAGGCCATTGTCGGGTTGGGGAGGGGCAGGTGCAGGGTGTCCTGCTGCGGCGAAACGCAGCGCGCCCGGTTGCGATGGTTGGGTCAGCCCGCCAGAGACGAGGCGGTTTCAGTTGCGCGCCGGTGTGCAGCAGGTCCGACCGGCGCCGGGGAGGCACCCAGCGGTGACGTCGTGGCTGCATGCGGATCTGCGCGTGTCTGCGGCTGTACCGGCCAAGACCTACCGGGTGTACAAAAGCCCGCGCGCAAGCGGCCGGAGAAGGAGGGAGAGGCGGGCTGCGGGAGCGCTGTCCGGCCCCGGCGCGACGCAGGGGAATCGGGTGAAAAATTCATGCTGCGATGAGGCTTGCGAGGAATTCATCGTCCCAGCCAGCGGTTTTGCGTTTCAGGCGCATGGAATCCTTG
>JBMFWV010000160.1:0-5081 GCA_049964915.1 Rhizomicrobium sp.
CGCGGGCAGGGAAGGCGCTGTTACCTGGGATACATTGCGGGGTGAGGCCGGCGGCAGGGTTCAATTGGCTTATGGCGATGCGCTGACAACAAATACCGCGCAGGGCACCACCGTGACGGAGCATATTCATGCGATGCCCGCCGGCACGAAACTGGTCTCGGCGTTTGGGGCGTATACATCGGGAAGCCGACATCGAGAGCAGAGTTTTATCGTGACATCGGAAGGGGCGGAGCGGGCCGAGGTGATTGCGCGGCGGCCGTTGGGCGACGGGCGCGAAATTGGGCGCGGTGATCTGTTGAACAACATCATCCGCAATTTTGCTCAAGCGCCCGAAAAGGAAGCGGCGCTGGCATTGATCGATCGTGCCGTTGGCCTGCGGCGTGGCGCGATGCAGGCGATTCAGAGGCTGAACCATGCAGCAGAAGTGCGCGGGGATGTCGGCGATCAACCGTCGATGCTGGTTGAGCGGGTGATGAGCCACCGGGTTGCAAAGGCGTTCGCCGATATTCTGCCCGGCTTGGCGGCGCAATTGGGCCGTCATGGCGGGGCATTGGCGCGTTTTGCTCGTATCAGTGCGGAGGTGGCGGAACTTCTGGCCAGGGTGGCCCGTCGCCCGTTGGTCAGTCCCCAGAGCGAGGCGGAATTCTGGCATCGGGTTGGAGAACGAGGTCAAAATTTGCGGGATCAAATTGAGCAGCGGAAACAAACAAGACGGCATGGCAGATGAGGGTAGCAATCGCATGTGTATTGCATAATGCGCTACAGAGATATATATGTATCCCATGACAAAAGCCACAGCCATGACCGCCTCAGCCAAGCGCAAAGACCACCCGCTCTCAATGCGGCTGCCGGAGGGTGACATCGCTATTATCGACCGCGCCGCCGATTTACGCGGCCGCTCGCGGACGGATTTTGTGCGTGAGGCTGCGGTGCGGGCTGCCGAGGAAGTGCTTATGGAAAGCACGCTGGTGCGTATGAGCGCAGAGGGGTTTGATGCCTTTATTCAGGCCGTGTCCGGGCCTGCCGCGCCCGTGCCGGAAATGGTGGCATCCCTTCGCCGCGGGGCGCCGTGGGAGAAGGGAGCGGCAAAGCGCTGATGGCGGAGCCGCGGCTCTCCGCACCAGAGCTCCTGAATGTTGGTCACGATGTATCCCAGTTCTCTTGCGGCAAGCCGTCGCTCGACCATTGGTTGAAGACCCGGGCGCTGGCCAATCAGCAGAAAGGGTTCACTGTGGTCATGGTCGTCCACGTGGAGGGCCGGGTGGTTGGCTATTACGGCCTGGCGCCCACCGCCATTGTGCCAGGCACTCTGCCGCGCTCGATCCGCACTGGCCAGCCGCCGAACCCGGTGCCGTGTATTCTGCTCGGGCAGCTTGCGACGGACTGCGCCTGGGGCGGGCAAGGGATTGGCCTGGGATTGTTCAATCATGCCCTGGCCCGCAGCGTGAATGGTGCCGCGCTGATCGGCGGGCAGGCGCTTATCGTTAATGCCGTTGATGATGACGCAGCAGCGTTTTGGCGCCGCCGTGGCTTTTTACCGTCGAAGGATGACGCGCTGGTGCTATTCCGGTCGATTGCCGATATCGCCGCTTCGCTGGAGGCGGCTGATGAGCCTGCAGAAAATTGATCACCTGATTGGTAGTGAAGGGGATTATCTCAGTGACTTGGCTTGGGAAGATGACTCCCTGAACGGGTGGCGAACGGTCAGTCGGTCTGCTGATTGCTCTGACCCACGATCGTGGAATTGAATTTGGCCGACATCCCTATCTGCTCGCTCGCTGATGCCGACACCTCGAGCCATCTCTTATCCTATTTGCGGCTTACGGCGACCAAGTGGCTGAAAGTGCTTCTGCTTGACGTAATACAGTTTGGACAGCGGCATCTTGCAGATCAGGCGGATAACCGTATTTCCGGAGTATACGCTTTACGAGGACCCGCATACGTGCCCTAGCACTCTCCCGGTGTGCCCAATCCACCGTCACGCTGCCCTTCAAGTTGACCAACAATTCGTGTGCAATGATCTTGAGTGAATCGTTTCCCATCAATTCGACGGCGCTCTCGCTCTCGGCCAGTGCGTCATAAAAGGCGATCTCATCTTGCGACAAGCCCTCCTCCTCGCCGCGTCGGCGTGCGGCGCGCACTTCCTTCGCGAGGTCTATCAGTTCCTGCAAAACCTCAACCGTGCTGACTGCGTTTGTGTGATACCGGGCTATCGCGGCTTCCAACCGTTCGGAAAAGCGCTTCGTCTCTACGACGTTGGTTTTGCTGCGCGAGCGGATCTCGTCATTCAGCAGTTTTTTCAGAGCCTCAAGCGCCAGATTCTTCTTTTCCAGCTGCTGGATCTCGGCCAAAAATTCGTCCGACAAGATTGAAATATCCGGGGTGGTAATCCCCGCCGCGGCCAGGATGTCGACAATCTCCGTCGATACCACAGCACGATCGAGAATCTGCTGGATCGCGAATTCACGGTCGGCCCCTGTGACGCCGGCGCTATCAGCCGACTTCGCGAGAGCTGCGCGCACCGTTTGAAAGAAGCCGACTTCGTCACGGATGGCCCCGGCATCGTCGCTCGCCGATGCCAGAGCGAACGCCTTCGACAAAGCGAGCACGCCATCTTGATAGCGCCGATTTTCCTTTCGCTTTCCATCTACGCTGGTCTGTCGCGCGGCAGCTTCATGTTGCTGATCGAGTATCCACTCGATCGCTTCTGCGAGCACGACGAGGCGCTGATGCGCCGTTCCAGCAAGGCCGCGAGCATAATCGAACCCGTGAAACATGGTCTTCACGACCTCGAATTTTTCAAGAAGCACCGCTACTGCTTCGGCCTCGTCAATGCCTGCCTGCCGCTGATCTGAGCCGGAATACTGGCCGAGGGCATTTTTGAGGTTCTGCGCTATCCCGATGTAATCCACCACAAGACCCGCGGGCTTGTCGCGGAACACACGGTTGACGCGGGCGATCGCCTGCATCAGCCCGTGGCCCTTCATTGGCTTGTCGATATACATCGTGTGCATCGATGGCGCGTCGAAACCGGTCAGCCACATATCGCGCACGATCACGAGTTTTAGTGAATCCTTCGGGTCTTTCGCCCGCTTGGCGAGCAGGTCACGTCGGCCCTTTGTGCCGATGTGGGGTTGCCACGCTTGTGGGTCGGCCGCCGATCCGGTCATGACCACTTTGATTTTGCCGGCCGCGTCGTCATCGCTATGCCAGTCAGGGCGGAGCGCTACGATGTGCTGATAGAGAGCGACGCAGATACGTCGGCTCATGCACACGACCATCGCCTTGCCATCCATGGCGGCTACGCGATCCTCGAAATGGCGAACCAGATCAGCCGCCACCATCGAAAGACGCTTCTCTGACCCAACGAGAGCCTCGACCGTTGCCCATTTACGCTTGATTCGCTCTTGCTCGGTTGTTGCCTCGTCTTCCGTCAGTTCCTCGATTTCGGCATCGATCTTTGGTTTCTCTGCCTCGGGCAATTCGATCCGGGCCAGGCGACTCTCGTAATAGATCGGGACCGTCGCTCCATCCTCTACCGCACGGCTTATATCGTAAACATCAATGTACTCACCAAACACGGCCGGGGTGTTGACGTCGTCCTTCTCAATCGGCGTCCCAGTGAAACCGATGAACGAAGCGTTTGGAAGTGCGTCGCGCAGATATTTCGCGAAGCCGTAGGCGATCTTGCCCGTATTCCGTTCGATCTTTGCGCGAAAGCCATATTGGCTGCGATGAGCTTCATCCGCGATCACCACGATATTACGGCGGTCAGACAGCATGGGATAAATTGTCTCGCCGGTTGCGGGCGAGAATTTTTGAATCGTCGTAAAAATCACGCCGCCCGATGCTCGGCTAAGCGCCGATTGAAGATCATCACGGCTGTCAGCCTGAATCGGCGTTTGCCGGATCAGATCGCGGCACATGGAGAAGGTGCCGAAGAGCTGATCGTCCAGGTCGTTGCGATCGGTGATCACGACGATGGTTGGATTTTCAAGCTCGGCGCAGCGCACGAGCTGACCGGCGTAAAACGCCATTAGAAGGCTCTTGCCGGAGCCCTGCGTATGCCAGATCACGCCGACCTTGCAGTCTCCTTGCGGCGCCGAAGCCTCGACCGTTTTTTCTACCGCGTGCCGGACTGCGTGGAACTGGTGATAGCCTGCGATGATCTTTGAGATGCCCGATCCGGTTTCACCGAACACCGTGAAATCATGCAGCAGATCCAGTAGCCTGCGCCGCTCGAAGATCCCTTCAATCAGGGTGTCGAGCTCCGGCTGGCCTTTGGCTGCTATCACCTTTCCGTCGGTCGTGCGCCAAGGCATGAACCGTTCTTGATCGGCGGTCAGTGAGCCGATCCGCGCGGTGATGCCATCTGAGGTCACGAGGACAGCGTTCGTGCGGAAGAGCGAGGGGATCTGAGCCTTGTAGGTCTGAAGCTGGTTATGCGCGCCGGTAAGTGTGGCGTTCTCACCGCCGGGGGCTTTCAATTCGATCACGCTAAGGGGCAGGCCGTTGACGAAGATCACAATGTCGGGCCGCCGATTGATGCTGCCTTGAATCACCGTGAACTGGCCGGTCGCCAACCAGTCATTTGCGGCCACATCCGCAAAATCGATCAGACGCACCTTGTCGCCCCTGATCGTGCCGTCCTCAGCGTAGAATTCAACATCGACGCCCTCGACCATCAGTTTGTGAAGGCGGCGGTTCTCCTCAACGAGAGACGGCTTTTCGGTCGCCAGCACTTTGCGCAGCGCATCCCCGCGCGCCTCAGCCGGAATGGCAGGGTTGAGTTTTTCGATGGCAGCGGCCAGGCGCTTGACCAGCACAACATCCGCGTAGGCTTCCCGTTGCGGCGCTTTCCCATCCGGCCCGATCTCGGCATCGGATAAAATCGCATAGCCGATGCGCGCTAGATGATCGAGTACGACCTGTTCAACGGCGGCTTCAGAAAGATAAGCCATCAGGCGACCTCCGTGTCTAGCGGCGCAGCCGCCTTTGCTTCGCAACAGGCGTTGAGAGCAAGCTTGTAGGCCTCGCGATCAACACCGAAGAGCAGACGTGATGTCTCAACGGCGAGAGGG
>JBMFWV010000161.1:0-4995 GCA_049964915.1 Rhizomicrobium sp.
CGGCGATCGATATCCTGGCGGCGACCCCGATCATCTCCGCGAAATCGCTCGCCGACCGGCTCGGCATGAACGTGGCAAACGCCCACGCCCTGCTCGGCGAGCTGCTCGAGGCCGGGCTGGTCGTCGAGCTTTCGCACCGCAGCAAGCGGCGGCTGTTCGGCCTGACGGGCATGGGCCGGATGCGCGACTACGTGGCGCCGCCGCGCCGGCCGCAGCCGGGGCGGAGGAGGGGGCGGCCCCGGATCGAGCCCGAAATGCCGCATTCTGCTCCGCCCGCCGAATTGCCGCCGGCGCCGTCCGGTGGCGTGCTGCCCCGGCTCGCGTTCGACTTCAGCGATCTGGAAGAGGCCATGGCGGCAGCCGATGCCGCGATCCGCGAGACCAGGATCAGCCTCGATCGGATCCGTCAGGCCGGACGGCCGGAGGCCGATCATCAACGACTGGGGGCTGGAGAAACCCGATGACGGCCAGCGCCGCGACCTCCGCGAGAGCAGAGGCGAGCACAATCAAGGCCGAGCCAACACGATCGCCAGCCAGCAGCCCGGCGACCACTATTACGGTATCATCGGCACGTCGTGCTTGAGGGTTGCGCGATCTGGTCCACCGTCGCGTCAGGCAAATTTGGGGCGCCGAAATCGCAAAACGCTACGGCCTAATCGAGCACAACCGCCACACGCGCTACGTCATCGCCTTGGAGGAGCAATTGCTGCCTGGACAGTTCCTCGATAAAATTAGCGTAGAAGCTCTTGCTGCTGACGGCTGCCTTCTTCCCCAAGTTTCCAATGTTGGTGGTCTGATTGACCTTTAGGAAACTCAGATCGCCGGTGTCTTTCTTTGTATTCATTACAGAAATGTTGGATTGCGCGCGGGCCTGCGTCAGCTGTGGAGAATCGATTGCGGCTCCGGGGGTGGGGTCGTTTACCACCGCAGCAAAGAAGCCCAGTTCGCCATTTTTGATGCTTGGGCCGTTGTAGCCCACGATCTCCAGGCCACCCAGGCCCCGTCCCCGCAGCTTGCTGGCCAAGACTTCAACGGTCGAAGTTGGACCAGACGGGTCCGGGCGCACGCCGGCGTAACACGAGGTCACGATTAGTTTTCGCAAGTTACGGCCAACACCTCTGACCGGGTCGGCCATGGCATTGCCGATGCTTTCAGCCGACACGCCTTCAATACTCCCGGGGCTGCCGTGGCCGACGAGCGCAATTTTTACGGCATCGTGCATGTTTAACACAGGCGAAAATCCGACCACTCTCTCGTCTAGAGGTTCGCTGAAGTTCAGCTTTGCCAGCGCAAAGGCAATGCTGGTCTGGACGATAAAGTCATAGCTGCCGTGCTTGTTCGCAAAGATGATGACCATTTGGATGCCCCTCGTTCACGGCTTCAGCTCGCCGCGCGGTAACGTTGCCGTGTGTCAAGGGGAGAGTCCAGCCTGTTATCCGCGGTTGATCACAATCACAGCGTCTCGACCCTGGCCGATCAGGTTGGTCGAGCACGGGCGTCTTGCCGGTCTTCACCACATGCTTCGGTCCACGCACGACAGATGCTGGTTTCACCGGCACGACCTAGCGGCCGCTGCTTTCCTTACGGGCATAGTGCAGTCGGATTCTCTCCAGGTTGAACGCTGAATGGCGGTTTTCGAGTCTCGGCCCGAGCAAAGCTGACACTCACAGAAGGATCGGCCTTGGATGTAAACGTGTACCTGCTGGAGCTCAAAACGCTGTATCTGTCTCTATCCTTCGAACCATAACACGAGTTCTGAGGAAATGCTCGAGCATGATTGCACCAGAAATCGAATAGGGGATAATCAGCATCAGATTGTAGCGCGGCTGATCCACGGAGACGGCAGAGACGAACAGGAGGTTGATCCAGGCCGGCATAGTCAGGATTAAAATCTGCGCATTGCGCCGTCTCAGCGCTCGCCAGGTCATCAGCAGGCAGATCGGCAGCAGGATAAGTCCCCAATATCGGTTGACGTAAGCGCCGCGCAGCGCGAGCGGAATCGTAACAAGAAAATGTTTGAAGGCATGCGGGATAATGTAAGTCTTGATAAGGTACGGCATCATATGTGGCCATCCCCCTGACGCTTTGAGCGATTGCTGCATCAATTGCCCGTTTCCGATCGAGTAGAAACTGTTGGGGTCGCTACTCCATTGAAAACGATCACACGTGTGAGGGCCGAAGAGCAAGGATCCCATTCCGTTACCATCAGGGAGCCAACACAGATAGGACAGGCGATATTCGAACCAGGTCATTTCGTCGAAGGCAATGCGCTCATTGAGCACATGCGCGCCATAACTTGATGTGAACGCCGTCCGGCCGAGAACGATCCGGTTTCGCGCAATCCACGGGGTAATGGTAAGAGTGAGCGCACCCATAAACACCAAGATGGAAGCGGCATTTCGTAGTTTCTGTTTGGAAAAGAGCGCAAAAAAGCCGAATAGGACGCAGGAGAAAACTGCGACATAGGGGTATTCAGGGCGGGTGAGGCCGGCGAGTCCGGCAAAAATCCCCGCAGCACCGAACCAAAGAAGACCATGACGCTGCCTGACCGTGGCCTCGATCAGCGCCGTAAAGGTCAGCGTGACAAAGAATATCGAGGTGATTTCCGTCATCACGTAATCGACATGCCCGAGCATGTCCGATGCCGTCAGCAAACCAATCCCAAGCGCAAGCCAAGCGACCCGATCCTGTCCAGAAACTCGACGCGTCATCCACCAGATTAACCAATAGATGACGCAGAGCATCACAAATTGAATTCTCCTGACGAGGATATTGGACTCGGGGCAACTATCGCTCTTGGCGCGAGTCCTAACAACGCAGTTGATAGCTGACCGAAACACCGGATCGAACCGCGCAACGACATACAGTATCGCGGGATAGACTGGCGTGAAGCGCATTCCTGGCGGTGGGGGATCTTCATGGGGCTTAGACTCGAACATGAAGCCGTTCGTGAAACGCCCATAGTCCAGCATGTCGTGGGTGATGCCTATATAGAAAGGTTGATCAAACGCGTTGAGCGGCATGAGTTTGTTCGTCGGCCAGACGAGCATCAACGTCACGACAATCATTGAGAAGGCGAGAGCAGGCTTCGGGACCCTTGCCCAGTATGCGGAGTAAAAAATTTGTAACATCGTAAGATCTGTTCTGTTGTCTGGCGGGCGTCGATGGTGCCGCAGGGCTTGAACCACGGGTTTCGCATGAACGGGCGGCGCGAGGCAATTGAACCGTGCAAGAATCCCGGCGCGATTCATGTCGTCGGTCATCAGTGCTTCCTTCAAATCGATTTGGTATAGGTAACCCAACCTTGGCCGAAAGAGCAGCGATGACCATCCGCTCCGCTGCACACTCGATATGGCCATCACAGGAAGAAGGGCTACAGCGCCTCGCTTACATCGCAGATGATGGGCTATGCTCGTATGGAGGGCGTCGGGGCCGTCGGTGCCCGCCTGCTGTTCCGCGACGAGACGGTGCAGCATGCTGGCATCCTCCACGGCCTCTACGGCGGTATGGCGGGCCCGGCTTTTCGCAATGCGCCATCGTGGGATCATGGCTATGTCGAGAAGATCTGCGCCCGGTGGCCGGCGAGCAGCGCCTGGCAGGTTGGGTCGGTGACGGCGAGGCCGCTCATGAACGGCACGCGGTCGACCGTGTCCGCGAATTCCTCACGGAAGCACGCCATCAGCCCGGTCTGGACGGCGAGACCAGAGTAGGGCCGGGGATCCTCGATCTTGCGGTAGCCGATGCGGCGGTAGAACGGCATGTGATGATGCTTGACCGCGTTGAACACGACATCTGCGTCATGCGCGTGGACGAGATAGCGAACCGTCCGGAAGAGGGCCTGCAGCACCGTGATATCCCGCTCCGCATGGCTCGGCAGGGCCAGCTTGGTGGCCTCGATTGCGGTGGCCGGCCGCGCCGTGGTCCCGCGGACGGCGAGAAGCTCGCGGATCTCTGGCCCGAACATCTCGAGCACTGTGATGTGATGGAAGTCGGGGTTGTCGGAGCCCGGGTCGAGGAGGAGGGCGCGCACCGTGCCGGACGGAATACCGTCGCGAAATAGCACGGCGGTCTGGGCGTTCTCGCGCAAGTCCTGCTTATCGCTGAGCAACCCGTCGGCGCGTTCGCCGATATAGCCGCTCGCGCGATACGCCTCGTAGCGGATCTCGTAGGCCAGATCGGCGAGGTCGCGGCTGGTCGCGAGCTGGACCTCGATCGCGTCGCGGCTGCGGGAGAAGCTGGGCATTGGGGTGATGGGAGCGGTCCCCCGGAGGCTACGGACGAGATGTGTAAGTGACGTCCTTGCAGGTGGTGGTGCGTCTCATGGCTCACCCTGAGATGTCCGCCCAGCAGCGTCTGATGATCGCTCTCGAACGGGCGGCAGGCAGCATCGCCCGGCTCGACCAGGCGCTCTCGATGCACCCGCTCCGCGGCGCCTTCCTCTACCGGTTCCGCCTCGATGCGGTGCGCCGCCAGGCGATGGTGGACGGACAGCTGATCGAGCCGTGGCATCTGGCGGCCCTGCTCGAGGGCGTCCGGCTCCGCATGGACCCATGGCTGAGCCTCGCCGAGCGGGGTGACATCTTCGATGCGGCCCGCCACGCGCTCTCGATGCACCAGTGGATCGTCGAGCCGGATTTTGATCAGGAGGGCGAGATCCAGATGGCGATGAAGGCGATCGAGCGCGATGTCGCGCGCGAATCCCCACTGCTCGGCGCGGCGCACGCGGCCCATGCCTGGCTGGCCGGGGGCGGGAGACGGGCGCCGTTGCGGGGCGCCCTGATCCGCTTCTGGCAGCAGAGCGGACTGCTGCACCTCCCGGTGCCGATCACCGGGCCGCAGGCCCTCGGCGGCGACCTTCCCTTCGATCGGGAGAGCTGGATCCCGCTTCTGCTCCATGCACTGGCGAACGAGGCCGCGGCGGCCCACGACCTCCTCCGCGATCTCGAGCGGGCCTGGCTGCTCGCACGCGGTTCGATCGGCAAGCGGCGCAAGAAC
>JBMFWV010000162.1:0-4811 GCA_049964915.1 Rhizomicrobium sp.
TGTTCACATCTGGTGACAGAAACTCAGAAAGCAGATAGCCATGAGCAGAATGAATCTGCACACCGGTAAATCCGGCTTCGCGTGCAAGGGTGGCCGCGTGGGCAAAGCGCGCAATGACGTCGAGAATTTCAGCCTCGGTCATGGCGCGAGGCTGGCCGAACTGTCCGCCGGGCATGACGAGGCCAACAGCCGATGGCGCCAGGGGCGTCTTGTTCACCGTCGCCGGGGTCTGGCGTCCAGCATGGCTGATCTGCATCCACAATTGGGTATTATTAATTGTTCCGGCGCGCGCGAAGGCGCGCAAGCCATCCAGAGCCTGCGCAGAAAGAGATCCGTCCAGGGCAATATTGCCAGGACGTTCGAGGTGGTGGCGATCAACCTGTACATTGCCGGTCAGGAGCATACCTGCACCGCCTTCGGCCCAGTGGCGGTAGAGCTGGGCATGATGTGCGGTCGCCCTGTTGCCCGGATCAGCCAGCCCCTCGGTCATCGCCGCCTTGGCGAGACGGTTCTTGAGGACGGCCCCGCATGGCAGCGTGTAGGGAGAGGCGATAGTGAGGTCCATGACAGTTGGTCCCAGCGTTCCGTGACGCAGCTCAGCCTAGAATATCTGCACAGGTCAACGGCAGAGGCTGCGTCAGGATTGTACCCGGCTGAAAAGAGCACTTCTGTCCCCAGCTTGAGCGATACTTCCGTCGGGTCAGGTAGTAAAACGGAGGCAGGCCGATCATCTGCCACCCTTGCTATCTCACGAAGGGATTGACGGAGCTAGCGGCTCGGGGATCTCGGGAGCGCACAGCAAGGCCTGCCTCTTCGGATGCCATCGAGGCTTGGGCCGCGTTAGGAAACTCGTCGCCGGCATCTCGAAGGCTACCAAAGGGACGAGCCAGTCCGAATACGACTGGATCTGGTCTGCATGCATGCGGCGAACGGCACGTTTGATCCGCGCCTGAATGGCGGACACGATATCCCGCAGATACACTGCCGGCCAGCGACCGCGTGAGCCTCTGACTTGGGGCCATCTACCCGCATTGTAGTACGTTGTGATCCGGCTAGGGCACGCCCCGCGCTGGGCAGGAGGGAAGAACATACCACCGGATCGCCCCCCCGCGCAGGTTGATCGACGCGAGCTGGCCAGGGCGGCCTGTGAGCTAACCATCAGGGGATAATCGGCGCCCAAGGGCGCTGAGGCCTGCGGGCGATGACCCAGCCTGCAATATGTCGCGTGATGCCCGTCACGAAAGTACGCTAGACACATGCGTCCAATCCCGATCAGCGACAAATCTCACCTGGGCGGGTCTTGTAGCAAGAAGGTGATCTTATCACAGCAACAAGACAGGCAGGATGAGCGAAGGCCGTGCCCCGATGCCGGGGCTTGGGCGCCCAACTCAAAGACCGGCGCTGCGTGTCTTGGGATAAGGCCACACCTTGAGGGCGTGCGGAAGGCAGCCCTGCCATGAGGCTGGCGCCGCTCTCCTGCCTTCGCCGGTTGTCGAATTCTCAAACCGGAGTAAAGTCGATCAGTCACTGGCAGGCGGCTTGTCGCTTAAGTTCTAAGGTTGGTGTTGCCGCGAAAGGAACCTGTTCGCTCTTAAGCGGCAGGTCTTAACCGGTACCAGCGAAGAGTGGAGGCTGAGCCGCACTGGGCCGGGCAGGGGAACAGGCAGTGGGCATTCAATGGGCGAAATATGGATATTGGGAGCAAGCGGGCGCTGCGGTCGGGCCATCACCCATCTTCTGGCAGGCGCAGAGCTGTCGCCGGTTCTTGTCGGCCGCGACGGGATGGGGCTGCGAAATCTGGCGGCAACCATCAGTGACGACACCAGAGTAGTCACGGTCGAAGCCATTGAAGAGATTGCCTCTGAGATTACCCGTAACGCACCCAAGGTCGTGGTCAATACCATAGGGCCTTTCGATGAAAGTGCCCTGCCGATTGCCCTGGCCTGTCCACCAGGTACGCATTACGTCGATGTGTCGAACGAGATATCATCAATTCTCGCCATCCTCGAACTCGATGCTTCGACGAAACTGGCCGACCAGACACTCGTAACGGGGGCAGGATTTGGCGTGCTCGCGACCGAAAGTGTTGTCATGAAGCTTTGTGCAGATCATCCTGGGGCGCAGCGTGTTCGTGTGGCGGCGCTGCCAGCGCTCGCTGCCACATCCATTCGCATTGGCTCGGCGATGGCAGGAAGTATCATCTCGGGGCTATCCCGGGGCGGACAGCAATATGCTGAGGCGCAACTAGCTCATATACCCGTCTTTGGCGACATGAAGGTCCTGAGCCTGCCTGATGGAGCTCAGGTCGAGACGTTTGCAGTGCCCAGCGGTGATCTTGTAGCCGTTCAGCGCGCAAGTGGTGCTCCATTTGTCATTGCGGCTTCCAACCTTGTACCAGGCACCGCGCTGTGGCGTCGTCTGTTGCCGATTACGGCCGGGCTGTGCCGGCTTCGGACCATCCGCAATGTTGTCGGCCGGTTCCTGGCGGATGTCCCGCTCAGGCCGCAGGCTGCTGTCACGACGAATTCGTGGGCCCATGCCCGCGTTGCGTGGCCCTCTGGCGTGATCCGTCAAGGCTGGTTGCGTACCGGTGAGGCCATGGCTTTTACCGCAGCGGTGGCAGCTGAAACGGTGCTGCGCCTCGCCCGCGACGAAGGGCGTCCCGGAGCATATACGCCTGGGGCGCTGTTTGGACCGGATCTTGCCCAGCGCGCAGGAGGCGAATTCCTGCTCGATGGCGAGGGAAGCTGAGGCGCCCTAGCTCTCTTTAGTGTCACAAGGTCTCTTGTCTGTCGCGGGACCCGTGGTGAGAGCCGGGACTGGGCAATGGCCACTCCCGGCCAGAGCGTCATGGCGCGTGAAAGATGATGGTGTCTCCGTGCGGAAGTGGCGCCACGGGAATGGACGCAAGCGATGATCCGTGCTCATTTCCGGCTCACCTGCTGCTGCTTGCTCGGGTGCGGTGTGGTGATGGGAGCTGCGATGCTGGTCAAGGCCATTCTCTTCGATTGCGACGGCGTACTCGTCGACAGTGAAGTTCTGTCGCTCAGGATCGAACTGTCGGCTCTGTCCGAAATCGGTCTCAACTACACGCGCGATACATTTATTGACCGCTACATGGGAATGAGCGGCGATGACTTTTATAGCGCGCTTGACGCGGAGTGCCGGCAGCGACTGGGACATGCCCTGCCCGCGGGTTTTCGTGAGGCCTGTCACGCCCGCTACCGCGCGGCGCTGGACGAAGGTGAACTGTGCGCCGTGCCAGGAGCCGCCGCAGCGATAGAAAAAATTGGCCAGCGCAAGGCCGTTGCCAGCTCGAGCGGTACAGATGGTCTGAAGCTGAAGTTGACGCTCACCGGCCTCTGGGAGGCGTTCGCGCCCCATGTCTATTCGGCTGATCTCGTCCGCCGCGGCAAACCTGCGCCCGATCTGTTTCTTCACGTTGCCCAGGAACTCAAGGTCGCTCCCGCGCACTGCCTGGTCATTGAAGACAGCGTAAATGGCGTTTGCGCGGCACGGGCAGCCGGCATGCAGGTATGGGGATTTCTTGGTGGGGGACACATGGGGGCAAGCCGGGGCCCATTCCTTCAGCAGGCGGGCGCAAGCAAGTTGCTCATGGATTGGCCACACGCAACCCGTGCACTCTCGTCACTGTCGTTGGCGGCATGACGGCACGGGTACCGGACCCGTGCCGTCGCACCTGTCAGGCCTTTTCTTGCGGAACGCCGATCGGTTCCACGCCGCTTTTTCTGATCAGCTGGTTTAGCCGAGGCAATTGTTCAGTCAGGATGTCATTCAGCTTTCCTAGCTGCGTATCCACCTGTCCCGCAAGCTCCTTATAGACAGCATAGTCCTGCTGTGTTGGGCGGGCGAAGGTATAATCCACTTCTGCTGCCAGAGTTGCCAGCTTGTTGTTGAGGCGTACGGGATAGTTGAGCGGGTCTTCGCTGGAGTGCGATTTGGTCTGAATGAGCGCGGCCTCGATCTGATCAAGCTGGTGGAGTATCGACTTGGCGTTCTGGCTGACTTCAGGGTTGCTGACCTCGTGCTTAAGCCGGCTGGCATAATGCTGAACCTCTGAGCGCACGGTGCGCAGTTTCAGGATTGAACGATCGGTCTGGTCCAGCTTCCGGTGGATCTGCATCGCCAGCGCCAGCTGTGCCTTCAGGTCCGCCTGGGTAGCCATGTTCCTGGGATCCTCGCGAACAACGAATGTTCGCGTTTGACTGACTCCGCCAACGGAAAGCGTCACGCGATAGGTTCCCGGCACGATCTTCGGCCCTTGCATGGAGCCTTCCCAGATGATCGCACCCGGTACTTTGGTTGCCTTCGGATAGCGCATTTGCCAGATGAAGCGATTCATTCCAGCTTTGGAGTGAACGATATCGGACTGCTTGGGTTCCTTGGGCGGATAGAACTTCTTGCTTGGCTTGAGCGGCTTTCCGGAGGCGTCGGTCAGATTGGAGAACGACGCGATTTTCTTGCCGCTCAGCGTTGAGAACGTCAGCGATACCTTCTCGCCATGGGCAGGCTTGTGCTTGAGGTCGTAGTACACCACGACGCCATTTGGCGGATTTTGTCCCATTCCATATTTAAGCGCGTGTGGCACGTACCAGCCATAGGTGAGGTATGCGGCTTCAGGACGGAAGAGATAGGAGCTCGCCTTTACAACTTTGGCCGAGAGTTCGCGAAGCGGTTCCAGGTCATCGAGAATCCAGAATGAGCGACCGTGTGTGGCAAGTACCAGCTGGTCGGCTTTGGCCTGAATGACCATGTCGCGAACGGGAACGTGAGGCAGGTTGGCCTGTAAT
>JBMFWV010000163.1:0-4779 GCA_049964915.1 Rhizomicrobium sp.
GGCAGGCTCGGCATTTTTATGGGCTCGGCATTACACCCCGATCATCGTATCCTTCGTCACGGTTGCTGTCCTTTCCGCTCTGTGGCTGTCAACACCACACTTTGGCACATTGCGATGCCGTCTGGGGAGGGCGGCAACCACCCCATCTGTCATGAGACATTTTCTAATCAGGCGCAGGAGTTGGCTGGGTGCAGTTATAGGGCTCCTGACGAGCTGTGCGGCAACGAGCGCAGCAGTTCCAGCGCAAGCTTCACATACAGCGTATAACCTACCTACTATCTCGGGTACTACGGCGACGCCTCATCCAAAGGCGGGCAGCCAAGTCGACATCGTGCGCAATCCCTCCGATCTGCCGCCACCGGTCGGCACGCGCCCCGCCCGCCGTGTTGAGGTGAACCTCTATACCGAAGAGGTCACCGGTACCCTCGCCAACGGTACGACGTATGATTACTGGACCTTCAACGGGAAGGTGCCTGGTCCGTTCGTGCGCGTGCGCGTCGGCGACGAGGTTACTGTTCATCTCATCAATGATCCGGCCAGCAGCATGGTGCACAGCGTCGATATGCACGCAGTGCTTGGGCCTGGTGGTGGCTCATCTGCCACTCAGACCAATCCCGGCGCGCGCACAAGTTTTACCTTCAAGGCCACGACACCTGGGCTCTTTGTCTATCACTGCGCCACCCCAATGGTGGCCGCCCACATTGCCAATGGCATGTACGGGCTGATCCTGGTCGAGCCAGCCGGCGGGCTTCCCACGGTCAGTCGCGAATATTATGTGATGCAAGGCGAGGTCTATACGGCCAAGCCGTTTGGGACCTTGGGCCATCAGGATCTGTCCTATGCGCACCTGATGGCTGAGGCACCGGACTACTATGTGTTCAACGGCGCGGTAGGTGCACTGACCCACAAATATCCTCTGACTGCGAAAGTCGGCGAACGTATACGCATCTTCTTCGGCAACGCCGGTCCCAACAAGCCTTCATCGCTGCATGCAATCGGTCAGATCTTTGACAAGGTTTACATCGACGGCAGTCTGGAGAGCCCGCCGCTTAGGGGCGTACAAACCGTGTTGGTGCCCCCCGGTGGGGCCACGATGGTGGAGTTTACGACAAGGTTTCCTGGCAAATACCTGCTTGTAGACCATGCCATTGTACGGATTGAGCGCGGCCTCAAGGCTGCGATCGAAGTCAGCGGCCCAAAGCAGTCCCAGATCTTCAACCCCTACTCAAAGTGATGAGGAGGGCCGCGGCTGCGTCCGTTGTGGATGCAGCGGCGGCCCCCTTGGGCCTGCCGCGGCTCGCAGCCCTGTGACCAGGCCGCAGCGCTTCACGAACACCTAAGCGCAACAGACTGTCATACCGGGCATAGATATGGTGTGCTCTTCAGCCATGTCAGATCCTCTGTCACGATTGATCGATGTCAAATCAAGGTAGAGGCTGCCAACGGCCTATAGGGCCCGAGCAATGGGGGTATCACAATGGAAGAGCTGATTTCCGAGTTGCGGTCCGTACTCTCTGAGGGGGCCGTCCTTGAGGGCGAAGAAGCGACGCAGAAGGCTCAAGGGTGGACCTTGATGGGAGTACCGCGGGCCGTATTGCGTCCAGGCTCCACCGAAGAGGTGTCCCAGGTGCTGCGCCTGTGTCATCGCGCCAAAGTTGCGGTTGTCCCATGGGGCGGAAAAACAGGATTGGTTGAGGGCACTTTCGCGGACAAGGCAATTGCCCTTTCGCTTGAGCGGATGAACCGGGTTATCGACGTGGACAAGTTGGGTGCGACCGCAACCGTTGAGGCCGGCTGCCCGCTTCAGGTGCTGTGTGAACGCGTTGAGGAGGACGGACTTTTCTTTCCGTTGGACCTTGGGGCCAGAGGTTCGGCCACGATTGGTGGAAATATCTCGACCAATGCGGGCGGCAACAGGGTGCTGCGCTTCGGAATGATGCGGGACATGGTGCTTGGACTTGAGGTGGTGCTGGCAGATGGCACCATCGTGACCTCCCTCAACCACCTCATCAAAAACAATACCGGCTATGACCTGAAGCAGCTTTTCATCGGATCGGAGGGTACGCTTGGCGTGGTGACCCGCGCCGTTTTACGGCTTCGTCCTCTTCCCTCCAGTCAGAATGTGGCAATGGTCGCGGTAGAGGAATTTTCTGCTCTGCCGAGATTGTTACGCAGAGTGGAAAAGGAGCTCGCGGGAACTTTGTCGGCCTTTGAGGTGATGTGGGAAGATTTCTATAATCTCGTGACCACGCCACCCGCCCAAGGCCGCGCGCCAGTACAAAAGGGATATCCCTACTACGTGCTAATCGAATCGCTGGGCGGTGAAGCGGGAACCGATGGTGAGAGGTTTCGGGCGATACTGGAAGGGGCGCTCGAAGATGGCGACATCGTTGATGCGGCCATAGCCAAGTCTCAGGATGAATGTAAAAAGATCTGGGCGTTGCGCGATGATGTGGGCCAGGTCATCCAGTTGGCCCCAATATTTACCTTTGATGTCAGCCTGCCCATTCGGTGCATGGAGGATTACGTCGCTTCCGTCCGTGCCGCCTTGCAGGGTCAGTGGCCTAAGGCGCGCATGCTGGTATTTGGACATATGGGTGATGGCAATCTGCACCTGATCGTGAGCGTGGGTGAACAAAGCCCCGAAACACGGCATCAGGTGGAACTAACAGTCTATCAGCCGCTCGCCGCGTGTGGCGGCTCCATTTCAGCCGAGCATGGCATTGGATTACAGAAGCGTGACTATCTTCCGCTGTCGCGCTCGCGCGAAGAAATTGTGCTGATGTCGAGAATGAAGCAGATGCTGGATCCGGAAAACATTCTTAATCCGGGGAAAATAATCCCGCTTTGATCCGGCGGAAAATAATGTCAGGGTCAACGAGGAGGCTATTTCTCTCCATCCCGGGCTTTTTTCGAAGAGCCGCTAGTCCCAGGCTCAGTTAGCTCATGGATGCGGCATAGTGGGGATCCATGCACGATCATTTTGGCTGCCCATGCTGTAGCACGCTCCTTGGTGACGCCTATCGGGCGCAGCGGCAGCAAGGGCTCCAGCCACTGGCGTTGACCGTGTTCCTCCGGCGCTTTGGCGACCGCAGCGCAGCGCTTGGCGCAACGCTGCTGGCTGCCACTGAGGTGCCCCCATCTTCCGCAAATGCCGGCAGCTTCAACCAGGCTCGCGTTGACCAGGCACCAGCCGGAACGCGGGTTTTCGTGGGTGGGACGGTGCTGCCGGTTGATGCCGCATTTTCCGAGACCGAGGCACTCGCGATCAGGAATGGAAAAGTGCTTGCAGTGGGTACACGTGAGCAGGTGCTGCGTGAGGCAGGGGCAGATGCCGAGATCATCGATGTTCACGGCAAGACCATACTTCCGGGCTTCGTTGAACCCCACATGCATCTCATGCCAGTGGCGATGGGAAGCCGCTGGGAGAACGTCGGCGTGCTCAACTGCCCAGATATCGCTGCGGCGCTCGACCGTTTGCGCCAGAAGGCCAGCACGACACCGGCGGGCCAATGGGTTCTTGGTGGTCAGATCGACCCGTCGTTACAGGATGGGGCAGAGGATCTGTCCGCACGTCTTCTGGATCAGGTATCGCAGAACCACCCCGTTCTGGTGCTCAACGCGTCGCTGCATTTTGGCTACTGCAACAGCCGTGCGCTTCAGCTTGCGGGTATTGATCGAGCCACGCCGGATCCAGCTGGCGCAGCCTTTGTGCGCGATGCCGAGGGCATGCCAAACGGAGTTCTGAAGGGCGGGGCCGCGCTCATGCGCGTGTTCCTGGCAGCGCGAGCCATGGCTGGGGTTGATCCGGTTGAAGCAGGTCTTGAGGTCTGCGGCAAAGCCAACGCCGTTGGCATCACCACCTTCTGCGATCAGGCCACAGGGGCTTTTGGTGGCCCCTCAGACATTTCTACTTATCAGGCGATGGCCACAAGTGGTCGCATGACAACGCGCCTGCGCTACTCCGTTCTCGATGCATTAGGGCTAGAGTGGGAGCGGATGGGCCTTGGGTTCGGCCAGGGCGACGAACTGGTGCGGGCCGTTGGCTGGAAGATTGTAGCTGAC
Source organism: Rhizomicrobium sp. (assembly GCA_049964915.1). GTDB lineage: Bacteria > Pseudomonadota > Alphaproteobacteria > Micropepsales > Micropepsaceae > Rhizomicrobium. The sequence continues at coordinate 4,066 of JBMFWV010000163.1, forward strand.
GGTTCCAACCAGGGACGAACCGGCTGTCAGCGTGAGCCATATCTGAACAGCGAAGATACCGGTTTTGCCTATGTCGACCCGCAGGAACTCAAAGAGAAAGTCGAGCTGAGACTTCGGCAGGGCTGGCAAGTCGTCGTTCACGGCAACGGCGACCGGACGATAGACGTGATCCTCGATGCCTATGAGCAGGCGCACGCGCGTGGTGTGTCACTGGCTCGTCGACCTCGCATCGAACACTGCTCGATCCTGCACGACGAGCAGATTGCTCGAATCAGGGATCTTGGGGTGTCGCCAAGCTTCCTGATCGGGCATGTCTATTATTGGGGGCAGGCGTTTCGCGACAACATATTCGGTCCGCGCAAGGCGGCCCTTCTTGATCGTGCAGCCAGCTGTGAGCGCGCGGGCGTTACCTGGACATTACATTCGGATGATCCGGTCACCGAAATGAACCCCTTGCGCTGCATCCACAATGCCGTCACCCGTCAAATGTGGCGCGATCCTGAGCATGCCCTCGCGGCGGAGGAACGTGTACCCGTCGAGGCCGCAATCCGCTCCATGACGCGCGATGCGGCATGGCAGTGCCATTCCGAGCATGAGGTCGGGAGCCTCGAGCCCGGTAAATTTGCCGATCTAGTGATACTTTCGGACGATCCCAGAAAAGTCGATCCCCTCGCCCTCAAGGATATCAACGTTGAGGAAACCTGGATGAACGGG
>JBMFWV010000164.1:0-4766 GCA_049964915.1 Rhizomicrobium sp.
GCCTTACAGAAGACCGCACTCGATCACATGCACTTTGGATCCGAAACCTCTTGCATAACGGGCGGCAACCACAGAAGTCTCTTCGGCCGTCAGCTTAAGCGGCCAGTGGCTCACCTGATGGTCCACCACGTCGAACGCGCCGGACCGCTCCAGCGCCCCGATGCGCGCCTCGGCGTCGAGCCCGTACTCTCGCCGCCCGCCCGGGGTGCCGGGACTGCTGCTGGCGCCTTCGAACAGCCCGGTCGTGGCGTTGTGGAACGGATCGGGGCGGCTGTCGTCCCCGAAGACGTTCCAGACGGCGGCCCACCAGCCGCCCGGCTTCAGCAATCGGGCGACCTTCCCGAGCGCGGCGTCCTCGTCCAGCCAATGGAACGCCGTGGCGCAGACACCAAGGTCGAAGCCGGCGTCCAGCAAGTCCACCGCCTCGAACGGTGCGTTAACGACGCGCAGCGCATGGGTCTCGACGCTCGCCTCGAGGAAGGCCGCAAGCCGGGAGTCGGGCTCGATGGCCACGACGGGCGAGGCGCCTTCGCGCAGCAGCCGGCGCGTGGCGATGCCGGTGCCGGCGCCGACCTCGAACGTGGCGCAGCCGCAGGCGAGGCCGCAGCGCGACCTCAGCGTCTCGTACACCCAGTCTGGATACGCCGGCCGCGCGCGGTTGTAGCCGGCCGGGTCGGCACCGAACGCCTGGCGGCCAAACTCTCGCGGGAGATCGCCGCCAGTGCTCACCTTCGCCCCTCCTCCGCCGCCCGCAGCCTCGCCAGCCGGTCGGCCTTCCGCCTCTCGGCCGCCAGGTACAGCCAGTCCACTTCGCAACCACGCAGACCGCAAGCGATATCCGCGTTGTTGCTTTCATCCGTCGGACTCACAACCGCCAACAGCGAAAGGACGGTACCGCCCCTGGGATGAGAGTCCGCAATGGGGGCAGCTCCAGACTTCTCCGGACGCAGCAATGCGGACCGCATTGCGCCAACAGCGGACGGCCGCTGCACAGACTCCAATGGACGTTTCACCCCTCCAGGAGTTTAATCATCTCCACTCGCGCCGCATGTCGACCGCCTTCGAAATTAGCGTTTACAAAGGCATCTACGATATCGAGTGCGAGGCCTTCGCCTACTACTCGGGCACCCAAACATAGCATATTGGCATCGTTGTGTTGGCGGATCACGCGGGCTGAGAATACATCTGAGCACACGCCACACCGTATGCCTTTAACCTTGTTTGCGGCCATCATGATACCCTGGCCAGTGCCGCATAAAATGATGCCCCAATGCGACAATCACCGGAGGCGACGAGCCGCGCTGCCGCTTCACCATGCATTGGATAGTGTGTGCTCTCTGGCGTTGTTGGCCCGATGTCGATAACCTCCCAACCAAGCTCCGCGAGGTAGCGAGCTATGGTCTGACGGAGGTTAATGGCTGCGTGGTCGCTAGATAGGACGATACGTTTATGAGAGACCATGAGTGAGAATAATCCCCAAGAAGTTGAATAGGCAACCGTAGACATCCTCTCTTCATCGTGCGGCGTACTTTCAAGTCAAGGCAACTCGCGCCTTCTCTTAAGGCTAGACGCCCATACCATGTTGGCAGCAACGCTCAGAGCTGAAAGGAGCGGCGATGAAGGGCATGACAGGCGAGGAGGCGCTAAAGACTCTAGCGCGTTTGGAAGAAACGTACACCAAAGTAATCGTTGCAAATGAGTACGACGTTGGGGTTCATAAACCCAATGAGATGGATACACAGTCGCCCCATTTGCGCGACGAGATCTATACCGTGATCTCCGGACGCGGAACCTTCCATCGCGGCGACGAGGACCGCGCCTTCGGGCCAGGCGACATGCTGTTCGCTCCCCGTGGTGCCGAGCACGGGTTCCGCGAGTTCCCGAGTGATTTTGCGCCTTAGGTGGTGTTCTTTGGCGCAGTTGGGCGAGATTGACGGGATACCAAAACGTGGCCTGAAGAAAATTACCTATATTGGAACCGAAAGAGGTATTTTGAGCAGAATACTCTACCTCTCTCCAGTCATTAGATTGAAGTTCTGTGATTGAGATCGGCCTCAGCACGTCATTTCAACTCAAAATGCAGTAACGACACTTGCACAACTGTGCCACCGCTGGCGGCGACGCTGAGCGCCCGCTTTGGGGCAACTCCAGCCTCCTCCCGACGCGGTAGTCTTGACCACATTGCGCCAAGAGTTGACATTCGAAAATCGACTACCGAGCGGCCTATTCGACCGAACCTAAGTCGCGACTCGGTGCCTCGCCCGCCGCCCTGGGACTCATACCGGTCCAACGTTTGAAGGCACGGGAGAATGCGATGACGCGAGTAGCTTGCGCAGCACAAGGGTCATCAGTGCGCGCTGGCTGGAGGGAAGTGCTTGCAGATTGTCGCGCTGGAGATAGGCGGTAACAAGATTATAGAGCTTGTCCTCCGCCTCGTCTGGGCTGAACTCGTGTAAGATCGCATGGCGCTTCGTGTAGGGGACGTAGGCTGTCACCTGACGGCGCAGCGTCCGGTGACAGATGGACTTCAACCGCTCGCGCAACATGTCGAACGCGCGATCCTGCGGTATATTGGCAAATTGCTCCCGGAAGCTCTTCAGGTCTCCGAACGAATGTTCGTCGATGAAACTGACAAGCCCGAAAAGTTCCAACAGCGAATTTTTGAAGCGGCCTCGCCGTTAGGAGTAGCTTATTGCGCTCGGCAAGCGCGGCCTTGGCCCGCGCGAATTGATAAGAGCAAATGACAACGCTTTCCTGCGGCTGGAAGGGCTTAAGGTTGCCAGTCTTGATTTCGGCATTGTAGGATTTGGCTTCGAGAATCGTACAGGGGATGAAAAAAGTTTTCGTTCATCTCCTGATGCCATTGCTTGCGCAGGTTAGCGGGAGCGATGATGAGGATGCGCCGTTTTCCCTCGGCCCAGCGCTGGGAGATGACCAGCCCGGCCTCGATGGTCTTTCCAAGCCCGACTTTGTCGGCAAGCAGCGCGCCTTTGGACAGCGGGGAAGCAAAGGCGAACAAAGCCGCATCGACCTGATGCGGGTTCATATCAACCTGCGCTCCCGCGACAGCCACTGCTAACCGCGCGGTGCTGTCGGATGAGCGCCTCCTAGTCAGGTCATACGCTATATATTTCGACTGATAGTCAGTAATCATAGCCTGCATCACCGCCCCCCCGACACGTCAAGGAACTGGCGCACAAGCTCCGTGTTGACGTAGTAATTGCTTCGGCCCGAGCGGTGCTTGGCGACGAACCCCTTCTCCGCCAGTATATCGAGATACTTCGCCGCTGTCTGGCGGGAGACCTTGAGGTCTTTCACCACGAAGTCGATACGTGTGTAAGGGTGGCGGAAGAGGTTGTTCAGCAGGTCTTGCGAGTAAAGGTTCGGCAGTTCGTCACGCAGCCGCTTCTTCCCGCTGGCCATCTGGCTTCGTATGCCCTCGACAAGCGCGAGCGTGGTTTGCGCCGTGTCGGCAACGGCCTCCAGCATGTAAAGAACCCATTCTTCCCATGCGCCTTGCTGGCGTACCGCCTGAATCAGGCGGTAGTAATCCGTCTTGGTGCGCGTGATGTGGCGCGACAGATAGAGGATCGGGGTTTCGAGTAGTCCGGCGCGCGTGAGATAGAGCACGTTGAGGATACGCCCAATGCGTCCGTTGCCGTCGGGAAACGGGTGAATGCTCTCGAACTGGTGGTGGATGAGCGCCATCTTGATGAGTGGATCGAGGGACGAGCGCTCGTCCTCGTTGATGAATCGTTCCAGCGCGGACATCGCCGCTTCGATCTCGCGTGCATCCTGCGGCGGGACATAGACGACCTCGCCGGTGGCGTCGTTTTTGAGCGCGGTTCCCGGCGTGACACGAAACCCGTCGTCCCGGCGCTTGAGAAGGCGGAATATCTCGATCAGCGTGCGATTGGTGATGAGGCCGCCGGACGTAAGCAGCCGGTCATAGCCAAGCTTCAAAGCGTCGCGGTATAGGGCGACTTCCTTGGCGGCCGGGGAATCCGGTCCCTCAAGCTGGAGGTCGGCCTGAAACAGTTCGTCCTGCGTCGTGACGATATTTTCGATTTCGGAGGAAGCCTTCGCCTCCTGAAGCGCGAGCGTGTCGATGAGGATGCTCTGATTGGGGATCGTCGCCGCACGCCCCTTCAATTCGGCGAGAGCGCGATTCGCCTTGGCGAGCGCCTTGAACACCGGAACCGTTTCGAGGTTCCCCGGCGGTGGCAGAGCGGGAATGGCATAGCTTGGCTTTAACATGTCGATCAGTATGTGTTAAAAATATCAGAATTCTTTAACATGTCATGGTCGAGATGTATAGGGAAATCGCCCGTCGTTGACAGGTCGCCAGGGTCTAGTCCCCGGCGGTACGGGCAAGAGCCGCCGCAGCATCATATTGAAAAATCCGCTCTGAAAGCGGAGTTTTAAGAATGATCCAATGTGGGCGGTCTCCATTGATCTTGCAGAGGTGGCAGCAGTTCTCATTATGGCTGGTGTTGGTAAATCTGGAAGAGTGGGTTTCGTTAAGGTGGAAGGTTTTTGCCGTTAATCTCGCTGTTGCCGGTGTCAGGGCGGCAGCGGTGGGGGTTTGGCAAAGGCAAGGGTGAGCAGGAGATCCTCCCAGGAAGAGAAGATCAGGTACTCTGTGATGGAGCCAAGGCGGCTGAAGAAGCGGTACCTTGGTCCGAGCCTGGTGCGGGCCTCGCACCACAGGGTATCGGCGAGATCGCAGACAGTGTGTATGGCAAAGGCCAGGAGATTGAGGCTGG
>JBMFWV010000165.1:0-4682 GCA_049964915.1 Rhizomicrobium sp.
GCCGAAAAGGCGCTGGGCAATGCTGCTGAGCATAAATGTCCTCAGGGAAGGGGCGGGCCGGGATCGCCCGGCATCAATCGATGGCCCGGCGGCGTTGGTCCGCACAGGTGCGGGGGAGAGATAAGAAGCGCATTCCCCCTTGTCAATTCAATGGATTTTGGCTCAATTCCGCCGCTCCCGGGACTTGCAACGCTCGCTCCGCCAGCCCGGCAATATTAAGGCAAGTCCATGACCAAATCCCAGGCATCGAAATCCGTCCCAAAGGCCAAGGCGAAAGGTCGCGGGCCCGCCGGGCGCGGCAAATCTGGCGCAGCACGGAGAGCTCAGCCAGTGGGGCCCGGGGCTGGAGCACACCCCTTATCACCCCTGGCGCCGACCACCCAGAAGCCGTTGCCAGCCGTTGCGGGGGTGCGTCTGGCAAGCGCGGCCACAGGCATCAAATATCTCGGACGCACGGACGTGATGGTTGCGGAGCTGGCCTCGGGAACCCAAGTGGCAGGAGTGTTCACGCGCTCCAAGGCACCCTCGGCGCCTGTCGACTGGTGCCGTGTCAACCTCGCTCGCGGAACGGCGCGGGGCCTTGTGGTCAACTCGGGAAATGCCAACGCCTTCACCGGGCAGGCTGGCAAAGCGGCAACCCGCGAGGTAGCCAAGGCTGCCGCAGCTGCGCTGGGCTGCTCGGCGGGCGAGGTTTTTCTTGCCTCCACCGGGGTTATTGGTGAGCCACTACCCGCCCACAAAATCACGGCAGTCCTGCCGCAGCTGTGTGATGGCGCCGCGAGGGACAGCTGGGAGGCCGCCGCGCGCGCCATCATGACGACTGACACGTTTCCCAAGCTTGCGACCGCCAGTGCGCGCATTGCCGGCAGCAAGGTCAGAATTAATGGCATTGCCAAGGGCTCGGGAATGATCGCACCCGACATGGCAACGATGCTTGCCTTTGTTTTTACCGACGCCGTCATCCCTGCTGCGGTGCTTCAGGGAGTGCTATCGGACGGCGTGGCAAGAAGTTTCAACTGCATCACCGTGGACAGCGATACCTCAACCTCGGACACCCTGCTTTTGTTCGCCACGGGACAGGGCCCCGCCCACCCGCGCGTCACCCGCGCCAGCGATTCGAGGTTGGCGGATTTTCGCCGCAAGCTCGATGCGGTTCTGCTTGATTTAGCGCTGCAGGTGGTTCGCGATGGTGAAGGTGCCCAGAAGCTCATCCAGGTTGATGTCAGCGGCGCAAAAAGCGATGCAAGCGCCCACCGCATCGCCATGAGCATCGCCAACTCGCCACTGGTAAAGACGGCAATCGCGGGTAGCGATGCCAACTGGGGTCGTATCGTCATGGCGGTTGGCAAAGCCGGGGAGCCTGCAGACCGCGATCGTCTGAAAATAGCGTTTGGCGGCCACGTGGTGGCCGAAGGCGGTGTGCGGTCCCGTCGTTATGACGAAGCCAAAGCCAGCGCGGCGGTGGCTCAACGTGAGGTGAAGATTGCTGTCGATATCGGCCTGGGACGGGGACGGGCCCGCGTCTGGACGTGCGATCTCACCGAAGGCTATATCCATATCAATGGTGCCTATCGCAGTTGACGACTCAAATTGTCCAGGTTGATGCAATCCCCTGTTAAAGCAGGTGCTCTAGGCTGATGCCATATGACGCAGGGTAAGACGTTACTGGTCGCAGCCTGCGCCCTTGTGGATGCAGATGGCCGCGTGCTGCTGGCGCAGCGGCCTTCTGACAAGAGCATGGCTGGGTTATGGGAATTTCCTGGAGGAAAGGTGGAGGCAGGCGAGCGTCCCGAAGAGGCGCTGATCCGCGAATTGCGGGAAGAACTAGGCATTTCCGTGCAGGAAGCCTGCCTGGCACCGCTCAGCTTTGCTTCTCATTCCTATCCGACGTTTCATCTGCTTATGCCGCTCTTCATCTGCCGACGCTGGCAGGGCATTGTTCGGCCATGCGAAGGGCAAGTACTCAAATGGGTACGCCCGACAAAACTGCGCGATTTTCCGATGCCACCTGCCGATATTCCCCTTATTCCGGCACTGGTCGAATTGTTGGGCTAGAGGTCTTTGGGGATGACCGCGGCACCACGGCGATAGAATATGCCCTGATTGCCGGAGGCGTCGCACTTGTTATCGTATCGGCTGTTTCTGCGGTGGGGAGCAGTGTCCTGGCCCTGTTCCAGGCGGTCAAGTTCTAGCGCGCCTCAGAGCTTTTCAAATACCTTGAAATGCGCCGGCATACCGTCTCCGTGTGCTTGGATCTGGCGTACGGGAAAGTCTGCCATGAAGCGGCGCGCATAGGCACGATGGCGGACATGAATCTCGTTGGGACCGTCCGCGTCCGATGAGAACACCACAATGTAGCGTGCGCTGATGGCAAAGAGCGTCTTTAGATAGGCCTCAAAGACGCTGTCTTCGACCAGATGCAGGATCACGTCCATCGAGAGGCTCGCGAGGGGCAGGTTCCCGCCATGGCACGACCTCACCTTGGCCACAATGTCCTCGGGACTGTCTCCGGCAATTGCCAGAAAACGATGCGTAGGCATGGACACGCGCCGTCGAGCGCGTTGCACAGCATCTTGAGACAGGTCTAGTCCGAGATACTGGCCAATCTTGATCTGTGAGGCGCACATGCCGTCGCCAGACCCCAGTTCGACGAGGCTCGTGACATCGTGCTCACGACAGAAGGTACTGACAAAGTCGGCCTTGCGGGCGGCAATGTCCCCGCGCGAGCCCTTGCCGGAATCCCCGCCCCAGCGGTAGCGCGCTTGCCAGTAGCGACGCGAGAAATCATCCTGCCCAGCTTGACCGGCAAGGCGCCTGAGAAAGAATTCAAGCTTGATAAGTTTTGCAGCCAGACTCGCCAAATATGCTCCGGGTCTCGGTCGTTTATGATCGGCCCGTGGCGGGCAGGCAATTGATCAGTTGGCCTCTCCGACGTCCGGTGGCAGTGGTGCCACCGAGATTCCTTCATCGATGAGCTCGCGCGCTTCCGAGAGGCTGGCCTCGCCATAGATCGGTCGCTCCTCAACCTCGCCGTAATGGATCTTGCGGGCTTCCTCCGGAAAATCCCGCCCCACATTCTCGGCGTGGGTCTCGATATATTTGCGCAAACCCGTCAGATATTGGCGCATCTGCTTCAGATCGCCGGCAGAGGGTGCTGGCTTGTCCTTGGTGCCAGCCACGGCCGGAGCCATCGGCGCCTTGTGCACGTGACGCGAATTGCACACTGGGCACACGAGCTTGCCGTCCTTGGCCTGCAGCTCATATGCGGCGCTGTCACGGAACCATCCTTCGAAGCCATGGCCCTGAGTGCAGGCCAGACTATAGACGATCACGAAATGTCACTCCCAAAATCTGGTGTGGAAAACAAAGCTACGTCCGAAAATGGGGCTAATTATGGCTCAGTGCAAGCACTCTGGGCTAGAGAGTGCCAGGTGGGCGAGGTGATGGCAGTCTTTTTCATCAAGCCACCGAAAGTCCGAATTCTCGGTCATGCTCCAGATTGGGAATGCGGGCGCGGGCCCCATGTGCGGCCTCAAGATCGATATCTGCCAGAATAATGCCGGGCTCGTCTCCCGCCTCAGCCAGGATTTGCCCCCAGGGATCAATGATCAGGCTGTGACCATAGGTACGGCGCCCGTTGGCATGAATTCCGCCCTGAGCCGGCGCAATGACAAAGGAGCCATTCTCGATCGCGCGCGCACGCAGCAGGCAGTGCCAGTGGGCGCGCCCCGTGGTCTCGGTAAATGCCGAAGGTACCGTGAGAACTAGCGCGCCGGCCTTGGCAAGGCGTCGGTACAACTGTGGAAAACGCAGGTCATAACAGATCGAAAGACCAATTTTTCCCCAGGAACTATCCACAATTACTGCCTGAGAACCGTCCGCTACTGTATTGGATTCACGATATTTTTCTCCAGACGGAAGGTCCACATCAAAGAGGTGGATCTTGTCGTAACGGGCTTTGATAACTCCCTGTGGGTCGATCAGGAAGGAGCGGTTTGCTGTCTTGGTGGGGCTCGTCTTGATCGCCAGAGAGCCGATCAACAACCAAATCCCTAGCTCGCTGGCGAGCGCCCGGAAAGCGGGCAGTGCTGGGTCATCGTCTTCGTCATAACTGCGCTCGAGCTTGGCGCCACCGTCTGGCGCCATCAAGGTGGTATTTTCTGGCGTAGCGACGAATTTGGCACCTTCTGCCGCAGCTTGGCGAATGAGAGCGCTGGCGGTAGCGATGTTCTCTACAACATCATCGCTGGAACGCAGCTGGACGCAGGCGGCCTTGAACTGGGTCATGCCGGGGTCTCCTGGAGCAGAGAGTCTAGCTCTCCTGTCTCATCCAGCCGGTAGAGATCGTCACACCCGCCGATATGGGTGTCGGCGATGAAGATCTGGGGGACGGTGTGGCGGCCAGAGCGCTGCTCCATCGTCCGCCGCTGATCTGGGTCCATCATGACGTCGATTTCTTCGAAGCTGGCGCCCTTGGCGGTCAGGAGCCGTTTGGCCCGAACGCAATAGGGGCACAGTGGCGTAGTGTAGATGGTAATGGGTGGCACTGGCTTAGCCTTTCGCGCGGACGGCACAAAATATAGTTCGGATCCTCGCTAGCACAACAAGCTCTCATGTTCGCGGTCAATAGGATAGTCCATGCATGATGGCTCTGGCTAAGCCCAGACGCTGGACGTGTACGG
>JBMFWV010000166.1:0-4658 GCA_049964915.1 Rhizomicrobium sp.
AGCGCGGCGCGTAGCCACGCCCGGAGCTTGGCGAGCCAGTCACGCAGACACGCCGTGAATAAGATGGGCTAGCTGGTAATCAGCAAGGAAAATATATAATAAAGTCGCATCGGTTGATATAAATCATTTCCCGGTCATTCAATAATTGTAACCTTCAAAAGGCTCTACCTTGTCAAGGTCTTTGCGTTATAGGGGGAAAGACGATGCGTCGGAGTTGGCCACTTCTTGTGATCTCCGCTCTCCTGCTCGCGACAATCGCCCGCGCCGAGTCGCCGGCTGGTAATGCCGAGGAGGGGCGTGAGGTGTTCGAAAAATGCGCGGCCTGCCATTCGCTCACGCCGAATCAGACACTGATCGGTCCCTCCCTCGCCGGCGTTATCGGGCGTAAGGCGGGGAGCGAGGTGGGATTTGACTACTCCGATGCCATGCGCCAATCTAACGTGGTGTGGACTCCCGATAACGTTGCCACCTATCTTGCCGATCCGCAGAAATTCGTGCCTGGCAATCACATGCCGTTCCCGGGCTTGCCTTCGGCCCAGGATCGTGCCGACGTTATTGCGTATTTGCAAAAAGTTGCCGCAGGAGATAACGCAACGGCGACGGCCGCGCCTGCGCATGAATCGCATGCCGTGCCAAAAATGGTTCCCGAGCAGCGTTATACGCTACGCAGCGGCGTCGCCAATGGGCGTATGGTATTCATCGGCATCGGCGGCACCATCGACGGCGTTATCGACCCCGAGATCACCGCGGTCGCGGGTGAAACGGTGCAGATCACGCTGATCAACGGCGAAGGGATGCAGCACAATATCGACGTTGTTCTCCCACAAGGCGAGGTGCGCTCGCAGCGCGTTAATGGGGTCGGCGCCAGCACCACGATCACGTTCGTTGCCCCCGTAGTGGGTACCTACCCCTATTTCTGTTCGGTCCCTGGGCATCGTGAAGCGGGCATGGAGGGGCAGATAAAGGTCGTGGCGGAAGAAGCAAAATCCGCCGTGGTGGTGGCGGATCTCTCGCATGATCCGACGCATTTGCCGCCGCCGATCGGGGGGCGCGGGCCGCAAACCATCTCCGTGTTCCTTGAGGCGGTGGAAGCTGACGCGCGATTGGCCGATGGCGTGACCTTCCCATTCTGGACATTTAATCGAACGATTCCGGGACCGTTCGTGCGGGTGCGTGTCGGCGATGAGGTCGAGGTACGGCTCAAAAACGATGCCGACAGCGCGATGATGCACTCTGTCGACTTTCATGCCGCACTGGCGCCAGGTGGCGGCGCGTTTGCGTTGCAGGTCGATCCCGGCAAGGAAAAGATCATCCGCTTCAAGGCGACGGTGCCTGGGCTTTTTGTCTATCACTGCGGCACGCCGATGGTGGCGGAGCATATCGCCAACGGCATGTTTGGAATGATTCTGGTTGAGCCCGAGGGCGGGCTCAAGCCTGTGGATCACGAATTTTATGTGATGCAGAACGAGATCTACACAGCCGAGCCGATGGGTAAACTGGGACGACAGGAGTTCAGTGTCGAAAAACTGCTCGACGAGCGCCCGACTTATGTCCTTCTGAACGGTGCTGTCGGCGCGCTCACAAAACTGCACCCGCTGCATGCGAAAGTTGGCGAGTCGGTGCGGATTTTCTTCGGCGATGCCGGGCCCAATCTCATGTCATCTTTCCATATCATCGGCGAGATCATGGACCGCGTCTATCCTAACGGCGCATTGCTCGATCCGCCGCTCCGCGGGGTGCAGACGATCGCGGTGCCGCCCGGCTCAGCCGCGATGATTGAGCTGACGCCGCAAGTGCCGGGCCGCTACGTGCTGCTCGACCATGCCATCGCGCGCGTGCAGCGTGGGCTGATCGGCTTTCTTGACGTCACCGGCCCGGCCAATAATGTGCTCTATGATGAGAATGGAAAATAGGAGATCAAGGCGCGGAGTTGTCGCGCGCAGTCGCCCGGCTCGATGAGGTTCGGTTGTTGGTTCTGCGCCTATCCGGCGTTGCGCACGTCCCGCCCGGACGGGTCGTGGCGTTGGCCCGGTTCGCGACGGTCGCCAAAGCGCAAGCCGTGGCACGATTGCCAGCGGAGCGGCGGACAGCGACGCTGCTCGCGTTCGTCCGCACGCTGGAGGCGAGCGCGCAAGACGACGTGCTCGACATGTTCGACATCGTTGTCGTCAAACTGATTACCGATGCGGCCGCGGTCGGCAAGCACGCGTCGCATCTGCGCCTCCTCTGCCAGCTGAAAACAACGGGAGCGGCGGGCAACACGACAACTACGGATTCGCGCTCTCGGCGCAACCGGGTGAGTCGCAGAGGCGGCCAGCTACTAACTCGAGCTCACAGCTCATGGTACAACATCGGCCTGCCCGCACCTTCGTGCTCCCGGTGCCTCTGTCCCGGACGGTCGCACCATACACCAAGTCCCGAAGAACTTGGCCGGACATCAGCACCAAGAATCTTATACCGGTTACGAATTCCATTGAACGACTACACGAGGAATTCAAGCGCCGGATCAAGACCCAGACCGTCCTCCCCTCAGCCGAAACCGCGGCAATGTTGTTCTGGTCATTGCTCGCCTCCGGACAAATCACCATGCGCAAAGTCGACGGCTGGCAGAGCCTCGGCGAACCTCTTTCCTCAATGCCTCTTGATCTCGTCGCCTGACACCGTCATGGTCCCCTGACCGGAGACGCCACAACAGCAATTTCCACATCATCCGAGAGTACGTCATGCAAAGCTGATGGATGCCTATGAGTGAAAGTCTCATCCGGTCAAAGCCGTAGCGGGCAGACCGGAACCGAGTCTTGCGGGCGTCGCGGTAACGCGGGGTCTGAAGTGTAGACAGGGATCATGCAGGGTGCGGAATTGAGCTCCGATATGGTGAAGATCGCGAAGGCCGAGTGTGTTCTCGTACATGAAGGCAGTATGTGCGTCATCGTTAAGCGAGATGACGTCGCTTCGCCGGAGTCGAAGACCGGGTCATGCATGAAAAGCATTTATCGGAACATGAGAGGCCCGACCGGGTCCACCAGATTGGTCTTTGGTGGGGGATGGAGGCGAGGGAAAACCAGAGCCTCCATCCGAGCTGAGGTCGGGAGTCGGACTGGTTCATAGTACCAATGACGCCGTCGAAGGAAACGAGATGCGCCGAGGGAAGGGGCCAGCCTGGAAGGAACCCGCGCGAGGGGAGCAGGGTCCGGACACAGAGCCGGGTCGCCATGCCATCCAGCCTCGCAAGGGTGAACGCGGCGGCCCGTTCGGCCGTCCAGACCCGGTTCACGACCCTGCTGCATCACATTGACATCGAAGCGCTCGAACGGGCGTTCCGGCGACAGAAGCGGCAGGCCAGTGCGGGAGTCGATGGGATAACGGTAGCGGACTACGAGCAGAACCTGGACTCCAATCTCCGGGACCTCTGCTCACGATTTCATACCGGGCGCTACCGGCCACAGCCAGTCCGGCGCGCCTATATCCCGAAGGCAGATGGCGGGCGGCGACCACTTGGCGTTCCAACCCTGGAAGACAAGATTGTCCAGGGCGTGACGGCCGAGGTGCTGAATGCCATCTACGAAGTCGACTTCCTGGGGTTCTCCTACGGCTTCCGGCCGGGGCGCAACCCGCACCAGGCTCTGGCGTCGTTACACACGGCGATCATGAGCCAGCGCGTGAACTGGGTGCTCGATGCCGACATACGCAGCTTCTTTGACTCGGTTGACCACGAGTGACTGCTGCGGATGCTGGCGCATAGAATAGCTGATCCTCGAATCCTCCGGCTGGTCCGGATGTGGCTCGAGGCTGGCATTCTGGAGAGCGATGAGTGGCGTGAGACTGACAGGGGAACGCCGCAAGGAGCGGGCATCAGCCCGTTGCTGGCCAATATCTTCCTGCATTACGTCCTAGATCTCTGGGTCCATCAGTGGCGCCATCGGAACGCGCGCGGTCGAGTCTCGATCGTGCATTACGCCGATGACTTCGTGATGGGCTTCGAGAGCGCGGCGGATGCACGGCGGATGCTGGCCGACCTCAAGGAACGGCTGGCCAAGTTCGGCCTGTCTCTCCACGAGGACAAGACGCGCCTGATCGAGTTTGGCCGCCTACCGGCCATAACCCGAAAACAGCGCGGTGAGCGGCGCCCGGAAACCTTTGCCTTCCTCGGGTTCACCCACTATTGCGGGTGGACCAGGGACGGTCGGTTCATCGTCAAGCACAAGACACAGAGTAACCGCATGTCAAGAAAATCCCAAAATCCGCGATTGACATTTTTGGCGGCGCAGCGGGGTGATCTGGTGGGGTAATTTCTTGTTTCTCTGTTGCGGTATAAGACTGAAAGCGGTCCTGCAAGCCGCTCTGTGCTTGTCGATGACGGCGTCAGCGTTTGGCGCGGGCATTTTCCCGGTGTTTCGGGCACGACGCCGCCGGCGGGGGCGTCTTGTTGCTTCCGCGGGCCGGCAAAAATGCCGTGCCAGACGTTACGAGGTTTCTGGAACCGCGCTTTCTTCCCGCAGGAAGCACGCGCAACGTTCGCGGATCGCGGTAAACACCTCGAGCAGGGCCGCGTTGATTTTCAGGAACACCTGCCGGCCATGCCGGACGATCCTGCCCGCGGTCTGAAATAGCCGCCAGCGCACGGTCTGCACTTGCGCACGTTGCCAGTCCTGGCCGAG
>JBMFWV010000167.1:0-4601 GCA_049964915.1 Rhizomicrobium sp.
CGCCGTGTAGTACCAGCTCGCCCGCTTCCAGAGAAAGCCGACGACAGAGATGAGGGCGGCCACAAGCGGCAGCAAAGCCGGCAGGTGGCCAAGGCCTGCGAGGATCGCCGTCAGAAACGAAAGACCCGACATAAGCCCGTAAAGGAGATAGCCCGGCACGGTGAAGGGCGTGTGCCACTCCCTGACGGGCTTCAGCGAGGCATAGATCATGCCCGTGGTAAAAATGGTCACGAGTGCGCAAAGGCCCGCGACCGCCCCGGCCCATCTTGTCCATCCAGCCACCGCACCCAGCATGACCCAACCGAGCGCGAAGAGCCCGGCAGGAACAAAGGTCAGAAGCGCGGCAACCGCTTCACGCGAGAGCCAGGAGGAGCGCCATTGGGTAAAGGCGCGCCAGGCCCGCTCACGATGGCTGAGATGGCCGGTCGAGGACAAAAGCCCGGCGAAGATGAGCGCAAAGCAGATCGCCATGGTGATCACGCCCGAAACTGCGCCAGCCGGCAGCAGTCCCAGAACACCGAAGAGGCCCAGAAGCGTGAGGAGGCCATAGCCCACACCGCTCAGCGTCGTGAAGAAGACAATGGATTTGGCGGGATGCATGAAATCACCGAGAGAGGAGCCGGTCGATCCAGCCCAGGAGACCGCCTTCGCCACCGACGGCTTCGAGTGGAGCAATGTTGTCCTCCCCGCAGGAGCGGGCGCGCGGAGGCAGGTAGCGATTGGTCGGCTGATAGCCCAGTTCCGCCATCAGTTCGACGCCGCCGCGCTCACGGCTCAGAACCGAAACCGCGGAATCGGGATCAGAGAAATCACCAAAATGCCGGGCGCCGGTGGGACAGGCCGCGACACAGGCCGGCACGCGGCTTTCGTGCGGAATGTTCTCATTATAGATGCGGTCGACGCAGAGCGTGCACTTCTTCATCACCCCGACATCCTCATCAAACTCGCGGGCGCCATAGGGGCAGGCCCAGCTGCAGAGCTTGCAGCCGATGCATTTGTCTTCGTCGACCAGCACAATGCCATCGGATTGCCGCTTGTAGGAGGCCCCTGTCGGACAGACCGTGACGCAGGCTGGTTCCGCACAATGAAGACAGGAGCGCGGAAAATGTATCGTCCGGCTCTTCCCCTCCCACTCCTGCTCGTACGTGTGCACACGGTTAAACCAGACCCCGTCAGGGTTCTCGCCGTAAGGATCAAGATCGGTCAAAGGCGCCATGTGGCCGCCGGTGTTCCACTCCTTGCAGGAGGTGACGCAGGCCTGGCAGCCCACGCAGGTGTCCAGATCAATGGCAAGGCCAAGCTGGCGCTCTGTGGTCTTGGGCACGGAGGTCATGCGCGGGACTTCCTTTTGAACTCCGCACCAAAGGCAAGTTTTTCGGGCAGAGGTCCAAGGCCTGACGGCCGCTGGATGGCATCAAATACCGGCTCGCTGAAGCAGCCTTCTTCGGCCGTACATTTGCGGAGGCGCACGCGCAGATCAAACCAGGCCGCCTGGCCGGTGACCGGATCGGAGTTGGAATGGCGAACACCTTCGGCATCTTCGGGCAATAAATCGGCGATGGCATGATTGAGGAGAAAGCCCTTACTCGCTTCGGGCGCGCTTTCCTTAAGACCCCAGGTGCCGCGACGCTTGCCGATCGCATTCCAGGTCCAGACCGTGTCGGGATTGACGCCGTCGATGAGACGGATCTGACCCTTGACACTGCCGCTGCGGCTTTCGATCCAGACCCAGTCGTCATCGGCAAGGCCAAGACGGGCCGCCGTCGCCCGGTGCACAAAGAGCCGGTTCTCGCTGGTAATCTGGCGCAGCCAGGCGTTCTGCGAACCCCAGGAGTGATACATGTGCATGGGCCGCTGGGTCAGCGCATGAAGCGGGAAACTGCCCTCCTCAAGTCCGTCCTCCTCAAAGGGCGCATACCAGAAGGGCAAGGGATCAAAATAGCTCTCGATGCGCGCGCGCATCGAAGATGGCGGAATGACCTTGCCGTGACCGCGGGCGGCCAGACGGAATGTCTGCAACGGCTCCGAATAGAGCTGAAAAATGATCGGCTCGGGACGCGCCAGAAAGCCCATATGGGTGGCAAATTCGAGATAGGCCTGGTTGGCCATTTTGTAGAAGCGCTGATCAGGCGCGAGCGTGTGGTGCCAGAAGCCGCCATGTTCGATATAGCGTGCGAGCTGATCGGGATTGGGAGCACCCCGGCCCTCCGATTTGCCATCCGCACCACGCCAGCCGGCCAGGGGCCCGATGCCCGGCGCCCGTTCGTGGCGGGCAATGTAATCGGCATAGTCACGGTAGCGGGGCTCGCCCGTCTCATCGACGAAGCCCGGCAGCTTGAGGCGCGCGCCCAGATCGATGAGGACGCTCTGAAAGGGGCGGACATCGCGATCCGGCGCAACCACGGGATGGCGAATGGCATCCGCGGGGCCGTCGGCATGGGAGATCGGCCGGTCGAGAAGGCTGATGCAGTCATAGCGCTCCAGATAGGTCGTATCGGGCAGCACCAGATCGGCATAAGCCACGGTTTCGGAGTGATAGGCATCCGAATAGATGATGAAGGGAATCCTGTACTCGCCATCATCGCCCCTGTCGGTCAGCATGGCGATGGTCTCGGCGGTATTCATCGAAGAATTCCACGCCATGTTGGCCATGTAGAGAAAAAGCGTGTCGATTTTGTAGGGGTCCTCCGCCCAGGCATTGCGGATCACCCGATGCATCAGCCCATGGGCGGCAAAGGGCGCCTCCCAGGAATAGGCCTTGTCGATGCGCAGGGCCTGTCCCGCCGCATCGATGAGAAGATCTTCCGGCGCGGTGACGAAGCCGAGCGGCGAGCCTCCCAGGGGCGTATTGGGTCGGCCACCATCCTTGCCATGGGGCTTGTCGGCGGGTGGCACCGGTTTGGGAAAGGGCGGACGAAAGCGAAAGCCGCCCGGCACCTCTATGGTCCCGAGTAGAACCTGGAGGAGATGAATGGCGCGGCAGGTATGAAAGCCGTTCGAATGCGCCGAGATGCCCCGCATGGCGTGCATGGAGACCGGCCGGCCCTTGATCGACGCATGCTGGCGTCCGGCCCAGTCGGTCCAGGACACGGGAAGTTCGATTTCCTCGTTGAAGGCGACATGGGCAAGTTCGGCGGCAATGCGTTTGATGGTTGCGGCGGGGATGGCGCAACGTTCCGCAACCGCCTCGGGCGCATACTCCGGCTTCAGATAACGCTCGGCGATGAGCTGGAACACCGGGACAACACGCCTGCCCTCGACCTCAAAGCGGCCGGAGAGTCGGGGCTTCGCCCGACCGTCCAGCGCCGCCATGGGACCATTGCTGAGGCTGTCCCAGACTAGCGGTGCGCCATCGGCACTGCGCACAAAGAGGCCATCATCGCCCGCGCCCGGCTCGCTGATGACGAGCTGCGGGGCGTTGGTGTAGCGGCTCAGATAGTCCAGATCGATCTTGCCGGCCTTGAGGAGTTCATGAATGAGGGCGAGGACGAAAAGTCCGTCGGTGCCAGGGCGGATGCCGATCCAGTCATCGGCAATGGCGTTATAGCCGGTCCGGCAGGGATTGATGGAGACGATCTTGACGCCGCGGGCCTTGAGCTTGCCGAGGCCGATCTTGATCGGATTGGAATCGTGGTCTTCGGCAACGCCGAAGAGCATAAAATAGCGCGTATTGTCCCAATCGGGCTCGCCGAACTCCCAGAACGAGCCGCCCACCGAATAAAGCCCGCCGGCGGCCATGTTGACCGAACAGAAGCCGCCATGGGCAGCAAAATTGGGGGTTCCGTACTGCTTCGCCCACCAGCTGGTCAGGGCCTGCGACTGGTCGCGCCCGGTGAAGAAGGCAAGCTTCTTGGGATCGCTGGCACGGATGGCCGCGAGCCGCGCGGTGGCGATGGCGAGCGCCTCATCCCATTCGATTTCGCGGAAGGCGCCTTCACCCCGGGGACCTGTGCGCAGGAGCGGCTTGTGCAGCCGGGCCGGACTGTAATGCTGCATGATCCCGGCGCTGCCCTTGCCGCACAGCACGCCCTGATTGACCGGATGATCCTTGTTGCCCTCGATGTAGCGCACCTTGCCATCGCGGATATGCACATCGATCCCGCAGCGGCAGGCGCACATGTAGCAGGTGGACTTGGCAATGTGGTCGGAGACCTTGGGGGAGGTCAGGACGCCGTCATTTTCTGCGGGGGCGCGCGTGTCGGCGAGCGGCCGCTGCGAAGGCCTGGAATTGGCTCCGCGAAATAACGTCTGGTCAGTCATGACGGAAACGGACCTCTGAGGCAGCTGACGGCTCAAAAAGGTCAAGTAGCGTGATGTGGAATGATCGAACAAGCAAATTTACATGATTGATTTGATAAATAATATTGATCAATAGGTCCCAAAAGCACAGCGCGCATTATGGTACTTTTGCACTATGCGCGGCGCACCGCCCATTTTCCCGTGGAAACTGGTAGCCAGGATTATCCAGATAGCGTGCTCGATATATCTAATACGCGCGGTCGGCGAGCGGCTACCCTCATCTTTACTAGGGTCCAGACTCATAACGCCCACCATACCACGACGGCGACAAGACAAACGGAGGCGAGATAATTTCTGGCGAG
>JBMFWV010000168.1:0-4589 GCA_049964915.1 Rhizomicrobium sp.
TCCGGATTGGCCACGAAGTTGGGCTTGAAAAACACCAGATAGGCAAAGAGCAGCGCAAACAGCGAGATGTAGAACGCGTCCTTCACCGTGTAGTAGGGATGGAAGGGCACCGTGTCCTGGGGTCCCTTGACGTCGATGCCGAGGGGATTGTTGTTGCCCGGAACATGCAAGGCCCAGATGTGCAGCCCGACCACACCAAGGATGACGAAGGGCAGCAGATAGTGCAGCGAGAAGAAGCGGTTCAGCGTCGGACCGCCCACCGCATAGCCACCCCACAACCAAGTGGTGATCGCAGTGCCGGCATGCGGCACGATCTGATCGATCGAGGAGAACAGGTTGGTGATCACGGTGGCGCCCCAGAAGGACATCTGGCCCCAGGGCAGAACGTAGCCAAGGAAGGCGGTCGCCATCATCAAGAGGTAGATGATCACGCCAAGGATCCACAGCACCTCGCGTGGCGCCTTGTAGGAGCCATAATAGAGGCCGCGGAAGATGTGAACATAGACCGCGAGGAAGAACATCGAGGCGCCATTGGCATGCAGATAACGCATGAGCCAACCGTAGTTGACGTCACGCATGATCTTTTCGACACTGTCGAACGCCATGGTGTCGCTCGGGATGTAGTGCATCGCCAGCACAATGCCGGTAATGATCTGCATCATGAGGCAGAAGGTGAGGATGGCGCCGAAGGCGTACCAGAAATTGAGGTTCCTCGGTGTCGGGAACGTGATCATCGTATCATGCGCAAAGCGCATGATCGGAAGACGCGTATCGAGCCAGCGGGTGAACCCGTTCGAAGGTGTGTAGTCGGAATGGCCGGCCATTCTGTACTCCTCAGCCGATCGTGAATTTGGAATTATTCAAGAAAACGTTAGATGTCAGCGCACGAGGTTGTAATGCCTGATCGCGACGAAGGCGCTGAGCGCTATTGTCGCGACGGCGCCCCGCAGCGGAAAAAGGACGCAACGTCAGGATGGAACGGCGGGCGACGACGTTGCCCGCAGGAGAAAGCGAACTGGAGCAACCACGACCAGAAGATGCGGCCACGCGCCCCCCGGCAGTTGTAGACCCACGCGCAATGCCACGCGCAACGCCCGCCGCGAGGGCGCCAGTTACGCAAAGAAGCTCATCGCGGCGATCGGCTTTGGCCGCTGTCATCACTGCCACGGGTCTACCCTCTGACGGGCTCGAGCCGGGTATAACAAAAAATCAGAAAGAGTGCAGCCGCCCCCGGATTACCGGCGCCCTCCCTAGGTCACAGCAAGGATAGTCAGTCACCAGGGGAGGGTCTTGCGGCACGATGCCGCAGAAAAGCCCAAATCCGTCTGTGGGTTGCGGGTTTTCGCCGCAAGGAGGGACAAAGCCCTGACCGGCTCGCCTTGAGGCCGAGGGCACTGGACCCCAAAGCGGCCTCAACTGCTCCCAGGGAGCCCAGTGGGCCCCGGAAAAGCGGTCCCTGATTCGCGCCCGGCCCGTCTGCCTGCCGGTTCCGGCCCAGCATGAGAGCTCCAATCTCCATCAGCCATGCTAGAGAAGGCGGATGGCCCCTCTTTATCTTGCCCTCTATGAGCCCGACATCCCCCAGAACGCCGGCAGCCTGATGCGGCTTGCGGCCTGTCTTGGCATTACCCTTGAGATCATCGAACCGGCCGGCTTTACCCTCAGCGATCGCGCGTTGAAACGCGCCGGCATGGACTACATCCGGCTTGCCGAGATCGTACGCCACCTGTCCTGGGAACATTTCTGGGCCGCGCTCAACGGACGCGGCAGCCGTCTCATCGTCTTGACGGCCCACAGCCCCTTTTCCTACACGGACTTCAGCTTTACGAAAGGTGACACTCTGCTCGTCGGCCGAGAAAGCGCCGGGGTCCCTGAGGCGGTACACGCGGCAGCCCACGCGCGACTCAGGATTGCGCAGCGGCCTCAGACACGCTCGCTCAATGTGGCCCAGGCTGCAGCCATGGTGGTGGGCGAAGCGCTGCGCCAGACCAAGGGGTTTCCACAATGAGCAATGACAGCCCGGAGACCCGTAAGGCGCGCGCAAAGAGCTGGTTCGAGGACTTGCGTGAGCAGATCTGCACCGCCTTCGAGGCGCTCGAAGACGAACTCGAAGGTCCCTTGAGAGATCAGCCGCCCGGACGCTTTGTCCGCAAGCCCTGGCAACGGGCGCCCGAGGACGGCAAGGACACCGGCGGCGGGGTCATGGCGCTCATGCATGGGCGGGTGTTTGAAAAGGTCGGGGTCAATGTCTCGACTGTCTATGGCCGCTTCAGCCCTGAATTCGCGCGACAGATTACAGGCGCCGAAGACGATCCGCGTTTCTGGGCAAGCGGCATCTCGCTGGTCGCTCACATGCAAAATCCTCATGTGCCAGCCGTGCACATGAACACGCGGCACATCATGACGACCAAGGGCTGGTTCGGAGGCGGGGCCGATCTGACCCCCATGTTCGAGGCCACGGAGGCGGCTGCCTTTTTCCACGCCGGTCTTAAACGGGCCTGCGATGAGCATGACCCAGGCTATTATCCCCGCTTCAAGGCCTGGTGCGACGAGTATTTTTACCTTCCCCACCGCGGCGAACCGCGCGGGGCCGGGGGCATCTTCTTCGACCATCTTGCGAGCGGCGATTGGGAGGCCGATTTTGCGTTCACCAAGGCGGTGGGGCTGGCATTCCTCAGCACCTATCCCCACATCATAAGACAGAGCATGAACCGGCCCTTCAGCCCGGAGGAACGCAGCCATCAGCTCGTCAGGCGTGGCCGCTATGTCGAATTTAACCTGCTCTATGATCGCGGCACGACCTTCGGCCTTAAGACCGGAGGCAATGTGGAGGCTATCTTGATGTCACTTCCCCCACATGCCAGCTGGCCCTGATCTGAGGCTGACGCCATCTTGCCCGGACATTTTTCCTCAGCCCTCGCCGCCCTCTTTCAGGTCATCCTGATCGATCTGGTGCTTGCTGGCGACAACGCCGTGGTGATCGGCACCGCGGCCGGACGGCTGTCCGGCAGCCGCCGCAACAAGGTGGTGTTCTGGGGCATGTCGCTCGCAGTGGTGCTGCGCATCGGCCTTGCCCTTATCGCCGCCAGCGTCCTCAACATACTGGGACTGATGCTGGCCGGTGGCGTCCTTCTGATGTGGGTGGCCTGGCGGCTTTATCGCGACATCGCCGCCCATCAGGCGGCGCGGCGCAAACAGGGCAGCGGCCAGGCCGAGGCCCTGCGCGCACTCGAGGGCCCAACCGCGATGCGCAAGGCAATCTTTCGCATTGCCATCGCCGATATCTCGATGTCGCTCGACAATGTGCTCGCGGTAGCTGGAGCAGCGATGGGGCATCTTTGGGTCCTGGTGGTCGGACTCCTGCTCTCCATTGCCCTGACCGGGGTCGCCGCGACGGCCATTGCCGCCTTGCTGCGCCGTCATCCCTGGCTCAGCTACGCCGGCGTCATCATCATCCTCTATGTCGCCCTGCGCATGATGTGGCTTGGAGGGCTCACCGTTTTCCAGGCGATGGGCTAAGCCTCAATCGAGCTGAAAGAGGAGCGCGGTGGCATCATCGCTGCGTTTGAAACGGGGAAACGCCTTTCCGTCGGGATCCGCCCCCTCGATCGCGCGCAATTCCGCGCCAAGTCCTGCAAGTCCATCACTGGCGCACAGGATGAGCCCCTCAAGATCATAGCGACCATAATCGCTCACGAGGGCAAGAAAGCCGTCACTGGCAAGCAGGACCCGCGTGCCCTTGGGCAGCGCGAGCCGGCACAGCTTGGCCCGCCCCAGGGCGGCCTCGTCCGGACCAAAAAGATAATAGCCATCCCTCGTGTTGACGCGATTGCGGGCCTCGCGCAGGGCCGGCAAAAATTCGGCCCGGCTGGGCCCTGAGGTAGGCGCGATCCCGCTGCGCGCAGCCAGCATTGCCACCCGCTCCCGCTCGGCCTCCTTGCTTTGGAGCGCTTCGCCGACGATCTGCGTCTGCTGATCGGGGGCGGCGATCACCGCAGCACAATCGCCAAACCACAGGGCCTCGATGCCGCCCGGAACCTCCACGCAGAACATCATCGACGCAAAGGGCATTTCCCAAGTCGCCTGCGGAGGGCGGCGCGCCAGTCCGGTGAAAGAATGGGCGGCATCACGCAGGGCGGCATCAACAGCCAGCGGACCAGAAAGACCTCCGTCAAGATGGGCCATCAACCGTCGTGCCCCGAAGCGCGCAATCCAGGCCGCATCGCTCGTTCCAGGCAACAGTGGCTCGCCAAGACCCGTCGCCCCATCGAGCACCACCGCACCGGCAGAGCCAAGCGCAAAGGCATCTTCATTGGCCTTTTGGGCATCGCCCGGCAGCGAGAGACTGTCGAGCAGCGTCAACGCCATCGCCGATTTTCCCCCACGTTCAGCTTCGCTGCTCCGCAGGCCTCAAGCAGCTTCGGTCCGGTTTGGTCCTGGCGTGCCATGGACCTTCCTCCGGTAGGCGTCTCACCATACCTCCCACCATGCTTTGAACGCGATGGGCGTGACCTAACCCAACTTGCGCAGTTGGGATGCCAAATCGCCTGCCAATTTGTCGCGACGGGTCTGAGGGATCAAGGGCTTGA
>JBMFWV010000169.1:0-4574 GCA_049964915.1 Rhizomicrobium sp.
CACCAATCGAATCAGTGGAGACCTATCGATTCAGCACATCATCTTGATGTCACGCGCTTTTTCACCCGATCGCCCTGACCCTTCCGTCCTTGCCAGGTGATAGCACTTTGTTATATAGATATCATTGCCATCATGAAACGGTTAGTGCCATCATGCCCGCTGTGACCATCCGCAACCTCTCCGACGAGACGCATCGTGCCCTTAAAGTCCGCGCGGCGCAGCACAATCGCAGCACGGAAGCGGAAATGCGCGCCATCCTGGAGGCTGCGGCGCGGCCGGAGGGCCGGCTGCGTCTCGGCTCCGCGCTGGCGCAGATAAGCAGGAAGATCGGCCTGACCAACGCCGACGTCGAAGTCCTCGAACCGGCCCGCAACACCCAGCCGGCCGAGCCGCTGCGTTTCGAATGATCCTGCTCGACACGAATGTCGTCTCCGAGGCTATGAAGCCCGCGCCGGCGGTTCGCGCCTGGCTCGACGCACAGGTGGCGGAAACGCTCTTTATCTCCAGCATCACCGTCACAGAGCTGATGTTCGGCATCGGCGCGCTGCCCAAAGGCCGGCGGAAGGACAGGCTGACCGCAGTGCTCAACAGCGTGCTAGAGCTGTTCGCGGACCGCATCCTGCCATTCAATACCAGCGCGGCGCGGCGCTATGCCGATCTTGCCGTTCGCGCACGCGCGGCCGGGAAAGGCTTCCCCACGCCCGACGGCTATATCGCCGCCATCGCTGCGGCGCATGATTTCGCGGTCGCCTCCCGCGATACGAGCGCCTTTACCGCTGCCGGCCTTGCCGTGATCGACCCCTGGGTGTGACGAGGCGTCGAAGCGGGACCCACCGCAGTGGCGCTCCAACCACTTTATGAAGCATGGTGATGACGCTGATGAGGCCACGTGGAACCAAGGTTACGGCAGGCGCAACCCCGACGATGCCGAATTCCACCTTAGAGTCCAACCTGGCCATGGTCGCAGTCAGGACGGCGGGAGTTCCCCTGGTGTCGAAGACATAATCCACACCCAAGGGCACGATCTTGCACACAGCCGCGTATACAGCATGCGTGCTGCGCCAAATTCGACCGCCATCTGCCGACGGGCTTCATGAAGCTCAAGCACAACGATGATCGAGAACCCTTGAATTTTTTTGCACCCATCACGGCAGCAGTCCCACCGATCCTGTACCTGGATGAGGGTCAAAGAGCCGGCGCAGGCGGCAAGGGCGTACTTCACCCCGACAGCTCCCCGTTTGAATACCGCAGCCAAGCGGGCGAGGAGCTCATGCCGCGTCCAAATGTGCCCGACTGACAGCGCATGATATATTGTAGTGACGCTTCTACATAATATTTCCGCAGCGAGCGGGAGCACCGCCGTGATCATCACCACGCTGTCCAGCCGGGAGTTCAATCAGGACACGAGCCGCGCCAAGAAAGCGGCCTCTAAGGGGCCGGTGTTGATCACCGACCGTGGCAAACCCGCCCATGTGCCTCTCAGCATCAAGGCGTATCAACGCCTTGTGGGCAAAGACAGCAGTATTGTCGATTTCCTGTCCATGCCGGGTCTCGCGGAGATCGGGTCTGCGCCGCCTCACGCGCGTGAACTGCCTCGTGCGGCCGATTTTCCGTAATATTCCTGCTCGATACGAACGTTATTTCCGAGCTACGCAAAGCCGGCGACGGTAAGGCCAACCCCAACGTTCCCGCCTGGCATTCCAACGTCGATGCCAATGCATTTTTCCTTTCCACCGTTACCCTCTTGGAACTTGAACTCAGCGCACTGCGGATCGAACGACGCGATCCTGCCCATGGAACTGCACTACGCGCCTGGATGGATCATCACATTTTGCCCGAATTTGTGGAGCGGACGTTGCCGGTAGATGCGGCTGTTGCGCTCCGTTGCGCGTCCCTTCATGTGCCAGATCCGTGCCCTGAGCGCGATGCGTTGATCGCGGCGACCGCCCTGGTGCATGGCATGACGGTTGTGACCTGCAACCTTGCAGACTTCAAAGCAGGCGGCCTCCCGCTGTTGAACCCGTGAGAGGCTTTCCAATAAGCGGGACGCTGCAGCTATACCGTTGTCCTCCCCCAACCTGCCTCTCATCGCGCTGAAGCATGCGGCTGAGGCCAGACCGACTGCCGGATGTTGCAGCAATCACTGTGAGCAGCACTGCACGACGTCTTTGCCCGGCGGTATTGCTTCAATGAACTGATGCTACTGATCACATCAAGCGTGCCGGCCTTCGGAAATTGGACCGTTTCACGATCGTGATCTTATCGAACTCAGGTCTCCTATCATTGAGGGAAGCGTAGAATATGGCGCCGCGCCGGTCGCCAGGGAACATCACCCTGACAGCTTACGGTTGCTGAACGCGCCATCGCGTCGCTGAAGACCTCAATGTTACGGGCCTCCGTAGCGCTCTCGCCGCTATCAACCTCAAGATCCTCGGATCCACCGCGGGTCAACGCCATCCAACGGAATTCCCACGGTACGCTTTTTCGCGTCCATGATCGCGCGGACCTGCAAAACTCTCTCATCTATCCAGTTCGGGGGCACGATCTGCCTCCCCACGAACCCGAGTGCGTCCGCCATGCGCGCTTCCAATGACGGCCCGACATGCTCGGCACCACGAACGAGCCTGTATTCATGGCTGATCCCGGCATCAAACAGGATGCGGTGCAGAAATTCGGTGCCTTCATGCAGGTACAACATGTCCTGATCACCAACTTCAAGATAGATCCCAATATCGAGCAAATGGGACGGATCGCGTCTGGCAATCGTGGCCGGGTTATTTTCGGCCCAGTATTCAGCATCGATTGGTGCGCCGAATATCGTCTCCATGAACTCTTCTGGCCGCCAGAACATCACGCGCGGGCCAACCTCACGCCAGCACAGGGCCGGCTCAATCGCCGGTTCAAGGCTTGCCACGGTGCCAAAAATGTCCGGATGCTTAAAGGCGAGGCGGAGGCTCCCCAACCCGCCCATCGAGTATCCGCCCACGCAGGTATGCCGTCGCTCGGAAGATATGTTCAAGGTGCTTCGCAAGTAGGGAAGTAAATCCCCGACAATAAAGCTTTCCCATCTCTGCGAACCGTCCCTGTAATCCATATAGAGGGATCGTCGTGCATCTGGCATCGCCACAACAAGTGGTGGAATACGCCCCGAAGCCACGGCATCATCCAGGACCTGGGCAAAGCGCAGGAGATCCTGCTCGCTCCCATCGCCACCGTGCAGAAGGAGCAAAAGGGGATAGAAGGACTGAGGTGTTTCCCCGTAACCCTCCGGAAGATAGATGCTGACAGCGACCTCTCCTGGCACGTTCGGGGTTGCCAACCCGTCGCTTATAATCCTGCCAGCCATCTTTTCCTCCTTAGCCATCGTCATCGTCCCCGGGTCGCAGAATTCAACTCAAGACGGGGTCCCAGTTGGTTCACAGGGGTTTTCGGCCCGCTGTCTTTGCTCTCCACACCAGCTCGAAGATCTGCGCTACTGCGAAGCCCATTGGTTCTTCTACCCGCCTTCATCATTGACGGCGGCGCCCGACATCATTTTTCAAGCTGCCACCATGTCCTTTCAGCCCTTTCAGGGAAGGACTGATGTTCCAGCAGCCAGGGCCAGGAAAAAAGCCCAACAATATTCTTGTTCTCATGGGCGAGAATGTAATCCGAGCTACAGGAAGCGTTTCACGTTAGATCGCTCGGAGTGCTCGAATGCATCAGCAAACGCCTCCAATTCATCATTTGTCATACCAATCTCGTGACCCACGTCACGCCATCGTGACACAGCGTGTTCCACCTCACTCAATATTTCTCCGGCCCGCGTCCGTGTGATGCGAAAATAGGCAATGACAGACATGAGCGCGTCAATGCGCATTTCGGGCCCGGTTTCTTCGGATATCCAGGTCTTGAGTTCGCGGACGCGTTCCGGCGATGGATTGACGTCAAAGGCTGGCGAAAGCCGCCATAGTTGCCGGTCCTCATGGAGGAAACCGTGGTTGCGCAGATGATCGTCAACATTCGTGATGAGGATCGAGAAGGCCATGCGCCGCCACAATTCCTCTATGTCGGCCTGTGCGTCCGCGCCATGGATGCGGATCGCATTCACGATCTCGGTGTAGGTGTGCTCTTCCGGTTCCATCGCCTCAACGCCGAGCATGGTGGCGGCGGAGAGATACATAATCCGCTGGCCATTGCCACGACGATCAAACCGCCGGATCAGGGCAACCGGCGATCCGTCGCTGTCTACGATTCGGGCGTCAGCGGCGTTGATACGCGCTTCCCTGGCAAGGCGGAGTGCGAGAACCTCACCCTTCGTGATGGATCGTTCATCCGTGATGCTGGGAAATTTGCCGATGGCGAGCATCCCGTCTTCATCGACGACGGTACATTTGGGGCGCAGCCCCCCCAAAGACGTGCCGCGCCCCCGCAAGTAGTCAAGGTCCGCGCGCGTCTCCTTGTTGGTCTCAACGGCACGTGAGGCGCTTAGTAAATGGCCGAGCTCAACCAGCGGCGGCGCCGTCCGCCGCCCGTCTTCGGGTGCACGCTGGAAAACGCCATTCTCATCGCGAAACCGGAGTGCCCCTACGCGG
>JBMFWV010000170.1:0-4386 GCA_049964915.1 Rhizomicrobium sp.
ACGGGCGGATTTGCCTCACCAATAACGCGGCAGAGCGTGCCCTGCGAACCCTGGCTCTGGGCAGAAAATCATGGTTGTTCGCGGGTTCCGACCGCGGTGGAGAGAGGGCCGCCATGATGTACAGCCTGATCACATCCGCAAAAATGAACAATGTCGATCCGCAGGCTTGGCTCGCCGACATCCTCGCGCGCATCGCCAGCCATCCGGTCCACCAGATCGAGGAACTGATGCCCTGGAACTGGATCGCGCCGCAAAACCACAACCCAGTCGCACAGGCCGCCTGATAACCCCACCCCAGAGATCCGCAAACGCCGCGCCGCTATCAGGCCGCGGTCCTCACCGGATGGATACATTTCATCGTCGGTAATTTTGATACCTTTTTCGTATTCGCCATGATCGATTCGGCATGCCACGCTGAGGCCGGTCTTGGTGGTTGTGTTCGCAATGAGTTGGACGATGACTTCATGGCTGACCAAAGGCTTGCCGCGCCAGTTCTGGGTGATGAATGCAAACAGCTTGTGCTCGACGC
This sequence comes from Rhizomicrobium sp., assembly GCA_049964915.1. Taxonomy (GTDB): domain Bacteria; phylum Pseudomonadota; class Alphaproteobacteria; order Micropepsales; family Micropepsaceae; genus Rhizomicrobium. The sequence goes on from JBMFWV010000170.1 coordinate 530, forward strand.
GGTTCCACTTGCTGGTACCCGGTGGCAAATGACAAACGGTGATCACGATGCCGAGTTCGTCGGCCAGGGTTTGCAACTCACATTTCCATAAGCGCACGCGCACGCCATTGCTACCGCCGCACCCATGTCTTCCTCGTAACCATCCGGCGTGAACCGCGGGCGTTTTATTCTGTTGAGTTGTGAGAGGGTTCGGCTGTGGCGATTGGCTTGGTTTGATTATTTTGAAGGTAGGGCATGGGTGATTTCAGTTGCTTCACTTGTGTCGCGATGAACCTCTTCACGGATGACGCGATCTGTGACGTTGTTAAGGTATTGTATCAACGCGCCATTGAGTTCCTGGAATTCTGGCCACAGCACTTGATCGACAAATGTCTGCGGCACCCGCAACATAACGGTAGTCAGGCGTTGCCGATAAAGGCGGTATGGCTTCAGTCCATAACGCCGACACAACGCCAGGAACAATCGGCGTGACCATTGGTCGCGCAGAGAAAACTGCATCTCAACTGCTTTGTCCCGGCCCTGAAGTTCCGCCAGCCGGGCATGAACGCGCCCGAGTGCGGCCTCGGCCGCTATGCGTTCGCCGACCGTTCCCGCTCCGGCGAACAATGCCTCGATCTTTCGCAGCTTCTCCCGAAGCACGGTCTCTTCAGACACGTCCAACCTCTTGCGTCACACTTGCTGGCACTTTGCTGGCGCAGTTCCAGGGTAACAACTCGTTGATGCGTCTGGCGGGCTGATTGTTTATCCTTGCGAGCACGTCGCCGAGCCATGCTTGCGGATCCACATCATTGAGACGGGCGGTTTGGACCAGGGTGTAGAGGATAGCAGCCCGTTCACCGCCGCGGTCCGAGCCGCAGAACAGCCAAGCCTTCCTGCCAAGGGGCACACAACGCAGGGCGCGTTCAGCCGCGTTGTTGCTCAGGCAGACCCGGCCATCTTCAAGGAAGTGGGTGAAGGCAGCCCAGCGGCGAAGTATGTAGTTGATGGCTTTGGCTAGATCATGGTGGCGCGACAGCCGAGCGATCTGATCATTCAGCCAGGCATAGAGCTCAGCAACCAGCGGCGCGCTGAGATCCTGCCGCACAGCCAGCCGTTCGGCGGCCGACTTACCGTTGATGGTCCGCTCGACCTCAAACAGAGCATCAAGCCGCCGCACGGCTTCGAGCGCGGTCGGATAGACCGGGGCGGCTTGTCGCCCAGAGCTCTTCCTGCGTGCTGCCGCACCGATATCGGCCAGTTCGTAGAATTTCCGCCGGGCATGAGCATAGCAACCGGCCTCCCGCGCCGGTGCTGGCATGCGGTCATTCTTGTATAGTTCGCCATAACCGCCATAAGCATCGGCCTGGAGGATGCCCGACCAATCGGCAAGATGGAACTGTGGATGTTCACCACGCCGGTCCCGCGAATAATGGAACAGTGCCGCCGGGGGATCGGAGCCACCGAAGGGCCGGTCGTCCCGCACATAGACCCATAGCCGCGCCGTCGCGGTCTTGCCGCGCGCCATGACCGGCACGGTGGTATCGTCGCCATGTAGACGTGCGGCCGCATGAACATGGGCTTCGATCAGCCGGTAAAGCGGCATCAGGGCATGACATGCCGCCCCGACCTGATCGGCCAGGGTCGAGACGCTGAGAGGAACACCCTCGCGGGCAAACCGCTCGGCTTGGCGATTGAGTGGCTGGTGCTGGCCATACTTCTCGAACAAAAGCATTGCGAGGAAGCTTGCCCCCGCCCACCCGCGAGGAACGACATGGAACGGTGCTGGCGGCTGCGCAACCGCCTCGCAGGCCCGGCAGGAGAATTTCTGTCGCACCGTCTGGATCACCTTCCACTGCCGAGGCATCACCTCCAGTGTCTCGGTGATATCCTCTCCCATCTTCGACAGCCTGGTGCTGCCACAGGCAGGGCAGGCGCAGGGGGGCTCGATCACCACACGCTCGCGCGGTAGGTGTTCGGGAAAGGGTTTTCTCACCGGCCGCTTGCGCTCAAAACCACCAACGCGCATCGTCTTTGCCGCCGCGGCTTCGGCGGCTAACCCGTCCTCACTGGCATCGGCTTCGATATCCTCGAGCTGCAGCTCCAGCTGATCGAGTAGACGGCGGCTGCGCTCGGCGCTGGCGCCGAATTGCTCACGCCGCAGACGGGCAATCTGCAGCTTCAGATGCGCAATCAACGCCTCGGTCGCACTCTCCCGGGCACGCGCATCGGCCAGTTGGGCTTCCGCCTCGTCGGCCCTGCAAATGGCAGCCCGCGTCTGCTCCGTGCAAGCCAGAACCAGCGCTTTCAGCGCCTCAACGTCGTTCGGAAGGGTCGTTCCGGGGTTCTCCACGCCCCTGAGAGAATCACAAAAACTCCACGATTTGAAGAGGCAAAATGCAATTCAGCCGATAAAATCCACAGCCTTCACCCGACACTCGCTGGCCGCCAAGAATAGCGCGGATTGCGCCAGTCAACGCCTTCCAGCAGGCAGGCTAGCTGCGAACTCGTCAACGCAACCACCCCTTCACTCGCTGACGGCCACGGGAAATATCCCTTCTCCAGTCGCTTCGAATATAGCGACATCCCCACACCGTCATGCCAGATGATCTTCACCAGCGATCCCGACCTTCCACGGAATACGAACAAATCTCCGCCGTGTGGATCCCGCTTCAACCCTTGCTCGACCAATAGCGCCAAACCCTGCATGCCGCGCCGCATGTCCGTATGACCCAGGGCAATCCACACACGTGCTCCAAAAGGAATCATCCCAGCGCCTTAAGCGTCGCCGTTATTACCGCAGGCGCCACCATCCCTTCGATCACGACCTGCGCACCGCCAGCCAGGCGAACCTCGATCCGACCCTGGTTTTGCTCCGCCTTTGACCCAGATGCCCGAGCCGCATCCTCAGGCCCCCCAATCATCGCGGCTGCCGATAGCTCCGGCACCACATGAACCGGCAGGAATTCCGTAGGTGCCGAAACCAAACTCAATTCGCCAGAACGCACCAGGCGGCGCCAGCTCCACAGCTGACCACGCGATATGTCATGCCGTCGTGCAACTTCCGCAAACACCGCCCCCGGCGCTTCAGCTTCCGCTACAATCCGAAGCTTGTCCTCATCCCGCCAACGACGTCGGCGCTCAATTCCCGTGATAATCTCCATCCAAACTCCCGCTCATAGCGTCGCTCTTACAAGCACACTTATGAGCGCAAGCTCACAATCATCGATAGGCGGCCTTCGCCGGAACGATACGGTGCGCCCAGGAATCGCCGAAGTCATACATGTAGTCGATCGTGGTCTTGCGTGGTGCGAGCACGTCGCGCAGGCGGACCTTGATCGCCTGGAGGCGGGGTGCCACGCCCCAGTCCTCCTCCGTCGACAACCCATAGGTCTGGCCGCCGATCGTGAACTCCCAAAGGTGGTAGTCGAACCAGCCCATGGTGATCTGGATAATGTCGTGCAGCACCTTGAGCGTGATCGAGGTCGGCACCTCCACTTCGCGCCAAATTATCGGATCGGTGTCCAGCAGGTGGATGCGGACTTTGCAGATCTGGTTGAAGCTGTCCGCGGCGGAGGTATCGCTCGGGGGCGCCTTACTGGTCGGGCTCATGCCGCCAGTTTGGCAGACCGTTCCGTCCAGTTCCAGGGCATCAGTTCCTCGATCCGGTGGACCGGATGGCTGGCGATGCGCGCGAGGATGTCGGCGAGCCAAGCCTGCGGATCGACATTGTTCATCTTTGCCGTCGTGATCAGGCTGTACATCATGGCGGCCCTCTCTCCACCGCGGTCGGAACCCGCGAACAACCATGATTTTCTGCCCAAAGCCAGGGTTCGCAGTATCGTTCCGGCGAAGGCCGCCTATCGATGATTGTGAGCTTG
>JBMFWV010000171.1:0-4335 GCA_049964915.1 Rhizomicrobium sp.
CCGCGCAGCTCTCGCCGGACTCGATCACCTGCTCGCCCTCATTACTATCCCAAAGCGTTGAACAGCCCTGGTCTTCGGTCCATGATGCTTGTCCTGGTGCTGGCGCCGTTGTTGGGATTGATTTCCGCTCTTCTAATTAAGTGGGAACCCGTCGGGCGGTCTCTCGATATTACCGAAGAAATCTCCCTCAGCACCGGCGATTGATTTACTGAATCCATGACTGACGAGGAACACCAGATGACAACAACCTATCTAAAGCGCGCGAGCAAAACCCCGGAAACGGAGACGGGAACGGCACGACGTATCGCGTCGGATATGATTGCGGCGATTGAGGCCGGTGGTGAAGATGTTGTTCGCCGCTACGCGAACGACCTTGACCGGTGGTCAGGGCCGATCATTATGGACTCTGAAGCAATCGAGGCGCGCATCGCGTCGGTGAGTTCCTCCGTTCGTGCGGATATTGATGCCGCTGTTGCAAATGTGAGGCGGTTCGCCGATGCGCAACGGGGATCGGTGCGCGACTTCGAAGTTCAGCTGATGCCCGGCCTTGTGGCTGGGCAAAAGATGGTGCCGGTGTCGGTCGCTGGTTGCTATGTGCCAACGGGGCGTTACGCGCATATCGCCTCGGCATATATGTCTGTGGCCACGGCTCGTGCCGCCGGCGTTGCAACAGTTATTGCATGCTCAGCTCCGTTTCGGGGTGAGGCCGTACACCCTTGCGTCCTGTACGCACTGAAGGCGGCAGGTGCGGACATGGTTATGACGCTCGGCGGCGTGCAGGCCATTGCCGCGATGGCTTATGGACTGTTCACCGGCAAGGCGGCCGACGTAATCGTCGGTCCGGGTAATAAGTTTGTGGCAGAGGCGAAGCGACTTCTGTTTGGCAAAGTCGGCATTGACGTGTTTGCGGGCCCGTCCGAGGTTGCTGTCATTGCCGACGATTCAGCTGACGCCGAGATTGTCGCGGCCGATCTTGTAGGGCAGGCGGAGCACGGCCATGAGAGTCCAGCGTGGCTATTTACGTCGTCTAAGCGCATTGCTGATGCGGTTATGGCGCGGGTGCCCGAACTGATCGAGGCTCTTCCGCCCACTGCTCATGATGCCGCCTCGGCGGCCTGGAGAGATTATGGCGAAGTTGTCCTTTGCGACACGAACGAGGAACTTGTCGGTGTTTCAGATCGATATGCCAGTGAGCACCTCGAAATTCACTGTGTAGATCCGGAGTGGTGGCTAGAGCATCTTGTGAATTACGGATCGCTGTTCCTGGGTGAGGAAAGCACCGTTGCCTACGGCGACAAGGCATCTGGACCGAATCATATTTTGCCGACCAAATTTGCGGCGCGCTATTCGGCTGGATTGTCGGTACACAAATTCCTGAAGCCGCTAACCTGGCAACGAATGGATCGTACTGCCAGCGTCCGCGTCGGCGAGATGACCGCGCGGATCTCACGGTTGGAAGGGATGGAGGCGCACGCACGCACTGCCGATCTGCGGGTACGCAAATACGCCCCCGAAAGCAGCGCCGATCTTGGTCTGCCGGTGAGTGAATGAGCGATGGGACAACTCGACCGGCTATTTTCGCTGACGAGCCGGGCTGCGCTGATCACTGGCGGCAATTCCGGCCTCGGTTTGGCCTTTGCCGAGGCCCTGGGTCGCCAGGGCGCGCGCACGGTACTTGTGGCTCGACGCCGTCCCGCCCTTGACGCAGCGGAACGGCTGCTGAAACAGGCGCAGATTGATGTCTCGGTGATCGAAGCAGATCTGGCCGAACCTAGTGGGCCCGATCGCGTTGCTGCCGCCCTTGGCCACCCGGTAGACATTTTGGTGAACGCCGCCGGCATCAATCTCCGTCAGCAGTTTGAGGACGTGACGGCCGACGCATTTGATCGCCATATGGCGATTCATCTGCGCGCGCCGTTCCGCCTCGTGCAGCTTCTCGCGCCGCAGATGGCTGAGCGTCGGTTCGGGCGGATCATCAACATCGCTTCACTGCAGTCGCAGCGTGCGTTTCCGAACTCAGCGCCCTACGGAGCGGCGAAGGGAGGCATCGTTCAGCTGACCCGTGCAATTGCGGAGCGTTGGTCTCCCTACGGGATCACCTGCAATGCGATCGCACCCGGCTTCTTCCCGACCGAACTGACAGCGGCGGTCTTCAAGGATCCCGAACTCGTGGCCAGGCACGCAAAGCAGACGGCGATTGGTCGCAATGGAGAACTCTCCGATCTGTTTGGGCCCGTGGTCTTCCTCGCGTCGGAAGCGTCCAGTTACGTGACCGGGCAGACACTTAATGTCGATGGCGGCTATACCGCGAAATAGGAGATCTTCATGAAAGCCCTTGTCTATCGAGGCCCGGGACGGATCCGGCTCGAAGAGTTGCCGAGGCCAGTCGCGGGTCCTGGAGAGGTGATCGTACGTGTTGCGGCGGTCGGGATTTGTGGGTCGGATATGCATGCTTATCATGGCCATGACGAGAGGCGTCCACCACCATTGATCCTCGGACACGAGGCCGCCGGCTGGATTGCGGATGGACCACGCAAGGGTGAACGCGTGACCATCAATCCGCTGGTAACCTGTGGCATCTGCCCGATGTGCAGAGATGGACGAAGCCATCTTTGTGCGGATCGACAAATCATATCGATGCCGCCCCGCGAGGGGGCTTTCGCCGAGTTTGTTCGCATTCCGGAGACGAACCTGCATTCGATTCCCGAGCGCATGACGTTTCGGATTGCTGCGCTCGCCGAGCCGCTGGCGGTCTCCTGGCACGCCGTTCGCGCGGGAATCGCTCATCTTCATGAGGCGCTTCCTGCTGCGCGGTGTTGCGTGCTCGGCGGCGGCGCAATCGGGGTTGGCGCCGCTCTCTCTTTGCATTGCTTCGGTGCCAGGCGGATTGATCTTGCCGAGCCGCATCCGGCGCGCCGTCTGGCGGCCTCGTCCTTGCCGGTGACACCGTATGCGCCGGGCGGTGATGCCGAACCGGAGGCCGGTAGTGTGGATTTGATCATAGATGCGGTCGGTGCCAGCACCACCCGTGAAGCAGCCTGTAGGTTGGTGAAGCCGGGCGGGGTGGTCGTCCATATCGGCCTCCTGCCGGGCCAGGGTGGGCTTGATATTCGGCGCATTACCCTGCAAGAAATTACATTTCGCGGAACCTACTGCTACACTGACTCAGACTTCCGCGAGGTCGTGGCGATGCTCGAGATCGGCGCCTTCGGTCCGCTTGACTGGGTTGCCGACATGAGTCTTGAGGAAGGCGCCAAAGCGTTTGCTGCGCTTGAAAAAGCCGAGATCGCTGCCGCGAAGATTGTACTCCTACCTTGAATTCTCACAGGTTATTTTAGTTCAGCCATATAGCGGAACGAGTCGGTACGGCAGCGTGAGATCCGCAACTCCACAGGCACGTCGGAAAGATCTCGAGCAACGCGGGTGATTTCGAGAAGGGGCGTCTTCTCTGCAACATCAAGATGTGAAGCGTCTTCCGCGGTGGCCGCTACGGCTGCCAGACGTTCACTCGCATGTGCAATCGATACGTTGTAGCGTTCCTGGTAGATCACATACATCTCATCGATCATTTCTGACCCGATATCGACAATCAGATCGGGCATCATCCTTTCGGGAATAAAGATCTTTTCAAGGATAGCTGGAATTTTGTCGAGCGTACGAATACGGCTGATCACGTGAAGAGGTGCGCCCTTCTCGATGCTGAGATGCCGGGCAACTTCAAGCGAGGCTCTCATCGTCTTTTGACCGAGAGCGCGGCTCCATGGCTCGCAGCGATGATCGTCGAGTCCAACGATTCGGAAGAAATGAAATAACGATCGCTCCCGCGTATGCTGGGCTACATAAGTACCACGACCCTGATGGCGGACTATAAGACCTGAGGTTTCGAGTGCGTTCAGAGCCTTGCGCATTGTTCCCTGGCTGACATTGAACTCACTCGCGAGTTGAAATTCATTCGGGATCATCATGCCTGGCTTCCACTCTCCCGAGGCGATGCGCCGGATCAGAAGGGCTTTGACTTGTGCGTAGAGGGGTTGGAAAGTTGCACCAACGACGATTTTCGGAGCGCCCATTTTTGTGGCCATTTCAACCTTAGTGTGTGATCTGTGCAGATGTTATATTATATCTGATTGAGCTCCAAACTACGCCGTGATCTGCCCCCTTCTGAGTGGTCCGGGATCTGTTTTAGATTTTGGCCTGTAGGAGGACTGGGATGGCGAGGAATCACAAGCCGGAAGAGATCATCGGCAAGTTGCGCGAGGCTGAGATTGTGCTGGCGCAGGGCGGGACGGTTGCGGATGCATGCCGTCGGATCGGCGTTACCGAGCAGAGCTATTA
>JBMFWV010000172.1:0-4328 GCA_049964915.1 Rhizomicrobium sp.
GTAGACCTTGGTACGTCCGGCAACGTCATCGGACTTAACCGTCAAGATCTCCTGCAGAGTGTAAGCCGCACCGTAGGCCTCAAGCGCCCACACTTCCATTTCACCGAAGCGTTGGCCGCCAAACTGGGCCTTGCCACCCAGCGGCTGTTGCGTCACCAGCGAATAGGGTCCTATCGAGCGCGCGTGGATCTTGTCATCAACAAGGTGATGCAGTTTCAGCATATAGATGTAACCGACTGTCACCTGTCGCCGGAATGCATCGCCAGTACGTCCATCGTAGAGCGTGACCTGACCACTCTCGTTGAGACCGGCCTGGCTGAGCATATCCACGATATCCCGCTCCTTGGCCCCGTCGAACACTGGCGTGGCAATCGGAACACCTGCGCGCAGGTTTTGACCAAGCTCCAACAGTCCCTCGTCGTCCAATTCGCGCAGACGAGCATCATCGCCATACACTTCTTTCAGTGCGTGGCGCAGCGGCTCCGCTCGTTTCTCCCGCTTGACGCGGTCGACGACATCACCGATCTGACGTCCGAGACCGGCACAGGCCCAACCCAAATGGGTCTCAAGAATCTGGCCCACATTCATGCGGGACGGCACGCCCAGCGGATTGAGCACGATATCAACCGACGTGCCATCTTCCAGATAGGGCATATCCTCAATCGGCAGAATCCGACTGATAACGCCCTTGTTGCCATGACGGCCAGCCATTTTGTCACCGGGCTGCAGCTTGCGCTTCACCGCGACAAACACCTTGACCATCTTCATGACACCGGGAGCCAATTCATCACCCCGGCGCAGCTTCTCGACCTTATCGGCGAAACGCTTATCGAGGAGTTGCTTGGCATCATCATACTGCCTGCGCAAAGCCTCAATCTCTGCCATCGCCTTGTCATTGCGCAATCCGATCTGCCACCACTGATGGCGCGGGATCGCATCCAGTACGCTTTGCACGATCTTGGTTTCCGGAGCGAGCCCCTTGGGACCTGACGCAGCGGTCTTGCCCAACAAGATCTCCGAAAGGCGCGAGAAAATGTTGCGCTCCAGGATGACCAGCTCGTCATCACGGTCTTCGGCAAGGCGTTCTTCTTCAGCCCGCTCGATCGCAAGTGCACGTTGGTCCTTGTCAACGCCATGCCGGTTGAAGACGCGTACTTCAACAATCGTGCCGGTGACACCGGGCGGCACCCGCAAAGACGTGTCACGCACATCAGCTGCCTTCTCGCCGAAGATCGCGCGCAGCAGCTTTTCCTCCGGTGTCATCGGGGTCTCGCCCTTGGGCGTTACCTTACCCACAAGGATGTCTCCGGCATTGACCTCCGCGCCGATGTAAACGATACCCGCCTCGTCGAGGTTTTTCAGGCTTTCCTCACCGACATTGGGAATATCCCGGGTGATTTCCTCTGGCCCGAGCTTGGTATCACGCGCCATAGTTTCGAATTCCTCGATATGGATCGAGGTGAAGACATCGTCGCGCACGATGCGTTCGGAGATGAGGATAGAGTCCTCGAAATTGTAGCCATTCCACGGCATAAAGGCGACGAGTACGTTCTTGCCTAAGGCAAGATCCCCCAGCTGCGTGGAGGGACCATCCGCAATGATGTCACCCTTGGCCACCTGATCACCAACCTTCACCAGAGGGCGCTGATTGATGCAAGTTGACTGATTGGAGCGCTGGAATTTCTTGAGGCGATAGATGTCAATTCCAGGCTTGGTGGGATCCGCCTCTTCGGTGGCGCGCACCACGATACGGGTAGCGTCAACCTGATCAACAACGCCGGAGCGACGGGCGGCAATAGCAGAACCAGAGTCGCGTGCTACTACGTCCTCCATGCCGGTTCCCACCAGAGGAGCCTCTGGCTGCAGAAGCGGAACCGCCTGGCGCTGCATGTTGGAGCCCATCAGCGCGCGGTTTGCGTCGTCGTTCTCGAGGAAGGGGACCAATGCCGCCGCGACCGACACTAACTGCTTGGGCGATACGTCAATGAATTCGACCTGGTCAGGCGTGGTCATCACGAAATTCCCGCCACGCCGGCAGGAGACCAGCTCATCAACCAATCGACCCTTGCTGTCGATGGTCGCATTGGCCTGGGCAATCGTGTACTTCGCTTCCTCCATGGCCGACAGGTAGATCACCTCGTCAGTCACGCGCTTGTCGGAAACTTTGCGGTAAGGGCTTTCAATAAAGCCGTATTTATTTACCCGAGCATAGGTGGCCAGGGAATTGATGAGGCCGATATTCGGCCCTTCGGGCGTCTCAATTGGGCAGATGCGGCCATAATGCGTCGGGTGCACGTCTCGCACTTCGAACCCAGCGCGCTCACGCGTCAAACCGCCAGGCCCCAGCGCCGACATACGCCGCTTGTGCGTGACCTCCGACAGAGGATTGGTCTGATCCATAAACTGGGAGAGCTGCGACGAACCAAAAAACTCGCGCACCGCCGCTGCCACAGGCTTGGCATTGATCAGGTCATGCGGCATCACGGTGTCGATATCAACCGCGCTCATGCGCTCCTTGATAGCCCGTTCCATGCGCAATAGGCCTACTCGGAACTGATTTTCCATCAGTTCGCCAACCGAACGGACGCGGCGATTACCAAGATTGTCGATGTCGTCAACTTCGCCGCGACCATCGCGCAGATCCGCTAGCGCCTTGACTATGGCGAGGATGTCGTCTTTGCGCAGGACACGCATCGTGTCAGGGGCATCCAGGCTGAGGCGCATATTCATCTTTACGCGGCCAACGCTGGAAAGATCATAGCGCTCCGAGTCAAAGAACAGCTGGTTGAACAAGGTTTCCGCGGTGTCGAGCGTCGGCGGCTCGCCAGGACGCATGACACGATAGATATCGATCAATGCCTGTTCACGACTGTGATTCTTGTCGACTGCCATCGTGTTGCGAATATAGGCACCAATGGTGACACCATCGACGTTGATCACATCGATTTCATTGAACCCTGACTCGCGTAAGGTGTTGAGCCCGGCTTGCGTCAGTTCATCACCGGCTTCAACATAGATTTCTCCAGTCTCAACGTTGACCATGTCGAGAGCAGAATAACGCCCGATCAGCTCTTCATCGCCGACCATAACGCTCTTGATCCCTTCCTCGCCCCACTTGCGAAGAGTGCGAGCCGTAATCTTAGTGCCGGCCTCGGCCAGCACTTCGCCGGTCTTGGGATTTGTCCAGTCGGTCGTTGCCTTTGCGTTACGCATCCAGCCTGGCTCCAGGGGAGTGAGCCAGCCATCTTTGGTACGCTTGAAGGCTATCTTTGAATAGAAATAATCGAGGATGTTCTCCTGATCCATGCCCAGGGCATAGAGCAGCGCCGTCGCCGGCAGCTTTCGGCGGCGGTCGATGCGCACATGGATAATGTCCTTTGCATCGAACTCAAAATCCAACCACGAACCGCGGTACGGGATCACGCGGGCTGCAAAAAGCAATTTGCCGCTGGAATGTGTCTTACCCTTGTCATGATCGAAGAAAACACCTGGGCTGCGGTGCATCTGGCTTACAATTACTCGCTCGGTACCATTTACAATGAATGTACCGTTTTCCGTCATGAACGGGATGTCGCCCATATAGACATCTTGTTCCTTGATATCCTTGACCGACTTTGCCCCGGTCTCGGGGTCAACATCGAACACGATCAGTCGCAACGTCACCTTCAGAGGTGCGGCGTAAGTCATCGAGCGCTGCTGGCACTCCTCGACATCGTATTTGGGCTCTTCGAAATGATAGTCCACATATTCAAGCAGCGAGTGCTCGGAAAAATCCTTGATCGGAAAAACGCTCGCAAAGACTGCCTGCAGCCCCTCATCCAGGCGGGTATTGTCCGCCAGTTTGTCGACCTGAAGAAACTGATCATACGAGGTCTTCTGCACCTCAATGAGGTTCGGCATTTGCGCGACCTCGGTGAGGGAGCCGAAATATTTGCGAAGCCTTTTGCGTCCGGTGAATGAAAGCGTCATCCCGCGATCCCTTGCCAAGTTCCAGTGCGTGTTGCGGTCCGTTGGCACCATGGCGCCTCGGCCCGAAATCTGTAGAGCGCCCAAAAGAGCGAAAGCCACCGTCCCTCCGGAAGCTCTCGCCGCCGGAGGGGGTGGGTGTAGCAAATATGTACGCGCACGCCGTAGTTCAACCGGCGACGCCTCCTTACTTCAGCTCGACCTTCGCACCAGCGTCTTCGAGCTGCTTCTTGAGTTTGGCGGCCTCGTCCTTGGAGACATCGGCCTTGACGTCCTTCGGAGCCCCTTCCACCAAGTCCTTAGCTTCCTTGAGGCCAAGCCCCGTGATGGCACGGACTTCCTTGATCACGTTGATCTTTTTG
>JBMFWV010000173.1:0-4311 GCA_049964915.1 Rhizomicrobium sp.
CCCTGCAGGCTCGACCTGGGCCTCACTCCTCATTATCTTATCCTAAGCCTCGTCGGTCTGAGGCGAAGCCTCGTTAGGTGTGGGGTGGCAATTGTAGACCCAAAGCAACCGAGATGCGCGAATCCAGTATCGTCGAGTACGACAAGAACTACATTAGGAGCTCCCGGCTTAAACTTCCGTTCGGGCCAGGCGGGCGTGGACTCGGCAACGGTTTGTCCAATGTAACCATTAAAGTCCTGCTCTGCGGGATGTGAGTAGCCCATGAATGGCCTCCTTGACGCTTGCGTCTCAAAAATATATTGGCATGCATAGTGTCATTTTAAAATACGCCGATTACCTTAAATGGCCCCATTGGCAAAAACTTTGCGTTTCTGCCAGATGATATCGAAACGCTTCGCCAGCCCTGACGCTAGGTTAGGATTAGGCATCAACGCCAAAACTGGTACGAATAGAGCTTGGACTTTACCCGGACGGAGGTTCCTTCACACCATGACTTACCGCCTGTTCGGCACTCCCGCGTCGCTCTATACCGGCAAGGCGCGTAGCTATCTCATCAAGCAGCACATTAGTTTTGAAAACATGGCTGCGGGCGATCCACACTTTCGCAATTCAATATTGCCCAAGATCGGACGATGGATCATTCCCGTACTAGAATGCCCAGATGGCACGCTCGTGCAGGACAGTTCAGAGATCATCGAATATTTTGAAGCCGGCGGCACGGTGCCCTATCCGGCTAGGCCGACAACTGCCCTGCACCGGCTGGTTGGCCAAATATTTGAGCTCTTTGGCGGAGAAGGTCTGTTGCGACCAGCCATGCATTATCGTTGGAACTTCGACGACGCCAACATGCCATTTCTATCGCAAGACTTTCCGGCAGCGTTGGCGCCACCGAACGCTACCTTCGAGGAAAGAAGTAATATCTTTGCGATGGCAAGCCAACGCATGCGCAAGGCCATGTCCAGCTTTGGCGTAAGCGCACAAACAGCACCGGCAATTGAGGAATCCTATAGTGAGTTTCTGCATCTCCTAAACACGCATTTTCAGGACTCGCCTTACCTGCTCGGTGGCCGCCCGACAATTGGCGATTATGGCCTAATTGCTCCACTTTATGCACATCTTGGTCGTGATCCCTTTCCCGCTCAATTGATGAAATCCGGTGCGCATCGGGTCTGGCGCTGGGTAGAGCGTATGAATGCACCAGACCTCGACAGCGGCGAGTATGCCGGAGCTGATCCGGGGCTGTTTAAGAACGATGGTGTTCCGGAAGGTCTGAAGCAGCTTCTGCGGTATATAGCAAAGGACTATCTACCTGAAATCGAGGCATTTGTGGGCTTCACCAATAAATGGCTAACCACACACCCGCAAATTGAGGCAGGAACGAATGGACTCCCGCGCCGCCAGGATCGTGTCATAGGCCAGGTGGAATTCATTTGGCGTGGGTACCCCATTCGCGTTGCGGTGATGCCCTACAGGCTTTTCCTCCTGCAAAAGATCCATGCCGTACTTGATCAAGCACCGAGGCCGGATCGCGGAAAAATGAACGCACTCTTGAACGAAACTGGTCTCAGTAAACTAGGGGAGTTGCGAGCTTCAAGGCGCATCATTCGCGACGGCAATCTTGAAGTCTGGAGCGAATAGCGGCTACTTTTGTGCGACTCAGCTGATCTCGAGACGCGCGCTCGATGGGACTAGGGCCCACCCGAAAGCCAGCTGACTCTTAGCTGGGCAGCGAGCGGCGCTCGCAGACTCTCGCCGATAGCCACCATCTGTTCGGCAAAGCCAAAGGGTGGATTAATGACAAGCAGGCCCGCCGCGCGCATCCCTTCGCCTGGCTCATCACGGCTAATTTCAACTCGTACGAGCGAGTCTCCACCAGAAGTCAGTAATTCACCACAAAAGCTTTCAGCTCGCGCGGCCGATTTGATCGGATACCAAACCATATAGATGCCTGTAGCGAACCTGCGATGGGCAGCCACCACCGTTCTGGCAGCAATACGAAACTCATCGACCGCTTCAAAGGGAGGGTCTACAAGAATCACACCCCGCCGTTCACGCGGAGGCAGTAACATTGCCAATCGATCATAGCCATCCGCCTCCAGAACCTGCTGTCTGGTGTAGGGGGCGAGCGCGTTGGACAGGGCCTCAGCTTCTTGCGGATGCTTCTCGATTGCCACGAGACGGTCCTGGGGTCGAAGGAGACGGGCTGCAATGAGAGGTGAGCCAGGGTATTTCGCGTCACCTGTGGCGCGGACAAGCTCGAGATAGGTAGTAAGGGCTTCAGGCAGGTGACCTTTCAAGCGGCGGATCCGCTCAATTCCAGCTAGCGCCTCCGAGGTTTTGATCGCCTCAGCACCAAGTAAATCATAAAGCCCCCGGCCTGCATGGGTATCGATAACAACGAAGCCCTTGTCCTTCCGCTTCAGATGTTCAAGCACTGCAACCAGGGCAACGTGCTTGGCCACATCGGCAAAGTTTCCAGCGTGGTAGGCGTGACGATAATTCATGGCAGTAGGTATAGCGCCTGCGCGTGGATTCGTTAAGATAAGGCAGATTGGGAGAAGATGATCATGGCCGATTTGCTTGCATTATCCAGCCGCTACATTGATCAGGGCATCTACGAAGGTCCAGCCTCTGTCAATCGGATCAATGGGCAACTCTCGGAGGTCGAGGATGGCATCGCCATGGTCGAGGCCTTCAGCCATGTTGTAGCATTGAAGAGCGAACAAGGCCTGGTGCTATTTGATACCAGCCTGGAGGCCTTTGGCGGCCAGATCCTGAGAGCCTTACGCGGCTGGAGCCATGACCGGATATCTACGATCGCCTATACCCATGGCCATGTGGATCATGTTGGCGGCGCTGGCGCGATTATGGCCGAAGCAGCGGAAAAGGGGCACCCCCGTCCACAGGTCATCGGACATGAAAATGTAGCACACCGCTTTTCCCGTTATCATCTCACCGATGGTTATAATTCTACCATCAATGCGCGACAGTTTGGGGGCGCCCCAGGCAAAACCAACGGCTTCATTTCGGCCGGCATGACAGCGAGCTTTGGCCCCAAGGAATGGGTCACCCCTGATCGTGAATTCTCCGAGCGTATGGGGCTGGCATCCGGCTCGCTGCGTTTCGAGCTGTTTCACGCACGTGGTGAAACCGATGATCACTTGTGGGCCTGGTTACCCGCCAAGAAGACGGTGATTGTAGGTGATTTTCTCATCTGGGTGTTTCCCAACGCCGGAAACCCCCAGAAGGTGCAGCGCTACCCGCTGGACTGGGCTGCAGCACTGCGCGCGATGGCGGCGCTTGAGCCTGAGCTTCTTCTACCCGCTCACGGTCTGCCGATCGCCGGCGGCAAACGGATCGCGCAAGTACTCGACGACTGCGCTACGGCGCTTGAAGTCGTCAGCCACCAGACCCTTTCCATGATGAATGCCGGCATGCGCCTGAGCGACATCGTTCATAACGTGAAATTGCCACTGGCGTTGATGGAAAAGCCCTACCTACGCCCGGTTTATGATGAGCCTGAGTTCGTAATCCGTAATCTCTGGCGTCTGTATGGAGGCTGGTACGACGGAAATCCAGCAAATCTCAAACCCGCCCCCGATCAAGCCTTGGCGCAAGAGATCGCACAGCTGTCTGGAGGCGCAGCACAGCTTATCGCCCGGGCCAAGACATTGAGTGATGCCGGCGAATACCGACTCGCTTGCCATCTTGCTGAGATGGCCGCGTTGGCCGCCCCTGAGGATCGCTCGATCCATGGCGGGCGCGCTGAAGTCTATGAGGCCCGCATGAAGAGCGAATTATCGCTGATGGCCCGCGGCATATATGGCGACGCTGCACGGCAATCGCGCGAAGCTGCTGGAAAGAATTCCTGAGCCCCGAAATGCCCAGTCCCCATCGCACTTGATTGAGCTCACGCGCGGGCTGAAGGAGGGACGTATCAATAGGGATGACAAATGCCTGCCCGTGGGTACCCATGGGCACAACGGGTTCAGAACAGAGTTAGTGAGGATTGGTCGCCGGCCGCGCGGCCGAGCTTTCCAGGAGGCACGGCTCATCCCACTTGCCCTCAGGGCGCAACAGAACATAAGGATTTGAGTGCATGCTGAGTGCGTCGGGATGAGGCTCGAGTTCGCCCCACATGAGCACGTACTCATGGTCGGAGAACACGAGCGTGTGATTGGTTTCCAGAAGCTTGAAGCCGAACCGTGTCCAATAGTTGATTAACCGCTTTTGCACGTGGCCATAGACCTTGCGGTATCCCTTGCGCCGCAGGAATTCCAGCGTTCCGCGAACCAACTCCTTGGCTACTGG
>JBMFWV010000174.1:0-4204 GCA_049964915.1 Rhizomicrobium sp.
CCGTCCGGCAGCGCGATCTCGATCGTCTCCATCGCCGTCGGCGCCGCCGCCAAGCCCAACGCCGGCGCAGTCCCGCTTACCACCGCCCGCGCAAAGCCCGGCACCAGCGGAGCCGCTTCAGCCAGATCGCCATCCCGATATTGCCGCCGCCACGTGCTCAGTTGCCCGCTGCTGATCTCGTGCTGACGGCACAACGCCGAAACCATCACGCCGGGCGCCAGGCTCGCCTCCACAATCGCCCGCTTCACCGACGTCGCCCAGCGCCGGCGCGCCCCGCGCGTGATCACCTCAACACAGTCCTTCGAAGCACTCCTATGAGCGCTCGTACGAGCCGCTCCTACCGCATCAACCGGATCCGCTTCAAAAATCTCAGAAATGCTGACGTCGTTCATGCCCAAAAAAATCGGGAATAGTCCGCGTCAGCACAACAATGCCGGCCCGACAGCGCTTACATTTGGTCTTGGTCCCACGGCGATTGCCAGGAAACTCGGCATCGGGCGAGCCTCTGTTTATCGGGTGCTAGAAAACGCATGAAGGCGCCGGCGGTCGCAGCGGTTGGGAAGCTGTCGGCTTGCTTCCACACAGTAGGCAAGATAAGCGGACGTTCCGCCTAGCGGCCGCTTCCGGTCGGGACGGCTCTTGCGATTATAGAGCAAACCGTGAGCGCAGGGTCGAATTCAATCGTCGTGTAACCCGGCCAATTACGCGACGGTGGCAAGCCCATGTTTGGCAACGAGTGAGAGCAGTTTGAGAGATGCGCCTTGCGGATGCTTCTCGCCCCGTTCCCACTGACTGATGAGACCGGTGGTGACATTGAGATAGCGCGCGAATACGGCTTGGCTCGCCCCTTCACGTTCGCGCAAGCTCCGGATTTCCTCGGGGGCGAGTGGGCGCACCGGCGTCAGGCACGCTTCATCAAACTTCCGCATCGTCTGCTTGTCCATGAGGCCGGCCGCGTGCAGCCCCTCGGCTGTTTCGTGGATCGAGGCCATCACCGGACTACGATACTGCTTCGTCATTGCACATCACCTCCATTAGGGTGCCGTTTGCTATCACCCTTGCCAGGGCATCATCGTCGTAGTTCATCATTTCGACCGCGAGCATTTTGAACGCGGCGAGTTCGTCATCCCGAATGTTGTCCTGTTCGTTCTTGGCAAAGCCGTGAACAAAAAACGCCTTCTCTCGCACGCGGAACAGGATGATCGTACGAAAGCCTCCCGATTTGCCGCCGCCTTGCCGGGCGATCCGCTGTTTGACGACACCACCGCCCAGGTCGGCATCCACCAGGCCTCGGGAAACGTCGGAAATCGCCGCGCAAAGAACCATATCGGTAATCCGGGCTTTTCGGGCAAACCTCACGAACGCCTTGTTTTTGAATACTCGCATCGCCCCGCTTGCCCTTAGCCCAGATCGCAGCAGGGCCATCTATAACACCAAGTATTATAGAAAACAATGAGCACCTACCGGCTGGCTCCCTTGGAAAGGCGATGAGACGGTGAATGGATCACCATCATCGCAACGTCCGGTTTCAGGTTAGACCTATCAGGCTACGGACGACCGATTTGGGTCGATTCTAGTCGGAGTTCGGGGCTCAGGACCGAATGAAACAGCAGTCAGTGATAAAATTCTTCAGTGAGATGCCACCTTGCGTCTCTATATAAATATTTGTATGATTCTATCAGGTGGACGGAAGAATGCCCTGTTCGCCGGCAATGACACCGGAGCGGAGCACTGGGCGCTGATGGCGACGCTGATCGGATCTGCCAAGCTCAGCGGCGTCGAGCCGCTCGCCTGGATCACCGACGTCCTCGAACGCATCGTCGCCGGAACCACCAGGGCCCACGAAATCGACCGCCTGCTGCCTTGGGCCTGGAAAACTCAGGCCGCCCTGCAGGCTACAGCGTAGCGCTCACTTCCCAAAGCAAGGCCGCCATTCAGACAGCGCTTACGAAGAAAACGCAGGCGACGCGGAAGCAAGATATCGACCACGCGAGGGCCATGTATCAGGATGTAGTCAGGGGAATACAGCAATGGAAACAGAACGCTACGCGAGTGTCTGGAATGCCATCGAGGACATGCCAGCTGAAGCCGAAAACATGAAACTTCGCTCGCAATTGATGATGGCACTCAAAGAGGTGATCGCGGCCAAAGGGCTCACCCAATCCGAGGCGGCTCAGCTCTTTGGCGTGACGCAGCCCCGTGTTTCTGACTTACTGCGGGGCAAAATCAATTTGTTTGGTTTGGACAAGCTGGTCGAGATGGCGGTGATCGCCGGGCTACATATTGAAATGCAGATTGCTGAGGCGGCCTGATCCGTTGGATGAGCCCGGCGTCGGGTTTGGGCACGATTGAAGGGTTTTAGTAAGACGGTTCATCGGCTGGCTTGGGTCGATTCCGGACAACCGCTGCGCTCTTGCCGCCACTACGCAAGTGTGTATTATCGTGTGTATTAATAGCCGTGAGGTGATCAGGGCGATTGAAAACGCTGGTTGGGTTCACGCAGCGACGAAAGGCGACCACTGGCAATTCAAACATCCGACGCGGCCGGGACGAGTGACGGTACCGCACCCAAAGCGGGAATTTCCGATCGGTACGTTACGAAGCATCGAGAAGCAATCGGGCGTAAAATTGAGGTGACGAAATGACAACCTACATCGCATTGCTACGCAAGGATGAGGGGAGTGATTTTGGGGTCGACTTCCCTGATTTCCCCGGCTGCGTCACGGCGGGCACCACGCTGGACGAAGCAAGGCGTCTGGCAGCGGAGGCACTGGCATTGCACGTCGATGGTCTCATCGAGGACGGAGACCCATTGCCGATGCCGAGCGGTCTGGACGCTATTATGGCGGATCCGGACAATGCTGACGCGGTGGTATTTCTTGTCGACGTTCCCGCATCGCCCGTTCGCTCGATGCGGATCAACGTGACGCTGCCGAACGATCTGGTGAAAGCCATCGATCGTGTGACCAAAAATCGGTCCCGCTTTCTGGCGGATGCCGCGCGGGAAAAACTTCATGCGGTAGGCTGACGGGTTCAGTAAAACGGCTCAAAAACCCGATGACGAATAGGCGCAGTTGCTCGCATCAACAGCCCGCCGGTCCTGATGTTTGCGCCGGGCCGGCCGGTGATTCGCCCGATCTCGGCCGGCATTTTTGCGCCAGCCATTTCCTAAGCGATTAGGTTTTGCTATACTAAAATATGCCTACGATCTTGCGCATCGGCGGCCTACGGGTTGTGATCTACCCGAACGACCATCGCCCCGCCCACCTCCACGTGATCGGCGACGGCGAGGCGGTGTTCGTCTTGAACTGCCCGGACGGCCCATTGGAGCTGCGTGAGACCTATGGGTTTAATCGATCGGACGTGGCCTGCATCGAAGCGGACCTAACTGACCATCTCGCCACCCTATGCTCCGAATGGAGGAATATTCATGGCCGTTACTGAACAAGAGTTCGCCCAGGCCGAGAAGCGCGCCCAGGCGCACCGTCAGGCGGGCTATGCCGTGGCCGCTCGCTATGACCGGCGCACTTCGCGCGTAGTGGTAAAGCTCAACACAGATGTGCAGATTAGTTTTCCGCCGCGCTTGGCCGAGGGGCTGGCCGACGCCTCGCCGGATGACTTGGCCGCTATCGAAGTTAGCCCTTCGGGTCTGGGCCTCCACTGGCCGAAGCTCGATGCGGACTTATACATACCCGGTCTCTTGGTTGGACAACTCGGTTCCAAACGATGGATGGCCGCTCAGCTTGGCGCTGCCGGGGGCAGCGTGCGCAGCCCCGCTAAGGCCGGCAGTTCCCGTGAGAATGGCCGCAAAGGTGGTCGGCCGCGCAAGGTGGTCAATGGATAACGTACTCATGGAAGTTGAAGGCCAAAGGGGTCATGCTGCGGGCCACCGAACAGCCGGTGGACGCTGGCACGGCGGCCGGCGAGGCGTTCTTCGACATGTTGGGCGTCTTCGCTGAATTCGAGATCAATCTGCGGTGCGAGAGGCAATTGGAGGACATATAGGCGGCGCAAACCCAGCACTGATATCGCTGAGGTCAAGCGGCCGAAACCGGCCACTCACCAGGTTATGCAATCCGCCGGCGTAGCAACCTCACCGCCGCAAACCCGATGAGGCCGGTGAATAGCAGTGCGAGGCTTCCCGGCTCGGGTACCGACTGCTCGTTGGCAGTGATCTGGCCCAAACCACCGGCGTTGATGCTGC
>JBMFWV010000175.1:0-4029 GCA_049964915.1 Rhizomicrobium sp.
GCAAGCCATCTCGCGCGATGTCCGTGCTGCAAACGAGCAATCAGACCGAAGAATTTGTGACGCAGTAGAATTAGGGGGGACTGAGATCAGAGGAGACGAGACGCTCTCATGCTCAAATCCCAAGAAGACCTGGCGCTGCTTTGCCAGTGGTCTCACGGAGGCCGGTGAGACCCACAAGATCTGCAGGACGGTTTTGTCAAAATCGCTGGCACTATGGGCGATGATCGGCGCCAGAAGACTGCGCGAGCGCTCCAGCAGATAAGCATGGAAAATCCCCAGGGCAATGGCATAGATCCGCTGTCCGATCGCTGCTTCAAGCGGTTCGGTCCAGAGCCTCGTGATATGAGCCAGCGATCATGGCCACATCACCGGAGGAACCGCGAGGCGGCAGGTGCAGGCCATGATCAGTCAGGACCACGCGCTTGCACAGTGCGATGGCGATAGGATGAGGTCGCCACTTCTCCTCTTCCAGCTTCGGCACAACTCGAAATTAGCAGGGTCCTGACCTGACCAAGGTCAGGCTGATTTTCGTCGCTGGCCGGGTTTTCGGCTTGAATACATTTGACTGCGCCAAAAGCTCGGGGGAAATCCGGTAAGAGCCTTGACCGCGCGCGTCATATGCGGCTGGTCGGCGAATCCGCACCCGATGGCGATTTGCGCCAGTGGTGCGAAGGACTGCGTTATCTGTTCAAACGCACCATGGCTTCGGTGCTCCAGACGAAAATGCGACGGCGTGACGCCAAAGCTGCGAACAAAGCCACGGGTGACAGTCTCCGGCGCCAACCCGTTCTGCCGGGCCCACCGCGATATTCCCGGAAACTGAGGCAAGCTCAGATCGTGAGCGAGACGATCGGGCCAGTCCATGATGGTCTTGGGCCTGGCGACAAGCTCGGACACAACGCGTTCCGCCGCGGCCACAGGATCCCGTTCACCAAGACGCACGATACCATCAGGATCCGCAAGTCGCGCCAGCCGAGTGGCGGGAACAGCTACCGGCAGAGGCAGATTGAGGATCTCGGTCCTGGTCGCGCCAAAGCGATCCAGATGGGCATCAAAACGCGGGTGCAGAACGACATCACCGGGGCCCACATGAACCCGACCAAAGCAGCCGCATTCCTCATACCCGCCGGCCAGTACCACAGCGGCATAGGCATCGGTGTGACGGTGCCGTGCGAATTCTACCGATCCCTGCCAGTGCTCGCGGCCAAAGCGTGTCGTACCGATGCTCAGTATCGTCAGGAACCCAGAGGCAGGAAACCGATCAGAGCACCACTCATGGCGCTAGCAAGCGTTCCGGACACCAATGCCCGCATCGCCAGTGATACCAGTTCCTGGCGACGTTCCGGTATCATCGAACTCATCCCCGCGATCAAGATCCCGACCGAGCCAAAGTTGGCGAAGCCGCAAAGGGCATAGAGCAGGATAAGCCGTACTCTTGGGTCCAGAACCCCGCTGGGCAGTCGGGCCATGTCGACATAGGCGATGAATTCATTGAGAACGGTCTTGTCTCCCATCAGTGCGCCGGCGGCCTTGGCTTCATGCCAGGGAATCCCGATCACGTAGGCAAACGGTGAAAACGCCCATCCGAAAATCCGCTCCATCGACAGCGGAGTTCCGGCAATGTCTGGAAGTGCGCTCAAGACGATATCGGTCAGATGGACGAGAGCCACGATCACAAGCAGCATCGCCACGATGGACAGCCACATGCGCAGGCCGTCCTCCGTGCCACGCGCAATCGCATCCATGCTCGAGTGATAGGTCAGGCCTTCGGCCGCGTTAGCAGGGGTCGATGGTGCATCTGGCGGCACCATGATGCTGGCGATGATAATGGCGCCCGGCAAGGACAGCATCGAGGCAACGAGGATATGCCCGAGTGCTCCTGGCACCACAGGACCCACGATGGTGGCATAGAGCACAAACACCGTGCCAGCCACCGTAGCAAGACCCACGGTGCAAAGAATGAACAGCTCATTGCGCGTGAGCTTTCCAAGGTAAGGCCGGATGAGCAGAGGTGCCTCGACCATCCCAATGAAGATGGTGGCAGCCGCGCCTAGCCCCACAGCCCCGCCAATACCCATGATCTTGCGCAAGCCAAAGGAAAGTCCATGCACCACAACTGACAGGACGCGCCAGTACCACAGCAGTGCTGCGAGCGCCGAGATCACGATCACCATGGGCAGGATGGCAAAGGCAAAGCTGGTGAGCCCCCCGGGATTGGTAACCGCAAAGGGTGCAGTTCCACCACCTACATAGCCGAAGACAAAGCCGGTTCCGGCCCGTGTCGCCTTGGTCAGGGCATCAACCACCGCGTTGAGCCTGAGGAGCCCGGCCCGTGCCAGCGGCACCTTCAGCAACAGGAGTGCGAGCGTGAACTGGATACCGAGCCCGGTGGCCACGATCCGCACAGGAAAGGCGCGGCGGTTCTCACTGAGAAGCCAGGCGATGAACAAAATCAGGCCGATACCAATGCCGGCCCGCCAATGGTCCCAATTCAAAGCCCGCCCCCCGCGTTCTCGCTCTCACGCAACTTGCCATGCACCCCACACCACAGCGCAAGCGCTTTGCGCGCCCGACTGCAAACTGAAAATGCAGGTGCCTCGGCCCGACCGCAGATCCCGCCATGACCCACGCGGGCCTCGACCGCAACTGAGCACAGCATTATCCCCACGCCAATCGGCAGGTGGCATTAATAATGGGTTACGCACCCGCCACTGGCCGGGCTATATGCCTGCGGGACCATCTTGTCTGCGCACCAATGTCCGACACCCAAAAGCCTGCCCGTGAAATCCGCGCCCTGACCGGCGCGCGGGCGCTGCCGCCGCTTTTTCTGGTGCTTTACCACTATCACGAGGGTCACGGTTACCAGCATGTGCCCTGGTTCGATATCTTCGTGGCCAAAGGCTATCTGTGGGTCGAATTCTTCTTCGTGCTATCCGGCTTCATCCTCACCTACGTCTATTTCTCCCGCTGGCAGAACCTCTTCACCCTCAAGGGCTATGGCCGGTTTCTGCGCAACCGCCTGGCGCGGCTTTATCCTGTGCATCTGGCGATGATCATCGTGCTTGCGATCATGCTCGTGGTGCTGCAGGCCCTTGCCCACGCTGGTGGCTATGTCTCGGTGTTCGATCTGCCGATTTATCATCCTGACATGAGCCTAAAGGCTCTTGCACTGAATCTGCTGCTGATCCAGGCCTGGCATGTCATGGGCCATCTGAGCTGGAACGGGGTTGCCTGGTTCATCAGCGTTGAATTCGCGTTGTGCCTTGCCTTCCCGATCTTTCTTTTTGCCGCGCGTGGCAGCGCCGCCCGTGCTCTGCTCCTGCTTGTATTGGGCTTCATCACGCTACGTAACCTTGCGCTTACCTCAGGTCACGGTCTTGATCTGACCTTCGACCTCGGGCTGGTGCGCGGCTTTGCAGATTTTGCCATCGGCGTGGCGCTTGCCATGCTTCACCGTCATCTCAGCCCGAAGCTCGAGCGTCTACCCGAAGCCGCATTCACAGTCGCGCAGTTCGTGGTGTTCGGAACGTTCTTTTACGTCATGTATCACACCGGATGGGCACACAATCCGATGGATGTATGGGTTGCGGCTGCGATGACCTTGATCGTGGCAAGTCTTGCTTTTGATCGCGGCGCCTTGGCCCGCCTGTTCATGCGCAAGCCGCTGCAACGCCTCGGAGAGTGGTCCTATGCGATTTATATGGGCCAAACCGCGCTTCTCATGCTGCTGCGTTTCCTGCAGCAGCGGATCTATCCGCAGGAGCTGGTGACACACTTCCGTCTGGTGCATGTTCTGGAACCCGCGCTGCTGGTGCCCGCCTGCGTACTGTGGGGCTATCTGCTTTATCGGCTGGTGGAGAAGCCTGCCAATCGCTGGTTGCGCGGTCCGGCCGCACCCATCCTAGCCCCGCCGGTCGAACGGGCGACTTGACCGGCTTGGCCTGGATCGTCCATCACTTCGCACGCCCTATCGCAGAGGAGTTTTGTCATGACCATTCGCTTCGACGGCAAAGTCGCCATCGTCACCGG
>JBMFWV010000176.1:0-4019 GCA_049964915.1 Rhizomicrobium sp.
CAGCCAAGAAGTCCGTCGAGGATCTGGTCACGGCCATGCACTTCAAGCCGGTCGACGCCGGCCCGCTGAGCAACAGCCGGTTCCTTGAGCCGATGGGTGAGATGAACATCCACTTTGGCTTTTTCCTCGGCTGGGGCGCGGTCGCGGCGCCCGTGTGGAAGCGCGTCTGATCGAGGTCCGTCACTTCAGCGGTCAGTCGCCGATCCGGTGGCTGCGCTCTGCGTGCTCACCGGATCACTGCCATCAGCTGCTCACGTAGCCACTGGTGCCCAAGATCGTTGTCGAAGCGCGGGTGCCAACCCGCCTGCAGTGAAAACGGCTCGAATGCGAAGGGCAGGTCAAACCGATCGATGATGTGATCGAAGCGATGCAGGAATCGCCTGGGAAGACCCCTCTCATCCATTAGACGCATATTGGCGCCCGTTTGAACGTTTCCGAATTCCGCTATGGCACTCGTGGTCAGATTGAAGTGTGTTGTTGAACCGCAATTAGCGCAGAATTGAATTTCTGAGGCTGGGTCTTCTTTGTCTTCCCGGCTATATCCCTTTGTGGTTCGCTCGATATTGACTTCCGATGGATGGAAATGGGCCCAGCGAGCGCCCGACTTGCTACAGATCACCACCATTTTCCCCGCCCCAAACGCCACCGCCTCTCCGCCCGATTCTACCGCAACGCCAGAGCCGACGCATTCTCACTCTGGGACCACTACGCCGTCGAACTCGCCGCTTGAGCGACAGCAAGACTGAACCATCCGCGCATCAACTCAATAACTTGAAAGTGCCTCACTGGGCGAGGAAAGCGATAGTCCTTGAAAGGCAACGGAGAGGACACGGGAATCATCCTACATCGCTATGATCCCGCGGCCGAAGCGTCAACCTGACAGTGCCGTCACGCAACCCCTCCGTTTGCAAAGATCGTCTGGCCATTTACCCAGCCTGCATCCGACCCGGCGATCATTGCTATAACATTCGCGATATCTTCGGGCGCACCCAGCCGCCCGAGCGGGGCGCCTTGTGCGAGCGTCTGGACCAGTTCGGGCGATTTGCCATCAAGAAACAGATCAGTTGCCGTGGGCCCCGGGGCGATCGTGTTCACGGTAATGCCCCTCCCGCGCAATTCACGAGCAAGGACCAGCGTCATCGCCTCGACCGCGGCCTTGGTCGCGGCATAGACAGCATATGTCGGGTAGAGAGTGCGGGTGACCGTTGTCGAGATGTTGATGATGCGCGCACCGACGCCGAATCGTCGGGCAGCTTCGCGCAGGCAATTGAATGTGCCCCTGAAATTGACTTCGACCATGGCATCGAACGCTAAATCGTCGAGTTCGGCGATCGGCGCGAGGGACATAACGCCGGCGTTGTTGACGAGTAGCGATAGCGCACCAAGTTCGCGCGTTGCCTCGTCGAACGTGGCTGCCACGGCTGCTGGATCGCGCACATCGCCGCGAATCGCGACAGCCGTGCCACCCGACCGGCGGATGTCGTTGACAACCGCATCGGCCTGATCCCGATTGCGCATGTAGTTGACCGCAACTGCGTAGCCCTCTTTCGCTAGGCGCACGGCGATCGACGCGCCGATCCCGCGGGAGGCGCCGGTTACCAGGGCCGCGCCGCGTTTCTGGATGCTCATGCCTATCTCCTAATTAGCTTTACGATAAGTATCGTAAATTATCGCATACCAGAGGTCAATTGTTTTTACGAGGCGTTTTGATATTGTCGTAGGATGAATAAAAAACGCCCGGTCGGACGTCCGTCCAGCACCGCAGCCAGCGGCCATGCCGCGATCATTGAGGCGGTTTACGTCCTGTTGGACAGTATGTCGGTCCGCGACCTGACGATGGAAGCGGTTGCCCGGCGCGCTGGCGTCGGCAAACCAACGCTCTACAAATGGTGGGGTTCCAAGGCCGAGCTGGTCATGGCCATGCTGGAGGAACGAATGGTCCCCGATCTCACGTCCCCCACTTCCCCTGACCTTGAAACCTCGATCAGGATAAAAGCTCGTCGTCTTGTCGACATTGGCAGAGGCTATTTCGGCCGGGTGCTATGTGGCCTGATCGCGGAAGGCCAGAGTGATCTCACCATCCTCGAACGCTTGCGCACCACCTACATCATGCCGCGCCGCGCCGAGACCATCAGCGACATCCAGAGCGCCCAGGAGATCGGACAATTTCCATTGGGGGTCGATCCTGAACGCATTGTTGATTTCGTTTTCGGCAGCATCTACTTCGCACTGCTGACCGGAACCCACGTTCTCGATCACAGCTATGCCGACGCGCTCGTGGATACGGCCTTCAGCCAGATTGTCGGTGGTGATACAATAACTACGACGACTTTGCTGGCCGCAGAGGATCAGACAACACAGGGCAAAGCCGCGGCCGAACCGGAATGACGAAGCTGCTCGCATGCTAGTCGTTCGTTTGTCCTAACCACGTGCCGCCGCCACCATGACCCTGTCGTGCAGAAGCGTGACGGAGCGTCTGCTTCGGCCATCGAGGAGTGATTGACCGCCGCACTTGTCAGCAAAGGTTAGTGGCTTAGCTGTTCATTCGCCGATGCCGGGACGTGACGGTCGGTGCAAACCGAGTTCAGCCCCCTCTTGAGATTAAGGTTTTGAGCGCGTCGGCTGTCGCCCGCGGCATTTCAATGGGTGGGAGGTGACCGCAATTGTTTATCACGACGAGTTCAGCGCCAGGAACCATATCGGCCATGGCGCGCGCACGATCGGGCGGAATCATCAAATCATCTGCACCTGTAACGAAGATTGTGGGGGCCTTGATCGCTTCCAGGACCGACCGCTGATCAGGGCGGTTCAATACCGCCTCGACCTGACGCGCATAGGTTTCACCGCCGACACGCAACCCCATTGCCTTGATTTCCTCGCGAACATCCATCGGCGCATCGGGATGTATGAGCCGGACAAGCCCCGCCTCACTCGTCCTTCGCAGATCAATACCGTCTCGAATAGCGGCGATGGTTTGACGACGGTGTTCCGTCTCTTGAGGCGTGTCGGGAAATCCGTTGCTGTCGATGATTGCAAGTCCGGCCACGCGTTCTGGTGCGAAACGCATAATTTCAAGCGCGACCATGCCGCCCATCGACAAACCAGCGACGAAGAACCAGTCTGGAGCCGCGCGGAGGATGCGATGTGCCATTTCGGATATTGACCCATCGTGGAGCGTATCGCCAACGGTACACCGAAAATCGTCGTGAAGCATGTTCAGAGTCCGTGACCAAACGGCTGAGTCGCTGCCGAGGCCGGGGATAGCAATTAGGTCATTCATTGACTTTACCTCCAGCCAAAACTTATAAACCTTCAACTGTGGTTTAAGGTCAAGGGCAATGCAAATCGGAAAATTTGCCCGTGAAGCAGGTGTCAGCACATCCGCGATACGGTTTTATGAAAAACGTGGCCTGTTGCCGCCATCGCAACGCCAATCGAACGGCTACAGAAGTTATGATGCGGACGACCTTCGCGTTATACGGTTGATCAACGGCGCCCGGGCGCTGGGGTTCACCCTGGATGACGTTGCCCGTTTCATGTCCCGCCCGGCGGACGAGCGCCGGGATAAAACCCGACTAATGCGGGCGTTGCAAGAAAAGCTGGCGCGGCTTGACGATCACCTTGCAGAAATTACCAGGCAACGCGAGGCATTGATTTCTTTTATAGCTCGTATTCAGAAGTAACAGAAACGTTTTTCCCGCCTCAGGTCGACTTTCCGCATTTTTGGGCGGCTGATACGACCCGGGTTCGCGGTCATTGAGCATATTACGGGTTAAAAGGCGGCGCAACAAATTGCTATTGGCTATTCTTCGAGATTTCGCGGCGGGGAATTCTTTAAAAAGTTAGGCACACGACTCTCGATATTCTTATTGAAAAGACTATGGATACACGGGTCTTCCTCATTCTTGGTGTGCGGCGGCTCCGGTTTTTTGGACAGGTGTTTAAGCTAAGGCTGGCCGGTCGAGAGAGGAGCCAGAGATGGGTGTAAAGAGGAAGCAGCACGGGGCGGAGTTCAAAGC
>JBMFWV010000177.1:0-3936 GCA_049964915.1 Rhizomicrobium sp.
AACTCTCCCCCCAGGCGGTCCACCTCTGCTGCGCGGCTGCCCGGCAGCAGCGCCACCACGGTGCAAATAGGCGTCATCGGGGAGGTAACGCACTGGCCCGCTCGGGAATTGCTCCAAGTTAAATTGACGCATGCTGCGGTGATACCAGCCCACGATGTTTCCAAGTGAGCCCGTTCCATGGCGCTGCTTCCTGATCGCAATGCACATCGGCGTCACTGGCACGAGCGGGTCAAACTTCTCGTTTGGATTCCGTCTGATAAACAACACATTGTCGGCTATTCCGCCTATTTCCCGCGCGCCCCCCACATCGTTGATATCGGGCTCCTGATCCGAGTTGACCGTCTTACGTGGATGGGCAACCAGGTGAATATGGATATTCGACGCTCTGGCGGTGGCAGCCAGGAGATTCGCGAATTGCCGCTGCGCCTCGAAGTCATCATTCGCGACGTCGAGGCACATCAACGAATCTATGACAGCGTGTTTGATTCCTTCGGAGGCCAACTTGCGAATCACCGCCAGTAGCTTTCTGTGCTGAGCGATCCCGATCACCCCCCACAGCCTGAAGCGTTCGCCATAGGCGTCTATGAACCACTGCATTTGGTGCGGCGTCGGCTCATAGCGGCCCGCGGCAACAGCGGCCAACCCCACCAGTACATTGCGCGGGTCTTCCTCGAGGCTTGCGACAAAAACGGAACTGCCGCGAGCCAAGCAGTGACAGACGAGTTGCCGCAGAAGTGTTGTTTTTCCTGAGCCCGGGTAACCGCTCCAGATCGTCACACCACCGGGATACAACCGAAATCTCTCCCCGTCCTGATCGAACGGGGTGGTTCCATACTTCGCATGGCGCTTGCGGTATTCATCCAACAGCTCCGCGCCGTCGAGCTTCATCACATCAAGCAAAACTTCATCTGGATCGGCGTCGTACTTCGGATCGACTCGCGTCACGAGCATCTTAGACAAACGCCTGTCGTCGTCAGCGTATGCCTCAACCGGAGGTGATTCGGATCGCTGGCTTGGCATCGCATAACCACGTTCCTTGGCTAGCTCGAATATCGTCCCCAGAGTGACCAACTTTGAACGCTCTCTGTCGTGGCGATAACTTGCCCAGTGGTACCTGCAGTCGTTTATGCCGTTGTAGTTGGCCGGAGAATCTCCGGTTATCATCCCGGAACTCCATGCGTGCCACAACTCAAACCCGCTGTCAGCGCCCTCTGATGCCAGATGAATCGCTAACCCGGCTCTGCTCCAAACGCTGTAGTCGCCCGGGTCGAGGTACGCGAGTGCGCCGATGAGAAGCTTTCTGTCGTGCGCCCATTTCGCTGGAGAATTCTTCGGGAGTGGCTGAAGGTCGGCGGCTTCGATGCGCTGCTCGTCAACGAGCCCGGAAGGAAGTGGCGCCATTTCCCCCTGAATAGATCCGCCATGTAACGGCCACCAGATGATGTAGCCGCCCTCGGCGCGCATATCGATGCCGCCGCGTTTGACCCCACCCAGTGTCAGACAAACACCGTTGCGATATTCCTGATCCGTTCGGAACAGGTAATGTCTTCCGCCGTTCAGCGTCGAGTGGACCCGAGTTGAGAGCAGCATGTCACTGTGCTCTGCGATCCAATCTTTCCCAGCCTGATCCGCCTTGTGTGCGTCGTAATCGACTACGACGAATTTCGTCTTCGTGCCCGTTGGAACGCCGACCAGAGCCTCCGGCCAGCGTTTCCACCAAGCGCTAATCTGGCCTGGATCTTGCGATGCGTCATGAAGTCCGCGACCCGTAAGGGGCGATTTGGCATTCATGGTGCGCTTCTCGCCGCGCACTTCGTATTCCTCCGGATTCCGGCGACACGGGAATACTGGCACTTTTGCCGCTAAGCGAAGGATCGCATCCAACGGGGCGACGGATGAAACCATGCGTTCTGCTGCTATCGCCATGACTGCGACCCGTGACCGTGTTTGAATTTCAACATATGTGCGGCATTGAAGTGCCAGTCAACCGCTGGTTCGCCATCAACGCCGATCTTGAGCGACGCGATCTGCTGGCCGGCGAGCAGGAGGCCGCCGACCGGATCGTCCATGTAGCGCTCATGGGAAAAATAAATTCCGCCGACAGAGAATTGGCCCGCGACGAGAAGGCCGCTTCCCATAGGACTCAAGTTCCACTGAAAGCGCAGTGCCCCACGTCCAGCCAGTGGCGCGACGAAGGCGGCGTGCTTGAGACGCTCCGCGTAACTTGCCGCTTGCCTAACCGCCTCTGGGAACGGCTTGCAGGACCCGGCGATGAATCGCTTGACCTCGATTGCTAGCGGCATATCGAGCATTCCGTGGAAGCGCGCCACAAGATCCGGTCGAAGGCCGCCGCCGATGTCCGCTTCTGGTGTGAGCTTTCGGCAAAAAGGCTTGAGCCTCCGGACCACGTACTCGACCGCTTCGACTTCCGAATCGAAGGGCATCAGGCCACCGCGACGGTCGTCGGCAGCGAGCGTCATCACCGCCACTCCATCGGCTTGCCGGCGAACATGGGGACGGTCCCGTCAGGATTCGATCCTGCTTGGAGCCGGGCGTACTTGCCGCTTTCCCGGCACGTCCCAATCCAATTGCGCCAAGTGGCGGCCCAGTCCGAGCGCGGCGTCTTGAACTCCCAGTCGCGAAATTTCTGAGCCTCTCGCTCGGCGTCGATATCTGGCAACTGCGACCGGGCGTAGTCGAGGTCCGGCTGGAACTCCGCCGGCACGCGAGAAGCGCGCTTGCGCGCTCTACGTTCTGTTCCTGTTCCTGTTCCTGTTCCTGTTCCTGTTTCTGGTTTCGAAAGGGTTTGGCAACCGTTACTAAAGGGTTCCGGTATTTGTGGAGGCTCTTCGCCGGAAGCAATCGCAAAAGCCCTATAAAACTCAGGCTTCCACGAGCAGTCTGCTGGAATTTGGGCAGCGAGTTTTCTGGCTGCTTTCCATTGATTTGGATTTTCCGGCGCGTTCCACTCTAAAAACTTGCGAATCCATGCCCATTTCACAGTTTCGCAACGGTTTGCATAGCCCTTCCTAAACAGTTCATCAAACCCTTTCCGAACCCTTTGCGCAGACCAGCCAAGATCTTCTGTGACGTATCCATCAGGCAGCCGAAATGCGCCGATGATGGTGGTGTGCGGGCTCGTCAGTAGGTAGAGTGCGAGCAGCTTGGCATCGTCACTGAGCGCGCGGATATCGGCGCTCGACCAGAAAGTTGTATAGACGCGTCCGTAGTCCCTCATCGCACCAGCCTCCACGCCAGATCAATCACCCAGTCCGGAATCCACGCCTGCCGAAACATCCACTTGAGCTCTCGGGAGTAGCGCGTATCGGCTTGAACCGATCCGTCAGTAGTCCAGTGTTTCACCGCAGGCCGAGCTCCCTTTCCATCTTCGCCACCTGCCGCGCTGATCGCAGCGCGACGAGGAACCGCATGCGCTCGAATGCTGCTAAGCGCTCAGGCCGCGTAGGAGCGGCGATCACCGCCCGGTGGGCCGCATCGATTCGGCGCTCGAGGAGGTCGGCCAGCTTACGCTCCCGAATGATGTCGGCGGTCCTCACCGCAGCACCAGCCACAGCCAGAGCGCGGTGCCAAGCGCGAACCAGAAGGCCCCACACGCCACGGCAACCCACCCAGCGGCCGTGAAGCGATATCGGTGATGCGGAAGCTTCGGTGTGCGCGGCGGCGCACAGATGCTGACTGGCTCAGTCAAAGCTGCACCTTGAGTCTTTCGCTGCGGGGCCTACTTCTTCGGCGCTCGCTCGGCCGCGCCGAGAAAATCGAGGATACGCGGCCCGGGGTCCCGCCGCCCGTGGAGCACGTCGCAGAGATATGATGGGGAGCAGGGGATCTCCCGGGCGAGCGAGCGCAGAGACTGTGTTTTCAAGCGCGTCTGCAGTGCGCGGACTGTTTTCGTGGACATGCGCGCGACGCTAGCAC
>JBMFWV010000178.1:0-3931 GCA_049964915.1 Rhizomicrobium sp.
GGAGATGCCGCGCGGCAAGACGCTTCAGTGCCTCGCGCACTGTCGGGCGCGATACACCGAACTGCGCCGCCAACTCCTCTTCACTTGCCAGCCGCTCGTTGATGCGAAGCGTGCCATCAAGAATGGCTTGCTGAATTACATCGGCAATCTGAGTAGCCATACTGGTTGTAACAATAGGTCTGTATGCCATCGGACTCTGCTCATTATGATGGGCTGTTTATCTTATCACAATCTAAATTTAATATATAAGTTTGACAAATAGAATTTTATAGAGCAGAATTTTTTCAACGGCTAGAACAGCCGGAGATAGGGAGGGTCCTCCATGAAGCGTGGCCTCGCGCTGTTGGCATGGATTATCGTTGGCGCAACGGCGGTTCAAGCCGAAGAATTGCCAGTATTCCGTATTGGCGTTCTCAACGATCAGTCAGGGCTGTACGCCGATATCGCCGGTCCCGGCTCGGTCGAGGCGGTGCGGATGGCAGTCGAGGACTTCATGCCGGAAAGGCAAGGTTTTAAGGTCGAAATTCTTTCCGGCGATCATCAGAATAAGCCAGATATCGGTTCGGCAATCGCCGAGCGATGGTTTGATACGGAGCATGTCGATGCCGTAGCGGATGTGCCGACATCATCAGTTGCGCTCGCGGTGTCCACGGTAGCGCGGGATAAGAACAAGGTATTCCTGATCGACAGCGCTGGTACCTCTGATCTCACTGGCAACGCGTGCAGCCCCAACAATGTCCACTGGACATACGATACATGGGCGCTTGCCAATGGGACCGCACACGCCGAACTCAAGCGTGGTGGCACGACGTGGTTCTTCGTCACGGCAGATTATGTATTCGGGAAATCGCTGGAGCGCGATGCGTCCGACATCGTCACGGCACAGGGTGGCAAGGTGGTTGGGCATGCGCTCGCGCCGTTCCAGACAACAGACTTTTCCTCTTATCTCATTCAGGCCCAATCGAGCGGCGCTAAGGTAATCGCTCTTGCAAACTCTGGTGGCGACACGATCAATTCAATCAAACAGGCGCATGAATTTGGACTAACGCAGTCCGGCCAGACCCTCACTGCGCTGCTGGCGTTCATTTCCGACATCCAAGCCGTAGGACTAGAGACGGCACAGGGGCTAACGCTGACCGCTGCCTTCTACTGGAATCTCAATGACAGCACGCGCACCTGGAGTCGCCGTTTCGCCACGCGCAACGGCGGACACTATCCAACCATGAACCAGGCCGGGGCCTATGCTTCGACGATCCATTGGATGAAGGCGATTGCCGCTATGGACAAGATGAAGGCCCGAGACGGACGTGCGGTGGTTGCTGAGATGAAAGCGCTGCCAACATATGATCCATTATTCGGGCATGGCAGAGTACGTGCCGATGGGCGTGTTATTCACGATCTCTATCTATTTCAAGTAAAATCTCCAAGGGAATCAAAAGAACCATATGATGATTATACGCTTCTCGCAACAATACCAGGCGAGCAAGCATTTCGTCCTATGTTGCCGACCTGCAACTTCTCAGATCGTTAGCGAAAGTCTATGCCAATGCAGGTAGGACGACTGTCATCACTGGTATTGCTGTTAATCAGTGAAGTCGCTGCCATGTCTACCTGGTTTGCGACAACTGCCTCGCTCACCGCGATCCGCACCCACTACACCCTGAACGCATTCCAGGAAGCCATGCTGACCAACAGCGTGCAGATCGGATTCGTCATCGGCACGCTCGTCAGTGCCCTTTTGACGCTGCCTGATCGCTTCGATCTGAGGCGCCTATTCTCGATAGGCTCTGCAGTTGCCGCACTCGCCAATTTTATTCTGCTCATGTTCGAGCCGACTTCGCTGGCCCTACCGCTCATGCGCATGATCACCGGCGCTTGTATGGCAGCTGTTTATCCGGTGGGTATGAAGATTGCAGCGACTTGGGCCAAGGGTGATCTCGGGCTGCTGGTGGGGCTTCTAGTAGCAGCGCTGACACTTGGCTCCGCCTCACCTCATCTGGTAGCGGTATTCGGCGGGCTTGACTGGCGTGGACCGGTAGCGGTGGCCGCCATCTGCGCCGTCGCCGCTGCACTGTTTATCCGTTTTGTATCGATTGGACCGAATATTTCACCCGCTGCCCCACTGCGTC
Organism: Rhizomicrobium sp.; assembly: GCA_049964915.1. Taxonomy (GTDB): domain Bacteria; phylum Pseudomonadota; class Alphaproteobacteria; order Micropepsales; family Micropepsaceae; genus Rhizomicrobium. Next base: position 2,130 of record JBMFWV010000178.1, read on the forward strand.
TTGGCAATGCACTTCATGCATGGCGCAACCGTCACGTCCGGCTTGCCAATCTCGGGTATCTTGGCCACATGTGGGAGCTATACGCCATGTGGGCGTGGATCGGTGCTTTCCTCGCGTCCAGCTTCCGGACCCGCTACGGCAGCGCGCCGCCGATCCCGTCGGAATTAGCCGCCTTCATGGTCGTTGGTGTAGGCGCGCTCGGTGCCATGGCAGGGGGCTTCGCCGCTGACCGGATCGGACGCACTGCCGTGACCATTGCCGCCATGGTGGTCAGCGGAATTTGTTCAGCCTTCATCGGCCTACTGTTCGGTGGTCCTGCCTGGATGCTTGTAGCGGTAAGTATCGTATGGGGTGTCGCGATCATCGCGGATTCGGCGCAGTTCTCCGCATGCGTAGCCGAACTGAGCGAACGCGCGTTAGTGGGTACCATGCTGACAATACAAACCTGTGCAGGCTTTGTGCTGACAACTATCAGCATCCAGCTTATACCAATCGCTGTGAGCTGGGTTGGTTGGCAGCGAGCGTTTGTTTTACTTGCTATTGGCCCGCTGTTAGGCGTCGTAGCGATGTTACGCCTGCGTCGAGAACTCGGCCAGGATATGTTCTGGATTAAGGAGAAGGCATGACCGAAAAGGAAAACGAGCCGATTTCGTTCAATACTATCTATTACGAAGTCTTCGGCGTAGTCGCGCGCATCACCCTTAACAGGCCGGAGCGGACAAACGCCATCAACGATGTCATGTTGTCTGAACTCTCCGCCGCACTTGATCTCTGTGAGGGAGACGCTGCCATCAGAGCGATTGTCGTACGAGGTATGGGAAACGCCTTTTCCTCAGGGTTCGACCTAAAAGAACAGATGGAACGGCGGCCCTCTGGGGTAGCTCAATGGAGACCAATTCTGCGCAAGGACTTCGATGTGCCCATGCGGTTCTGGCACTTTCCGAAACCCACGATCGCGGCGGTACGTGGGCCATGCCTCGCCGGAGCCTGCGAACTGGCGCTTGCATGCGATATAACGATTGCTGCCGCAGATGCCTTTTTCGGAGAACCTGAACTCAAATTCGGCGCGGGCATAGTAGTGATGATTCTTCCGTGGATAGTCGGTCCGAAGGTCGCCAAGGAAATCATACTGATGGGCCAAGACCGCATCGACGCCGCACGCGCCCGCGAGATAGGCATGATCAATCGCGTGGTTCCGAGCGCGGATCTGGACGAGGCGGCACTGAACATCGCTCGTCATATTGGAGCCATTGATCCGCTCTTAGTGCGCGAAACGAAACGAAGCATTAATCGCTCGATCGAGGCCCGCGGGATGCTGGAAGCACTGGAGGCGGCACTCGCCTCTGACATGCTGATCGAGGGCGAAGGATCCCCTGACAAGGCCCGCTTCATGGACATTGCCCGGTCGAACGGTCTAAAGGCGGCCTTGGCATGGCGGGACGCCCGCTTCCCGGCGGGGATGACATGATCGGCGAACTGGGACGCCTTCTTAGTACCGCTCTCTCTAGAGACGGCGCAATACTTGATCACTGGGCTGGAAGGACTCCCTTCAACGTACTGCGCGCGCAAGCAACCAATATCCGCGACCGGTTGCTGGCAGGTCGCCTCTATCCCGACGAGCCTGTACATGTTGCTATTGGCAATCGGGCCACGGACATCGCTTGTATTCTCGGGGTATGGGAGGCAGGCGGTGTCGTTGTCCCTTTCCACACCTCGGCATTGCCTGCGACTGTAAATCGTCTTGCGGCCATGACTCAAGCTCGCTTCGTCGTGGACGCCGGGACGGTTGAGGAACTTTCGAC
>JBMFWV010000179.1:0-3927 GCA_049964915.1 Rhizomicrobium sp.
CGCCAGGCTCGATCCGGGTGCTGCTGGCGAGCAAGCCTGTGGACTTCCGTCGTGGCATGGATGGGTTGGCCGCACTGGTCAAAGAAAAGCTTTGCCTCAATCCCTATGCCGGGACGCTGTACATCTTTAGGTCAAAGCGGGCCGATAGAATCAAGATTTTGCTCTGGGATGGCTCAGGTCTATGTCTGTACTCAAACTAACTGGTTTCATACTACAGCCCTTTCCTCGAGATCGGATCATTTTAAGTCGGTGAGCCGACGAACGGTCTCAGCCCGATGGGTAAGTTGGTTCCAGCGGCTGCACTGCTTGGTTGGGACGTGCGGTCCTGGTGGTTCATAGAGGCCGATATAGCCGTTTGCGGCATGTCTTTTCACGATTCCGTATTTGGCCCATCTAACCAAGGTGCACCCAGTGATTCCGAGCTTTGCGCAGGCCTCTGCTTTTGTCAGCATACCACGCTCGCGGAGTCGGTCGTAACGTGGGCGCAGGCCGTATCGTTTGACGAGATAGATGACGCGCAGGTCGGTGAACTTGGCGTTGACCTGACCGCGCCGCGCGGAGCCACCGGGGCGGATTCCTTGTTCGTTCAGGATGTCCGCGATCTCGGCACAGGTATGGTCGTCGAGAAGCTTGTCGACCAGTTCGACGACCTCGGGCCGCGTCTTTACCTGCTGTGCGGAGGATTTCGGGTTCTGGGTCGTCAGCGTTTCGGTCCTTCCGCCTCTGAAGCGGATGTGGATCCGGGTCTCTCCTTCGGCGGGGAACTTAAGCAACGTGACGTCCTCGACAAGATAGGCAAGAAGCCGCTTGCGCTCACGGTTCGGCAGAGCTGGATCGCTCCAGACCACCTTGAAGTCGCTGGTCATGGCGGTCAGCCGATCATGGATTGCGTCGTCCAGCATCAGCTGGTCCTCGCGTAGGGCGCGCCCTCTTTCTGCCTGCAGATCAGCCAGTATGCGCAGCTTGTCGTTCCATTCTCCTTCGAGGGTATCGGCAACGAGACGATTGTGCGGATCAACCAGCATGAAGCGCCGCTGAGCCAGCTCGGCATCCATCTGGGCACGCTCGACAGCGCGGCGCCGGAGTTGATCCACTTCATCATGGCGAGCTTCGATTTCTTTCCTGATTTCCAACGCCAGCTCCACGGCGGCGGGCGTCATTTCCGCCCCGATCAGTTCACCAATTGCTTCGTCGACGGGCCAACCTGCGATCGACTGACAGTGGGGCTCCGCGCGGGACTCGTAAGCGCGGCTGCACATATACCAGGTATCGATCTGACCGCGCCGGTCAGCGTAGCGGGCTTTCATATGACTGCCGCAACGTCCGCATATGACCCGTCCCTGCAATAAGGCCGCACCTTCGCGGGGCGGCGAGGCGCGCACGCTCTGGTAGCCCCGACCATTGTCTTCGAGCACCTTGAGATTGTTCTGGAACTGTTCCCAGCTGATGTAGCCGGGATGGGCATCCGGGATGCAGGCCAGCCACTCCTTTGGGTCACGCTTGCGGAGCTGCATTTTGCCATCGACCGTCCGGCGGTAAAGACGCTGGCCATAGGCATAAACACCCGCGTAGCGAGGATTGTGCAGCGTGCGCATGGCGGTCGATGTGGTCAGCGGTTGGAAGACCACCTGTTTGCCGTTGCGCAGTCGGGATGGAAAGAGCAGACCCTCCTTGGTGAATGCCTTGACGGTCTGCGTGGCCGATCCTACCCGCGAGAATGTCTCGAAGAAGTGGGTGATCATCTCCCGGATTTGGGCGTCAGGATCGAGAACGACGGTGCCGAGCTCATCATAGAGGAAGCCTGTCGGCAGAGGGCACCGATATTCACCACGGCGCACCTTGTTGAGGATTCCGCCACGTAGCCGCGCTTTGATAACATGCAACTCGGCTTCGCTCATCGTGCCCTTGAGCCCGAGTAGTAGGCGATCATTGAAGGTGGCCGGATCGTATACGCCATCTTCATCAAGGATGAGTGTGTCGGCCAAGGCGCAGATCTCCAGCAGCCGATGCCAGTCTGCATTGTTTCGCGCCAGACGGGATACTTCGAGGCCCATCACGATCCCCGCGCGCCCCATGCCAACATCGGACACCAGGTGCTGGAAGCCTTCGCGCCAAGATGCTGAGGCACCGGATTCGCCCTGGTCACTGTCGATGACGATGATCTGGTCGTCGCGCCATCCCAGCCCGATGGCGCGCCCGCGAAGATCGTATTGACGCTTGGTGCTTTCGACGTTCTCCATGACCTGTCGCATCGATGACTGTCGGATATAAAGGTAAGCCCCCCGTTCGAGATGGTGCGCTTGGACCTTGAGCATTTCGTTCATGCCGTTTTCCTCCGTTCCGGGACCGCCATCACCATGGTGGCCAGCAGGTCGATAAATGCGCGCTGTCTGGACGTTCCATCTGCCATCGGCAGGCCCACTGTCGTCACGACAGCGGGCGGGCACTGGCTGGGTGTCCGTAAGATCGTACGAACCCAGGCCCACATGCCGCGGTGCAGAAGGATAGTCAGGCCGCTGCGCGCCTCCGGGGGCAGCGCGGTTCCGAGTGCGGCGGCGCGCAAGATTTCGTACCGTTGTGTGGCGTCGAACTGCCTCGCGCATTGCAGTTGCGCCACGTTGCCGGTCACAAAGTTTTTTTTACACCGAGCGCGCGCTCGATCGTTCTGGGGTGGACGTCGATGCCGAACCTTTCCCGCAGACGGTCTGTCAATTCGCGCGCCCGGATGGGTGTGCCTGGGGTCACCTGCGCCTTCAGGAACGCCAGCACTTCGCCCTGAAGCTTGTGCGGTCCGCGCGGCCCCCGCTTCCTCGGCACCAAGCCAGTAAGACCCGCGTCCTCGAAGTCCGCCCTGGCCTGATAGAACGTTGGCCGGGAGACACCATATTCGTCGGATGCTTCTGTCACCGACACTTTGTCGACCAATACGCGCCGCAGCATCTCGTACCTCACTTGCACGATGTCGCGCGGATCGAAGAAGCCGTCCTCCTGGAACTTCGGATCGCCCACCTTCTCCGGCGCCGGATTGAGGGTGCCATCTTCGGCCAGAACGCTGGCCTTCGACCGGTTGTTCTTGACGCCGTCCGGCACCCGCAGCCTCCGCCATTTGATTAATATGTGTAATTATAAATATGCCGCGTATGACCATGTCGTCAAGCTGGGGTCCATCGGCGAATCGCCATATTATCGCAACTATATCTGACATTCAGCGCAGACTCCAGGGCCTTTGCGGCGTTTTTCCTTTTACATGTGCGGCATATTTTACCTTACGTCCGTTCGGCTCAGAATCCTTCCTTTGCGACATGAGGTGCCCCACCAGCTCAGCCAGTGCCAACAGGTCGGTAAGGTTGCACAGCGCCCGTCCGGCCCCCGCGGCAAGCTCAAGATCAGTGGCTGCCGCATCGGTCCATTGCGGCGGAACAGCGCAAATCCGGCCATCAGCAAAGCGCAGCAACCACCGTTTGCCCGAGCGGTTACCTCGCCTCGCAATGCACTCCCCTTGCTGTCCTGAGTACGGATGAAAGGGGTGGGTCACCGTCACAAACTGCGCAGCGGCAGCAGCACTGCCCGCATTTCCAACTGAGTTACAAGCGTCTCGAAGAAGAGAAGTTTTTCTGGCCGGTGAAGGCGAGCGAGGTTGTTGTAACGCTTTCCGGCGAACAGTTGAACTGGTTGCTGGACGGCTATGATGTGTGGCGGATGACACCGCATAAAAGCTTGCCGGTTGCGCATATTGGCTGATTCTTTTACGCGTTGGACGTGGTATAAAACGCCATGTTCAACGCGAATCAGATGCACGCAAAAACTGATGCTGATCAACTGATCGCGCGCGTGCAGCTGCTCGAACAAACAAACGGTCTGCTCGAACAGGAAAACCGCTGGCTGAAGCAGCAGCTGTTTGGACGCTCCTCAGAAAAGCGCGAGAAC
>JBMFWV010000180.1:0-3834 GCA_049964915.1 Rhizomicrobium sp.
GGTGCCGCCAACGGCGGGGGGCTGCTAGGCCCCCTGGGGGTCGAGGCGGCGAGCAGCGCAAGCCCGCAGGGCTGAGCAGCGCAGGACAGGGGGACGGCAGTCCCCGCCGCCTGGGGGCCACAAGCCCCAACGGGGCGTGATCTCCCCGCAAAGCGGGGGCTCGATGAAATATTTCGGCTTGCGCTGTCGCCCTGACATACAGAGTTATCCACTGTTTGGGGGGGTGGACTGCGTTAAAGACTTTATAAGTTAAAGACCGCGCGCGCGCGTTACGGTTTTTGAAACCCGCGCCGTTATTGGCTTGGCGGGGTAGTTCGGTGGGTGAAACACCGTGCCGCCGGTGGGTGAAACACCGTGCCTATCCACAGCGAAAGGTGGGTGAAACACCGTGCCTATCCACAGGCGAAGGTGAGGGGAATCGGGATAGTTTGGTCCGGTGGGTAAAACACCGATAGATCGAGTATGCGCCTCTCGTTGGTGGTGCCTTCATTCCCGCCCGGCGATGTTGGCCAGTAGGCGTTTAGCATCTTTGCTGTGGAACGTCACGGTGTCGTTCTCGGCAAGGACAAAGCGGTACTCGGGCAGGCTGTTGTCGGCTTCGATGGCTCGCACGGCACGCCGGAATTCCTTGAGGGTAGATTTGCTCCCAGTCTTTGCCTGCAGGAGCTCAAGCCCTATCTTCCATTGCGCCTGGTGGCCGCAATGTTTGCGCGCCAGCTCGTAGAGCCGCCGCGCAAGGGGTTTGCGCAGCCGGAAATAGTCCGGGTGAATGGTTAGCACTTCCATCGCATGAACGGCGTTATAAAGCCATTCGGACAACGTGACCTCGACGGCGATCATGCGCTCGTCGTCCTGGGACTTCTCCACGATCCGGACGCGATCAAGGATGCCAAAGTTGTCTGTCACACGCACGCCACCCGTTCTAATGTCTGTTTTGATGCGCGTGCCGGCCAGACGGTCGAATGACTCCTGCAAACGGCGGTAGTCGTCGCCACCAACCCCTCGATTGGTGGTCACCAAGTAGTCGTAGACCGTGAAACGCACGGTACGATTTTTCGCGTCCTCTCGCCCTCGGTTCAGACCCTCAACCATCTGCGAACAGCAATAGATCAGGATGTCCTTGTCATGCATGGTGGCACGGCCGAGGACGGAAGGTGTGACTCGCACGGACTTGTTGTCGTCCTTGCTGCGCCACTCCCAAATGCTCAAGTCCGGCTTAGTCGCCAGGGTGAAGATCGGCGCCTCCATGCTCGCGCCGTCATCCTTCAAGGCGTAGTCGAACAAGTCGGCCAGGAAGAAATCGCGGTTCGGGTGGCGCAACTTGACCAACCCGCCTGGCGCTTTCTGGCCAGCGGTTGGCTCAACTACGCGAGGCTCAGCGCCTTGCCGGGCCTTGATGGCCTTGAGTTGGTTCTCTATGGCGGCATCCAATCGGATGCGCTGCGCTTGCAATGCCGCAAGGCGTTCGCGCACCGCACGGACTTCCGGATTATCAAGATTATCCAGTTTGGCGACATGCGCCAACCCGCGATTGGCCGTCACGATCTGTTCAGACAGCATGCGGTGTACATCGCGCAAGTCGTCCAGGCTATGGAGCGCAAGATGCTCGGACGGCAGGTCCCAGCTATCGATGGCTTCCTGTTCGCTCAGGGCTTCATCCTCAACCGTATTCATGTTTTCGGGGCTGGCCACGTCGATGGGTGCGGCACCATCCAGCGGTAATTCGCCCTGCACCGCTTGCTCGCCGTTGTTTCGCACTCGCACGGCTTGGCCACGTGGGGGCGGTGATGCGGGCCGAGCCCCGGCCCGCAGATCGCGGCTGCCGGAGCCATTTTTATCGATGTCACCCATAGAACGCTCAGATGCGCTAATGAATTAATGAGTAATTATTCATTTGCTCATAAATCTGGGATCTGGGCGACATACTCCGTCAGCAGGTCTTTGATGGTCTTGCCCTGTTTGGTGGCGTAGATCTTCAGCTTCGTGTGCTGATCGGCCGACAGCTCGAAATTGACACGCTTCGTGGCGGCATCATCGGCCAAACTCGCAAGAGTGGCGGTGTGGTTCTTGGTGACGCTCGGTCGGCCGGCTGTCAGAATTCCTTGTTTGCTCATTAGAGTAATTCCTCAAATATTCAAATGAGTTTTTGCTTCAACTCGGCAACCAGGGCGCGCACTTCCGCCGCAGCGTCGCCAGTCGGCTCCGTGTCAAGAACAGTCGTCCCTGCTGCAGCGGTACCGGGATAGCTCACACGCTGTGTGATACGGGACTCCAAAATAGGCAGCCCATAGCCTGCCAGGGCATCGGCGACTTCGGCACCGATTCGCGTTCCTTTGATCGCCCGCGATACCACGAAGGCCGCCCTCAACTTACCGTCCGTGACCTCGATACGCTGCTTCACCAGTTCGACTAGATCGGCGGTCGCCCAAATGTCGTAAGGACTTGGCTGAACCGGGATCAGGACAAACGAAGCGGCCTTGATCGCCGAAACAGCTAGGTCGGCCGCCTGGGGTGCGCCATCAATGACCACGAAATCCTTGCGTGCGACGTGCTTAATGTTTCGCTCGATCGTCGGCCGGTCGATGCCAACGACCGTCACTGGTTGATCCTCACGCACGGCCGCCCAATCGCGAGCGCTTCCTTGTGGGTCGGAATCAACCAATAGCACGTCAGCACCATCGAGTTGCAAGGCGCGGGCGAGATGGGTGGCGATGGTCGTCTTACCCGATCCGCCCTTCTGGTTCAACACGGCGATGACGTGCATATAGATCCTTGGTTGCGTAAATGACATGCCTATCATCGAATCATAGCGCAATGAGTTAATGAGTAAATACGCTTTTGTGTTGACAATAGCGGCTAGGAACGAGCTCGGATTTTCTGAGCACCTGGATCACTGGCGAACGATCGCCCCCGTTTGCTAAAATGGCAGTTATTGCCATTTCGTGCCATCTGCGCGCCGTGCGCTGATTGAAGGAGAGACCGCCATGCAGAGCATGAACATTTCGCTGCCTGATCCGCTCAAGAAATTCGTGGACGGGCAGATTTCCACCGGCCGTTACAGCAGCGTCAGCGAGTATGTGCGCGAGCTCATCCGCACCGATGAGAAGCGCAAGGCGGAAGATCTGCTGGAAGCGAAGCTTTTGGAAGGGCTGAGCGGCAGTGAAAGCGAGCTGACGCAGGCAGACTGGCGCGCCATCCGCAAGGAAGCCATCGCCCAGCTTGAAGCGCGAAAGCGAGGAGGCTGATGCCACGCATTGCGCAGAGCGAGGCCGCCCGGCGCGACCTGATCGAGCATTTTGTCTATCTCGCCGAGAACGCCGGACTGGATGTCGCCGACCGGTTTTTCGCGCAAGCCGAAATGACCTTTGAGGATCTGGTGCACCAACCCAGGATCGGGACACCTCTGCATCTGAAGCATTCGGCACTCGCCCAGATCCGCAAATGGAGCGTACGGGAATTCAACAACTACCTGGTGTTCTATGTGCCACAAGCGGACGCTGATGGCATCTCGATCGTGCGCGTCCTGCATGCGGCTAGCGACTGGTGGACGCTGTTGGGGCATCAGGACTAAGGCCAACCAGCGCTCACCGCCACAACTTTTCAAACCGCGCCGGGTTGGTCGCGGTGTAGCGCACGGTGTGTTGGATGTTGCGGTGCCCGAGATAGTCCTGGATGAGCCGGGTGTCGGCTCCCTGGTCGGCCAGGGCATAGCCGCAGGCATGCCGCAGCATGTGGGGGTGCGCATCGATGGCCAGTCCAGCTGCCTGGCTGTGGCGCCGGATCAGGGCCCAGACGGTTTTCCGACTCAGGGCGGTGCGCCGGGCGGAGAGGAAA
>JBMFWV010000181.1:0-3829 GCA_049964915.1 Rhizomicrobium sp.
TTGGGCCAGCCCGCAGGACCTCGACGACATCGTCAACCTTACGATTCGCATCAATGATTTTCTCTCGGGTCTGTTCCTCGGGGCGGGTATCAAGCTGGTCGACTTCAAGGTCGAATTTGGCCGCCTGTGGGAGAATGACTATATGCGCATCGTGCTGGCCGACGAGATTAGTCCGGACTCCTGCCGGTTGTGGGATGTCAATTCCAACGAGAAAATGGACAAGGACCGCTTTCGCCGCGACCTTGGCGGCGTGGTTGAGGCTTATTCCGAAGTTGCCCGCCGGCTGGGAATTATGCCCGAATCAATGCAAGGAGAGGCCAAAGGTCCGGTCCTTGTGAAATGAGCAGCTCGATGAAAGCGCGCGTCTTTGTAACTTTGAAAAGTGGGGTCCTTGATCCTCAGGGCAAAGCCATCAGCCATGCCCTGCAGGGGCTTGGCTTTGACGGCGTTGGTGAGGTCCGCCAAGGCAAGGTGATCGATCTTGAGTTGGCTGAGAGCGATGCCACGAAGGCGCGGGCCGTGGTCAAGGATATGTGTGAGCAGCTGCTTGCCAACACCGTGATCGAAAAATACGAAATCGAACTTAAATCCTAGCCCCGTGGTGCAGGTTTTGGGTTCACAATTGTAAACGCCCGCGTCAATCAAAGCAGGGGCGCTTGCGGGCAAAAGCTCCAATTTCAAGGCAAATGGTGCCATCTATGAGAGCTGCCGTCATCGTCTTTCCTGCTTCCAACTGCGACCGCGATGCGGCGAGCGCGCTTGAAGCGCTCACCGGTCAAAGGCCACAGATGGTATGGCATCAGCAGAGCGAGCTGCCCGCAGGTATCGATTTGGTCGTCCTTCCGGGCGGGTTTTCCTATGGCGATTATCTGCGTACCGGGGCCATGGCCGCGCATTCCAATGTCATGGGCGCGGTTAAGTCACATGCCGAAAAGGGGGGGGCGGTCCTGGGTATCTGCAATGGCTTTCAGGTCCTCACAGAGACCCACATGTTGCCAGGCGTTTTGATGCGCAATGCCGGACTGAAATTTGTCTGTCACATGACCGAACTGGTCGTGAGCGAGAGCCAGTCCGCCTTTACCCGCAAGTATTCTGCAGGCCAGCACGTGTCGTTTCCGGTGGCTCATGGTGAGGGTAACTACTATGCGGATGAGGCGACGCTAGACCGGCTTGAAGGCGAGGGGCGCGTCGCCTTTCGCTATGCGCCTGGGCACAACTGCAATGGCTCGATGCGCGACATTGCTGGAATATTGTCGGAAAAGCGCAATGTATTGGGATTGATGCCGCATCCGGAGCGGGTGTGCGATCCGCTGTTGGGCGGCACCGATGGACGGGCGCTGTTCCAAAGTCTGATTGAAACCCTGGGATGAGACCATTCGGGTTTGTCGACGCCATGTGCGTAAAGATGCGGGCAGCAAAGGCAAGGCAGTCCCTGTCTATGCCGATCGGTGAGGAACTGTGACTGTGAGTGGGATAACGCCGGAACTTGTAGCCGAACATGGCCTGAGTGCGGACGAGTATGGCCGTATCCTCGAGCTTCTCGGTCGCGCCCCCAATCTTGTCGAGCTTGGCGTATTTAGCGTCATGTGGTCCGAGCACTGCTCCTACAAGTCCACCCGGGTGCATTTGCGTCGCCTGCCGACAAAGGCCCCCTGGGTCATACAGGGTCCCGGAGAAAATGCGGGTGTGGTCGACATTGGCGATGGCGATGCGGCTGTGTTCAAGATGGAAAGCCACAACCACCCAAGTTTCATCGAACCCTATCAGGGGGCGGCGACCGGCGTTGGTGGCATCATGCGCGATGTCTTCACGATGGGTGCCCGGCCGATCGCAATGCTGAATGCGCTGCGCTTTGGGGCGCCACAGCACCCCAAGACCCGCCATCTGCTGTCAGGTGTCGTGGCCGGCATTGGCGGCTATGGCAATTGCATGGGGGTGCCCACAGTCGGGGGGGAGGTCAATTTTCACCGCTCCTATAACGGCAACATTCTCGTCAATGCGATGTGCGTGGGACTTGCCAGGGCCGACAAGATCTTCCTGTCGGCAGCCAAAGGGGCTGGCAATCCGGTAGTCTATATCGGCTCCAAAACGGGACGCGATGGCATTCACGGGGCCACGATGGCGTCAGCTGAATTTGGCGAAGACGCACAGGAAAAGCGTCCCACGGTCCAGGTCGGCGATCCCTTTACCGAAAAACTATTGCTCGAGGCGTGCCTCGAACTGATGGAGACCGATGCGATTATCGCTATTCAGGACATGGGGGCGGCAGGACTCACGTCCTCCTCGGCCGAGATGGCGGACAAAGGCGGTTCCGGTATCGAGCTGGATCTCGACAAGGTGCCCCAGCGCGAAGCCGAGATGACCGCCTATGACATGCTGCTCTCGGAAAGCCAGGAGCGCATGCTCGCAGTACTAAAGCCGGGACGGGAGAAGCAGGCAGAAGCGATATTCAAAAAGTGGGAGCTTGATTTTGCTGTCATCGGCGTCACCACGCCCACCGATCGCCTCGTGGTCCGGCACAGAGGTCAAGTGGTAGCCGATCTTCCAGTGGGAGCGCTTTCCAATGCGGCGCCGCTCTATGAGCGGCCCTTTGAACGCCGTCCGGCCACATCAGGTGTTCCAGCTTATGATCGGAACCGGCCCCTGGGTGACTGTCTGCTACATCTGCTTGGCTCGCCGGATCTGTGCGCGCGTCGCTGGATCTGGGAACAGTATGACCACACAGTGATGAACGACACCGTGCAGCGTCCGGGTGGCGATGCGGCGGTGGTGCGCGTCCATGCCAGCCAGAAGGCGCTGGCCATGACTACGGACGTAACACCACGCTACTGCTTTGCCGATCCTTTCGAGGGTGGCAAGCAGGCGGTGGCTGAGGCCTGTCGTAATCTTTCGGCCGTGGGTGCCCGTCCGCTTGCGGCGACGGACAATCTCAATTTCGGCAATCCGCAAAAGCCTGAAATCATGTGGCAGATCGCGGCAGCGATCGATGGCATCGCCGAGGCCTGTCGTGTCCTCGACTGCCCCATCGTCTCGGGCAATTGCTCACTCTACAATGAGACCAATGGTGAGGGGATCCTGCCCACGCCGACGATCGGTGCCATCGGGCTCATCGGCGATGTGCAACGCGTGGCAAGCCTTGCCTTCAAGCGTGAGGGGGATGTCCTGCTGCTGATTGGTCATACGCGAGGGCATCTCGGCCAGTCGATCTTCCTGCGTGAGATCGAGGGGCGCGAGGAGGGCGCTGCGCCGCCGGTCGACTTGGTGGCAGAGCGCGATCATGGCGGGTTTGTACGAGGCTTGATTGAAGCGGGGCTCGTCGACACCTGCCATGATGTTGGCGATGGCGGATTGCTCGTGGCGGTCAGCGAAATGGCCTTGGCGGGTGATACTGGCGTGGTGCTTGCCCCAACTGAAGGCGGGGATGGACCTGCTGCAGGTTCGGCCGATGACGTGGCATTCTGGTTTGGTGAGGATCAGGGACGCTATCTACTTTCCGTGCCGCCTGCTCAGGCTGACGAGGTTCTGGCCGAAGCGCGGCGGCGGCGCCTACCCTGCTGGCAGATTGGCGAGGTGGGTGGCGATCATTTGGTCCTAGGCAGAACCAAACTTAGCCTTGAGCAGTTGCGCGCGGTCCATGAAGGCTGGTTCCCCGCCTATATGGGGGAAGGCGAGCTGCCGCCCGTGAACTGATGTATCCAGTGGGTCTTAGGTGCAGTCGGTGCGGCCCCAGCTCCGATGCAGGTTTGCTATTTGGTATACCCCGATTCATTGATGACACGAAAAACGGCTTGCGATGGGGCGAGTTTTGGATTCGTCTGGGGGCATGATT
>JBMFWV010000182.1:0-3808 GCA_049964915.1 Rhizomicrobium sp.
CTCTACCAACTGCCCCCCAGCAAGATGGGAACAGAACCGCTAGCTCCGGCGCGATGAGCACAGGAAGACAAGTGCCCGATGCCACAGTCCAACCTGAAGGCCCCTCGCCTGTGTGCATATGGAGAGCTGCCCCGTTCAAAGCCGCGCCGGCACCACCCTCGCAGCAAACGGAGGCTGGAAAGGGCCGGGACGGGTTCCGTCTTTGCGCGCGCCGCGCTGATCGGAGGCCGCGCGTCCAGGCTGCGGAAAGGCCCACACAACAGATCCTTGACAGAGCCTTGCCCCCGCTCTTTCCCTATCCTGCGCCAGGCGCCATCATCTGATTTGTTATTGGCCATTCTTTTTCCGGTTGCGCACGGCTGTGCCGTCGACGACTTCATCCCCGCAGGGGCCACTCCGCAAAACCTCGACCGGCCTTCGCATTGCCATGATCTGCGCCAGGTTGGGCACCTTCATGCAGGTGCTGGATTCGACCATCGCCAACGTCGCCCTGCCCTACATGCAGGGCGGCCTGAAGGCCAGCCGCGACCAGATTACCTGGGTTCTGACCTCCTATATCGTCGCCGCCACGATCATGAGCGCGCCGGTGGGCTGGATTGCCACGCAGCTCGGGCGCAAGAATTACTTCCTGATCAGTCTCTCCGGCTTCACCCTCATGTCGGCGCTGGCCGGGGCGGCGACCTCGTTCGACCAGCTGATCGGCTTGCGCATCCTGCAAGGCATGTTCGGCGCCGCGCTGTCGCCACTCTCCCAGGCCGTCATCCTCGAGCGCTATCCCCCGGAAAGACGCGGCATGATCATGTCCATCTGGGGCATGGTGGTGATGATCGGACCCATTCTGGGCCCGGTGCTGGGCGGCTTTCTGACCGACAATTATTCCTGGCGCTGGGTGTTCTACGTGAACGTGCCCGTCGGCATTCTGGCGATCTCGGGGATGGCCATGTTTCTCTCCGAGGACAAACCGTCAAGCGAACAGTCCTTCGACTGGTCCGGCTTCGCCTATTTTGCCGTGGCCATCGGGGCGCTGCAGTTCTTACTCGACCGCGGAACCACCAAAGACTGGTTCTCCTCCTCTGAGATCGTGGTCGAAGCGGTGCTGGCCGGCATGGGGTTCTACCTGTTCCTGGTCCACTTCTTGACGGCAAAAAAGACCTTCATTCCCCACGGCCTGTTCCGGGACCGCAACTACGTCTCGGCGCTCATGCTGACCGCGGTGATCGGCGTCCTGATGCTGGCGACTTCGGCCTTGATGCCGCCCTATCTGGAAAACCTTGGCGGCTACTCGGTGCTCGATGTGGGAATGATGCTGGCGCCGCGGGGCCTTGGCACCATGATTACCATGCTCATCATTGGCCAGCTTGTTCTGCGCATTGACGTGCGCATTCCCATGGCCATCGGTGCCCTGCTGCTGACCTGGTCGTTCTGGGAAATGTCAAGCTGGACACCGGATATTTCCGCAACCACGCTCTCGCTCACCGTGTTCATCCAGGGCATTGCCATGGGGATGATCTTCATCCCCGCCAACATCATGGCCTTCGCCACGCTGCCCGGCCACTTACGTACTGATGCCTCGGCCATGATTAATCTGGCGCGCAACCTCGGCTCGGGCATCGGGATCTCCGTGACACAGTCCGTGCTGACGATGAATTCCCAGGTGATGCATGCCACGCTCGCCGTCCATGCCAGCCCCTTCAACCGCATGCTCGGGGT
This sequence comes from Rhizomicrobium sp., assembly GCA_049964915.1. Taxonomy (GTDB): domain Bacteria; phylum Pseudomonadota; class Alphaproteobacteria; order Micropepsales; family Micropepsaceae; genus Rhizomicrobium. Next base: position 1,711 of record JBMFWV010000182.1, read on the forward strand.
GAACGCCCAGAGCCTGATGCTGAACCCCAGGTTGCCCATCGGCGCCATCGTGCTCAACGGTATCATCACCCGCTCGGCGCTGATCACATCCTATTCCGATACCTTCTACATGATGATGTTCATGAGCGTGCCGGCCTTCGTCATTCTGATGCTGATCCCCAAACCGGATCCGACCCTGCCCAAGGCCGGTGAACCGGCCCTGGAACTCATCGAATAGACCTGCCCCTGTCAGCCGAGGACAGGCGACAAATCCGCCGTCAGCTTGCCTCCCCAGAGGGCGCCGCAGGCAGAGGGGCGGCCATGCTCCCGCTCTCAGCCGTCTCGCGCCCTTTGTCGCGTCCGGCATAACGCTTGGCCAGGGCCGCGCAGACGAAGAGTTGCGTGGGATGGAAGATCATCAGGGGCAGCACGACGAGGCCGAGGGCGTGGCCCGAAAACAGAATCCGTGCCATCGGTAGCCCGCTGGCCATACTCTTCTTGGAACCGCAGAAGACGATGGCGATCTCGTCCTCCTTGGAAAAGCCAAGCTTGCGGCTGATCACCGTGGTTGCCGCAATCACCATGGCCAGCAACAGAAGAGCAAGCCCCGCAATGGTTGCAAGACCCTCTGCCGATATCATGTTCCAGATATGCGCGGCCGTGCCCGCACTGAAGGCCGAATAAACAATCACAAGAATGCAGCCCCGATCAAAGAGCGAGGTCACCACCGGATGGCGATTGAGAAATTGGCCGAGAAACGGTCGTGCCGCCTGCCCGACTGCGAAAGGCAGAAGGATCTGCATCGCCACCGCGCCCAGACTGCCAAAAGTCAGTCCTTGATGCCCCGCCAGAAACTGCGCCGCCAGGAGCGGCGTCAGTATCACCCCGATTACATTGGAGACAGAGGCCGCACAAATCGCCGCCGGCACGTTGCCGCGGGCGATCGAGGTGAAGGCGATGGAGGACTGTACCGTCGAGGGCAGCAGGCAGAGAAAGATCAGGCCAAGAACGAGGTCTGGCGCGAGGAGATGACCAACAAGTCGACTGAACACCAGACCCAGAACGGGAAACAGAATAAAGGTGCTGGCCAGCACAAGGCTCTGCAGCCGCCAGTGGGTTAGCCCTCTCCATGCCACCTGCGGCGCCAGGCGGGCGCCATAAAGAAAAAACAGCCCGAACACGACGACATAGGCTGCGCCATTGACCAGGTGCATCGCCGCCCCTGTGGCGGGCAGGAGCAGACCCAGTCCCACCGTGGCCGACAGCGCCAGGAGATAGAGATCTATCGGCAAGCGGGAGAGTGCGGCGCGAAGACTTGCCATGACAGAATCCTTTAATCCGGCGCCAATCTGTGTTCTGCGCCTGCAGAATTCAACCGAGCCCTCGCACGCGGCAGTTCCAGCCTCAGAAGGGCGCGCGCAGCAGCACTGCAATCTGGGCAGCCCGCGCCGCTGACAGCCCTGTCCCGGGTCGCGCGCGGCCGCGGCATGTGCGCCCCCTCTGACGCCACGGCAACGCGCCCGTCAGACAAAAAGAACGCTCCTACGATTTTGGCATTCCCGCCCGCGTCTCCAGCTTCTATCTTCCTCGCTGGAGCCGCAATGCCCCTCTGCGCGCACTGTCAAAGCGAGAATGCAATCATGCTTTTGAGTCCCCAGGATCAGGAACATTTTCCCGACATCCGTGACGGCGTGAGGCGGCTCTGCGCAGAGTTCCCCGGCCCGTACTGGCGCGAACTCGATGCGCGGCGCGAATATCCCACCGCCTTCGTTAAGGCCCTCACGGCAGCGGGCTATCTCTCCGTGCTCATTCCTGAAGAATATGGTGGCTCGGGTCTTGGCCTTGGTGCGGCCGCAGCCATCCTCGAAACCATCCAGGCAGAGGGCTGCAATGGTGCCGCCTGTCACGCCCAGATGTACACCATGGGCACGATCCTGCGGCATGGTTCCGAAGAGCAGAAGCGTCAATACCTGCCTCACATCGCCAGCGGTGCGCTCCGCCTGCAGGCGTTCGGCGTCACCGAGCCCACCAGCGGTACCGATACCACCGCCCTGAGGACGACCGCTGTGCGCGACGGCGACAGCTACATCGTCAATGGCCAGAAGATCTGGACCAGTCG
>JBMFWV010000183.1:0-3786 GCA_049964915.1 Rhizomicrobium sp.
CAACGGGCTTGCCATGACGGGTGATAGTCACGATCTCTCCTTTGACGGCTTCATCGACGAGGCTCGAAAATCCAGCCTTGGCGTCTCTGAGGTTGATGGTCAGCATGTTGCGCCTCCATATGTGGCCATATGTGACTACAAGTAATCTATTGGAGCGCGGATTTCAACGTCGATTTCGACGCCTGGAGCGTCAGCCGCCGGAACCGAACAACTCGTCGAACAGGTCGCCGAACCATTGCTCGAACACCTCGATCTAGACCCTATGTTCGCCCGCTGAGGAGAGTGTCGGCTCGCCCTGCGGCATGTACCTTTCGAGGGTTGCGCCGGGCTGGCCGGCGCCGAGCCTCATACATGGAGGGCGAGCCACATGAAGTCTAACACCCTTTTCGGTGGATTGGACGTGCACAGGGCCACGGTGGTTGCGGCGGTGGCTGAGGGGAAGCGTGACGGGGAGATCCGCCAGATTGGGACGATCCCCCATCGCGCCGATCAGATCCGCAAGCTGGTCGAGAAGCTGGACCGGGGCAGCAAGGAGCTGCGCTTCTGCTATGAAGCGCGCCGGAAAACCAAAGGGAGCCTTTCGGCTCCCTTGGCAAGTCACTGCCCTTGCGGGGACGCGGAGATTGTGCCCCGTGGCGTGGTGTAGCTGACGGCGGTCGCCGTGCTCCCGGTATGGCCGGGATCAGCGTGCCGCGATGGGCAAGCTGATAGTCAGATCATCGCTTAATGGCGCGATGGTTTCCAGTGTCATGTACCTGGCGCGCTGCACTGCCCATTCATCGTTCTGCTCCAGCAGGAGCGCCCCGACGAGGCGAGTGATGGCATCGTCGTTTGGGAAGATCCCCACCACGTCCGTTCGCCGCTTGATTTCGCCGTTGAGACGCTCAATGGGGTTTGTGGAGTGGAGTTTGGCGCGATGCTCCTTGGGGAAGCCCATGTAGGCCAGAACATCGTGCTCTGCTTCATCCATGATGGCCGCGAGCTTGGGTACCTTGGGTCGGATCTGATCGGCAACCGTGCGCCACTGGGCGCTTGCGGCCTCAGGTGTTTCCTGGGCAAAGGCGGTGGCGATGAAGGCCGAGACCACGCGCCGCCCACTCTTGCCGGAATGGGCCAGGACGTTGCGCATAAAATGCACCCGGCAGCGTTGCCACGTTGCAGACAAGACCTTGGAAACAGCGGCTTTGATGCCTTCATGGGCATCGGAGATAACGAGCTTGACGCCGCGCAGCCCCCGCCGTGTCAGCTTGCGCAGGAAGCCTGTCCAGATCGGCTCGGCCTCTGATGTTCCGATCTCCATGCCCAGAACTTCGCGTCGGCCATCATTATTGACGCCGACGGCGATGATCACCGCGACCGAGACAATGCGCCCACCACGGCGCACTTTAAGGTAAGTGGCATCGACCCAGACATAGGGCCAATCCCCTTCAATCGGGCGCTCCAGGAAGGCCTTCACCTTGTCGTCGATCTCTTCACACAGCCGGCTGACCTGGCTTTTGGAGATGCCACTCATGCCCATCGCCTTGACCAGATCATCGACAGAGCGGGTCGATATCCCTTGCACGTATGCTTCCTGAATGACCGCGGTCAGAGCCTTTTCGGCCATGCGCCGTGGCTCCAGAAACCCCGGGAAGTAGCAGCCCTTCCGTAGCTTGGGTATCCGCAGCTCCACCGTCCCGGCCCGGGTCTGCCAGTCCCGGTCACGATAGCCATTGCGCTGTGCCTGGCGCAGCGGGTTCTTTTCGCCATAGCTGGCACCCGTCAGAGCGCCGACCCCCATTTCCATAAGCCGTTCGGCCGCAAAGCCGATCATCTCCCTTAAAAGATCGGCATCAGGCGCCTTCTCTACGAGGGCGCGCAGGTTCATCATGTCGCAGCTACACCACGTCTGGGGACACGACCCCCGCCCCGCAGCAACTGGTCACTTAAGCCAAATCGCGCCGTCACCCGCGTCATTGTCTCCGCCATTCATGCAGTGCCGTATTTCCGCGCTGACTGAAGATCCGACGAAAAAAATCGCGGCCTACGTCAATGCAAGCGACAGGGGGACAAAATGAAACGCCGTAAGATGATCAGAACCGCGCGTGGCCTCGGGTTGGGGGCCGCCGCCTTGCTCGGCGGATGCCTGGTTTCGGCGCAGGCATCGGCGCAAAGCCAGACCCAGGGGACGGGCCATTCCAACCAGAGCGCGCGCGCCAATTTGAAGCGGGAACTCGACAGTACCCAGATCGAAACAGTGGTCGTAACCGCCGAAAAGCGTGCGGAGAAGCTGCAAAACGTTCCCATCGCCATCGCCGCCTTCAAGGGACAGACACTCCGTCACGCCGGTATCACCGCGGTACATGATCTTGATCTGATTTCGCCGAGCCTGCAGTACGGTACGCGCTCGGGCAACATATTCATCGCCATTCGCGGTATTGGTCAGGAGGGCCAGGACATCGGCAGTCAGCCCGGCGTCGTGGTTTCGCTGGATGGTGTTCCCCTGTTGAACAATTTCATGATGGATCCGACGTTTCTCGACGTTCAGCGGGTGGAAGTCCTGCGCGGTCCGCAAGGTACGTTCGAGGGCATGAACGCCCTTGGCGGTGCCATCAACATCTACAGCAATGTTCCGACCAACAAATATGAAGGCGGATTGTCCGCCACCATGGGCAACTATTCGCGCTTTGGCCTCAAAGGCTATGTGAATATCCCGATCATCTCCAATCGCTTGCTGGCGCGCGTCGCGTTCGAAACCGACCGCGCCAGCGGATGGCTGAAAAACGCCTATCTCGGAACGCGCAACAACAATACCGATCTGACCGAGGTCCGCGGCTCGCTGCTCGCCAAGATTTCGCCCCACTTCACGGTTCGGGCCATCATCGAGCATACGCGCGATCGCAGCAATCCGGCTTTCTCGATCTTGATTGGACGGGCGCGTCCGGATCTGCCCACGCTTGCCCAGGCGTTCGGACTGCCCCAGAACAACCTTCAGGATCTGACAGTCTATTTCAACACGCGCAATCTACGCAATGTGACCGATTTCAGATCCACCGTCATCGCCAACTGGCAGGCGACACCCAATCTCGACATCACCTCAACCACGGGCTACATCCAGCACAATATCCAAATGAGAAATCTCGACGTCGATCTGACGACGTTGAATCTCTATTCCTTTCCCTTCATCGGCATTTATTCGCGGGAAATCACCCAGGAATTTACCGCGAATGCCAATTTCGGACGTCGGGCCCAGCTCACCGCCGGGGCGTTCTACATGCACGGCAATTCGAGCGAGCCGCTCTATCTTGCGACCGCCACGGACAACAATGCCTTTGTCTATCATCCCAATGAGAGCCTCAATTCCTACGCGGTCTACGCGCAGTTCCGCTACAGTCTGACGAAAAATCTGCGGGCGACATTGGGCGGCCGCTATACGATCGTCGACAAGTCCTTCTACATGGGAGCGGATATTCTTGGCACGCCGTTCATAAATCACGCCAAGGACTCCTGGAGTTCCTTCACCCCGCGCTTTGTTCTTGACTATAAGCCACAGAAGAACGTCATGGTTTACGCAAGCGTGTCAAAGGGCTTCAAGGCCGGCGGCTTCAACACGCTTGGCGATGTCTCGCAGACTGTGAACATCTTTAATCCGGAATATGTGTGGAACTACGAGACCGGAACCAAGTCGGAATTCTTCAACAAAAGGCTCAGTCTCGATCTGGACGGGTTCTACGACACTTATTCCAATGTTCAGCAAACGGTGTTCAGGACCAATCTGCAGACGGGCGTGCGCTATCCTGAAGTTGA
>JBMFWV010000184.1:0-3730 GCA_049964915.1 Rhizomicrobium sp.
CACTTCAAAGCCTCCCCCTCAGATCGCCGCTCAAATCGATCGATGATGTAACCCCCAACCCCATTTAGAATTGCTGCACGACGGCAAGATTTTTTTCCCGAGACGCGGGGCTCCGCGCCAGGAACCAAAGGGCGCGCCATGGCCGCGCGAGGCCCGGTTCGGCAAAGGGGCCTGGCTGACGCGCCAAGGGCGGTCTATGGCCGACTGGAGCAAGGGAGGTGACGCGGATCTGGCGCGAACGGTGGCGATTGTGCACCGCAGGGGCGAAGAATTTCATCTGCTTTCCGACCCGACCCCAGGGCAGACTTCATTTTGCGGCAAGGTTGGTGCTTGATGCGGCGATGTTCGAGGCCATTCGCGCGCGTCTGAAGGCAGGTTATGAGCTCGCGGCCCATAGCCTGTCGGGCCGGCTGCTCCTGCTGACGCTGTTCTTTGTCATGGTGACGGAAGGCGTGATCTTCCTGCCGTCGATCGCCAGCTATCACAGGGCGTTGCTGGAGCAGCATATCGAATCTGCGGAAATCGCAATTCTGCCTTTCACCGAACTGGGCGACAAATCTCTCTCTGCGCGGCTGCGCGGCGAGCTTCTGGCTCGTGCCGGCGCCAGCGCGGTAATGCTGAAACGTCCTGAACAGCGCGAGCTCTTTTTGGTCACGCGCATGCCCAGGAAAATAGATGTGACCATTGACCTGCGCCACGAGAGCTTTTTCCGTGAAATTTATAATGCGCTCGATTGTCTGCTCAGCCATGGCAATCAGGTGGTCCACGTGATTTCCAGCACGCGCATTCCAGGCGCGCAGACGGTTGAAGTTCTGGTCGGTGAGGCCACCATTCGTGCCAAGCTCGACGCATATGCCCGCCGCATCCTGGCCTTGGCGTTGTTCGTGTCGCTGATGACGGCAGTGCTGGTATTTTTCAGTCTCTATCGCAGCTTTGTCCGACCAATGCGTCGTATCGCCCAAGCCATGATCGCATTTCGGGCCAATCCGGAAGATCCAGCTCGCATCATCAGCACTTCACCACGGCGGGATGAAATCGGGATTACCGAGCGCGAACTTGGGGCGATGCAGCGCGAGATTTATGGCTTCTTGCAGCAGAAGGGGCGGCTGGCCACCCTTGGCGCTGCCGTCGCCAAGATCCAGCATGACCTGCGCAATATCTTGGCCAGCGCCCAGCTGGCGTCCGATCGTTTGCGGGACAGCGAGGATCCTGTCGTCAAACGCCTGGCACCACGCCTGGTTGGATCAATCGACCGCGCAGTCGCTCTTGCCACCAACACGATGCGGTTCGGGCGCGCCGATGAAGGGCCGCCCGCAAGGCGCCGGCTGGCGCTTGCTCCGCTTGTTGCAGAAGCCGGCGAGGCGGCGCTTGCCGGTTCAGGGCATAAGCGCGTGAGGCTCAGCGATACGGTTGATGCGGAGCTCGAGATCGATGCCGATCCAGATCAGCTTTATCGCATCCTGCTGAACCTGCTGCGCAACGCTGTGGAAGCGGTGCCTGAGGGCGGGGCCGTGGAGGTAATCGCCAGGCGCACAGGCCGCACAGTCGAGATTGACATTGTAGACAATGGACCTGGATTGCCGACTGGGGTTGAAGGCCGCCTGTTCCAGCCCTTTGCCAGCGCCGCGCGCAGCGGGGGAACCGGGCTCGGCCTTGCGATCAGTCGCGAATTGGCCCGAGCCCATGGCGGTGAGGTCAGTCTGATGGCCAGTGACACCACCGGCACGCGCTTTCGTATTGTTATTCCCGACCGGAGTGAGAGATGACGTGGGATCCTGAAACCTATTTGGCATTTGAGGCCGAACGGACCCGTCCGGCGCGTGAGCTTCTCGCGCGGATTTCTTTCCAGCACCCGCGTCGCGTCGCCGATCTGGGCTGTGGCCCTGGAAATTCGACGGCGCTCTTGGCTGCCAGATGGCCCGATGCCGAGCTTTGGGGCATCGATTCCTCGCCCGAGATGCTCGCAACGGCGCGCGCAAGCAAGGTCGCTGCGCGCTGGGTTCAGGCTGATTTGACGCAGTGGTCAGCTCAAACCGGCTATGACGTGCTGTTTGCCAACGCGACGCTGCAATGGATTGGTGATCATGAGCAGCTGTTGCCACGGCTGATGCAGGGACTGGCTCAGGGCGGCAGTCTTGCCGTGCAGATGCCACGCAACTTTGACGAACCCAGCCATACGCTGATTCGATCGGTGGCGCGCGGAAAGGCGTGGGCACGGTCTTTTGAGAGTATAGGAGCGACAACACCTGTAGGATCGGCCGAAAAATATTTTGCGATACTGGAACCCTATGCTGCGGCCATCGATCTTTGGGAAACCACTTATGTCCAGGCTCTTGAGGGCGAAGATGCAGTCTATCGTTGGATGAGTGGCACGGGCTTGCGGCCTTTTGTTCAGGCGCTTCGCGAACCTGAGCGCACAGAATTTCTCGACGCGTATCGCGCCGCGCTGGCCAGGAGCTATCCGCGTCGTGCCAGCGGGGTCACTCTATTTCCGTTCCGGCGACTGTTCATGGTCGCAAAGGCGCGCTAGCGTTGGGTCATGACACTCGGGCCGCGCAATCTCATTACCGATGTCGCTGGTCTCAAGGTCGGCAATGCCGAAGACGAGCGCCTGCGCAGCGGCGTGACCGTGATCATGGGGGATCAGCCATTCTGTGCGGCGGTTGACATACGCGGAGGCGCCCCCGGAACGCGGGATGTGGCTGTGCTCGCACCGGAAAATCTGGTGACTGCAATTGATGGAATCTGCCTTTCTGGGGGGTCGGCCTTTGGCAACGACGCCGTCAGTGGCTTGCAGTCCTTCTTGCGGGCTCAGGGGCAAGGGTATCAGATTGCTCCTGACGCGCCTTTGGTGCCCGTTGTTTGTGGCGCCATCCTCTTTGATCTGAATAATGGCGGTGACAAGAGTTGGGGGGAAGAGCCTCCTTATCGCCAACTTGGGCTGACCGCTGCGCAGAGAGCTGGCGGCGATTTCGCCCTGGGCAATGCTGGCGCAGGAATGGGCGCGGCTTGCGGCCGCTTGAAGGGCGGCTTGGGCAGTGCCTCCTGGTGCCTGGACGATGGCACCACAGTGGGAGCGCTGGTTGCCGTCAATGCGGTGGGTTCGGCTCTCATGCCGCACAGCGACGCGTTCTGGGCCTGGCCATTTGAACAGCAGGGCGAATTTGGTGGTAGAAGGCCAGGGGCGGAATTTTCCGCTGTTCCCGCAGCGCTGCCATCCGACATGAAGCTCGGTTCACAGGCCGGTGCGAATACCACCATAGCTGTGGTGGCGACCGACGCTGCGCTGGACAAACTTGAGCTCAGGCGCGTTGCGATCATGGCCGCCGATGGTTTTGCCCGGGCGCTGCGCCCGGTGCATACGCCGTTTGATGGCGATCTTGTCTTTGCGATTTCGACGGGGCGGTCGAGCCGAGCTGATAAAAGTCCGCTCGAAACCATGCAGATCGGCCACGTCGCTGCGGACTGTCTTGCCCGTGCTATCGCTCGCGGTGTCTATGAAGCCCGCTCTGTGGGCAGGTTGACGAGTTATCGGGAATTCATCGGGAGATAAGCGCAGGACAACGCCCAGTGGCCGCCGCGTGATTCGGGCGCGGATCTGAGCCACGCGGTCCGGGGCTCAACTTTCTCAATCGCCACCAAAATGCGCTGAGCTAGCCCGACTTGCGCAGTTAGGGTCCAAATTGGTGAGCCAATTTGCCGCGCTGGATATATTGAATCAATGGCTTGA
>JBMFWV010000185.1:0-3704 GCA_049964915.1 Rhizomicrobium sp.
AAAGTCCCGACATTAGGGGCCTTTCCGACGTACAAAACCTGGTTGCTTATCTCTATCTCGATATCGGTCCTGCCGGTGAGTTCCTTTTTGCCGCCGATCTGGGCAACTGCTGAACGCAGTTGGTGATAAGACTCAATCCTATTTTGCGAGCGATGGATGTTTCGTTGCAACTGCGGGTCGCGCAAGTAGCGCAGCGTGTAGATGCTGCGGATCAACTTATCCAACTCGAATATTGCACGACGCGTGGGGTTCTCTGTATAGGTGCATAATTTCCGAATCAGCGTGCTTTGGGTCATCTCTTTTAGGCCAAGGGTGGCAACAATCTGGTCGATGTTGGCCTTTTCATCCACGATGGCCTGCAGGTCGATTTGTCCGGCCGGACTTATCAGGCATTTCTCGTACAGCGCCGGATCGTCGGCGCTGTACAGTTCTTTCAGCCGCTTGTTCAGGTCGGTGAAGCGCGGCTCGAAGCGTAGCCCGAACCAGTGCAGGATGGCGAAGTTGGCCTTGTTAACGCTGTGCATGTCGCCAGTGATCGCGGTCGGCACAATATCCGACGTGTTGCGATACCAGATGTCGAACACGTGGTGCGCCTCGTATTCATGGGCGCCGATGAGCCAGGCCTGCAGCGGGATGTGGTTACAGAGCAGGGTGTAGGCGACGACGCCTTTGCCTCGCCCGAAGTATTTGCGCGAATGGCGCGCCTTCACGGTCGGCCGTTCCACGCCGAATTTCTGGCCATCGACGGCGCCGTAGAGCGCGTACAAATCGAATGAATAGTGCGGGAAAATTGGAAGCTTGCCTATCGCGTTGCTGATCCAATCGTTCGCCGCCTGCAAGGAAGCCAGGCGCAAATATTGCTGATACGTCGTCTCCATAATGTGATAGGGAATGTCGCTGGTCTGAGCCATGGCGAGATTCCCGTGGTTCATCGCCTGGGCGAAGATGACCGCCGTCAAACTGTCCCGGTCGGCGGCGTGCTTGGCGTATCGCGGTTGGAGCGGCGTTAGCGCTGACAAGAAATGGCATTGTTCATCGACGTAGCGGAAGACATCGGCTATATCGCAAAAAGACATCTGCTCGTAGAATTTCTTTTGTTGCTTCTTGTCATTGTCAGCTTTCGGCCTGCGCCAGGTAAGTGTTTTATTCTTTGCGTCGTACTCTAAATGCTTAAGCTTTCCTTGGCGCAACTCACTGTTGAACGCCAGCCACTGGCGGTGCAGCTCGTCCGTCAGGGTTTTGAGCTGGGATTCAAGTGGCTGCCGGAGCCAGGGGATGTCCAGTTGATCGAGGATGGAGGCTTTCTCTTCAAGGGAAACAAGCTCGTCGCTCAAGCACCGATGCTGCATACTGTCGTCCAGGTATATCTCGCCGGACTTCAATCGCTTCCTGATTCGTCGGTAAATCCAGAACTCGTAGCGATCGGCATGGACGCCGGTCGGGTTCCCGTCCGAGTCGAAAACCAGCAGATAGGGCCGCAAGCGCGCGGGTACCGTTCCTTCCGGGCATTCGGCCAGCGGTCGTTGTGAGAGCCGCTGTTGTTTGGAAAATATGCCTTTCATCCATGCAAGTGCTGCGATCCAGGGATTGTCCGGCTTGCTGCTCGATAAATTGAGCGCCATGTAGAGCGGACGCAGGTTTCGGCGGACTCGCTCGGCCAGTTCATCCACAATTTGCCAGCGCAAAGCCAGTCTGCCGGCCGGTTTCTCGCTCAAAAAACGGCCCGTGATCCGAACCGCATCCTCGGGCATGATCGTGAATGCATGTTGGCGGACGTCGCCGAAGGGAATGGCATCGGGTATTTCGCCATCTACGTATAGCAGAAGCAAGCGCCCGACCTGCGGCCTTTCCTGCTGTTGCCTCGCTTGTTCCTGGATGTGTCGTTTGTTCGCCCTGGCTTTCGTCTCGTCTTCAAACTGCTTCATGTGATAGCCCAGGGCGTCGACAAGATTGTCGGAGATCTGCCGGTAGCGCTGCCAAGCGTAACATAGCAGGTACAAGTGTGTTTGCTCGGGCTTGAGATGGCGCAACTCGTAGATGGTGTGAAAGTTTGCCAAGTTTGAGTAGTAGTGCAGATTCTGCCGGGAGATCGCCAGCTTGGGCAGCAGCGCTTTGGCGATTCGATACAGCGGTTCCAGCTTGGAAAGCTTCTCGCGTTCCTTCGCCATTTGTCGCCAGCCGAAATTCTTGGCATCTTGCTTGAGGGCGGCCAGTTCGGACAGCGTGTCGTCGCGTACCAGTAGCTGGGCCAACGCAGCCTTGGCCGAGTCATCCAGCTCCGCAGTCAGCAGGGCGCCCAAGCGTCGGCGCTCGGTTGACAACGCCTCGCTGATCAGCCCCTGCAAGGTCGTGTAGCCGGGTCGCACGATCTTGTGTTCGTTGAGCCACGCTATCAGCTCGGTGACGATGAAGCCGGGCGTGATGTCACGCCGTACAATCTGTGTAGATCGATGCACGAGCCGAGGCAGGAATTCCGCCGACCACAGATGGTAACCGAACAATTTGGCGATCAGGGGCCGCTGAGTGTAGTGTTCGTGTTTGGTGACGCGTTTTCGCTCGAAAACCTGGCCGTTGAAATACCGGCTAAGGACGAAGGCGCAATCGTCTTCAACCTCATCCCAGGCGAAGCGGAAGAAGGCGTGTTTGGCTTTGAAGTAGCCGATCTGCAAAACGCAGTAAACTTGGGCATGAAGGCCGGGCCGACCGCACGCGAGAGCCAGTTCTGCTTCGGATAATGATAGATACTCGGACCGCTGCCCATCGTCAAAGTCAGGCAGGCCATACAACGCATATTGCTCGGCGTCGGGCAGGATGGTGAGCAGCTTATTCTTGCTGGTCACCGAGGCGTTCCCTGTGTTGCCGGCCAACACACCCTTGCCAGCGTTTCGATGAGTGTTGTGCGCTTGACGCCGAAGTTGCGACACACGGCCGCCTTGGACATACCACCGTCCAGCGCGGCGATAATGGCGTCCAGCTTCTCACCAACAATAGCCGGTGGTCGTCCGCCAATCCGTCCACGTCGCTTGGCTGCCTCCATGCCCGCAACGACCCGCTCCCGTATCAGAGCTCTTTCGTATTGGGCCAGCGCTCCGAATACATGAAACAACAATTCGCCGGACGCCGTCGTTGTATCCATGCCCTCAGTGAGTGAACGGAAGGCCACCTGTTTATCTTTCAGGGAATTGACAATGGACAACAGGTGAGATAAGGAGCGCCCAAGCCGATCCAGCTTCCAGACTACCAGAACGTCACCAGGGCGAACGAACGCAAGTGCTTCTGACAATCCAGGCCGATCATCTTTGGCCCCGGAGGCATGGTCTTCAAATAAATGCCGACTATCGACGCCGGCCGCCACGAGGGCGTCGCGCTGCAGGTTGGTGGTCTGGCGATCCGAGTCGGATGATACCCGCATATAACCGACGAACATGTACGGAAACTCCTAAAATTTAGTTTCCGTATGGTCTACCATAGCGACAGGGTTTTTCGTACATTTTTTGAAGGGTCAAAGAGATAATATTTACGTCCGGATCAACCCTGTCGGAAAACACCTGTTTTGCGTCAGCGGGCATGACGGAATTTTCTGGGGTTCCGGCTTAGAACCCCAGTTAGGGACAACCTTGTTTGCCCCGTAGTAACTCATGGCAAACATCGCTCCGCCTGCGGTCATTAGCGGAGCGGCAAGCCTTGCCATGCGCACAAATGAG
>JBMFWV010000186.1:0-3681 GCA_049964915.1 Rhizomicrobium sp.
GATGCCTGACCTGCATTTCCATGATCTGCGGCACAGTTGCGCGTCCATACTCTTGGCCTCGGGTACGGATCTGTACACGATCAGCCGGATATTGGGGCACTCCTCGGTCAAAATGACCGAGCGATACGCCCATCTGCAGGTGGACGCTCAGAGGGCCGCCCTGGACCGTGCATTTGGAGATGCTGCACCAGAAAATGCACTCAAGAGTTAGCGTGCACCCGCATTCCTCTGTAACTTGTTGTTTCAATTGGTGGGCGGTGCAGGGTTTGAACCTGCGACCCCTGCCGTGTGAAGGCGCACGATCTCCAGTGATATCAATATAAATCAAAGGCGTGACGATCATCCTTGGCGCTTGATCAAACATGAAATGCACTCAGAATGCACCCACGCTGGAGCCTGGTTCCCGATTACGCCCAGTTCTGCCGTGACTATAGCTCATTGCCTTTGCCTTGGCCTTTTAGTCCGCGATCATGAACGATAAGCGTTTGTTTCTGCTCATGCAGAGCTATTAACTTGCCCTTAAATGAGGCCAATTCAGGCATTGGCAGGCAATCGCTGCGATAGACGGCGATCAAATTCCCTGCGCGGGCCATGAAGGCTACGGAGCGATCTTCGCTCAGGCTGATCAGCTTGCCGGTAATCTGTCCCCTAGACAGGCACTGGCTTGACAGGTCAGATCCACCTCCTTCAGCGATCCGTTGTGCGTCATTGCGCCTCAGCCGCGTGGTCTCCGGGAGCATGTGCTCAGAGGAAGGCAAGCTGGCATGGTATCCCATACCGGCCAACGCCGTTAAGATGTTGTGTTGAACCTGACCTAGATTCCCGACATAGAAATCCATCGCTGCTCTGGCGCGGGCCTCCAGCACCTGCGGCGTGATGAGCCCCTGGTCGTATAGTTCCTGAACATCTCGTTGATCGTTGTCGGCGTATCGACTCAATTTGGATACGGCCAGATCTACGGGCGCAAGAACCAGAATATTGAACAGGTTGTCTGGAGACTGGGCCACAAAGATGGCATCCTCCTCCGCATCTGGATGCAGAAGGCCAAGGACTGGCGCGTAATTGCGATCCCAGGTGAGCGTACGACGCTGCCCATGTTCATCGACATAGGGCACAAGCACCTCGGGTAGGACGATCCGGTGAGAGAAAATGGCATCCACATCTTCCGACGATCTGGTTGGAGAGTACAGGGCCATGGCGGCGCCTCCCGTCATAACCAGGCGGATTGGCTCTGCCAATCGTCTATTGATGCTGCTCTCGGTCTGGCGGATGAGATCCCGCGCAGCCTGGTAGATGGGGCGTTCGATATACAGATGGGGATGCTTAGACGACATAGGGTGGGTGTAGCAATCGCTTGAAGCGGTCATAGAGCACCCCGGACGAAAGCCGCCAGCGCACCGCCAGCGCATCCGTGGAATTCATCCTGGGATCCATAGGGAAGAAAGGCAGACATGGGAGATCGGGCGGTAATTGTTCTGCCACAGCGTCCAACCAGGGCAAGGTGGAATGCTGCCATGCATCCCGCTGTTCAGAGAAGTAACACAACAGATCCAGCAAATAGCCCCCACGCTGGACGACAGGCCATTCCGATTGCCGCAAAGCGCAATCCATGCTGTCTCGCAGACCCGCGCCATCTCGATCCGGATCGGCGTGACGGGCAAAATACCCCAAGGGGGGCTCCAAATCGCGCAAAGCCATGTCCGGTTGAGGACGACTCAACAACCGAAATAATGTGGCCGTGGACAGATCTGCTTGCTGACCCAAATAGTGTAGCGCGGTCACGGCAGAGTTACGGCCATAGGAATCTCGCATTGCAGTTTTCATAATGCAAAGAATAGCACTAGATGGCTCTGAACTCACCCATCACACCCCTCTGGTTCGTGGTGCTGGCGTGCGTCTGGGGACCCCGACAGGGGCAGGGCATGGGTCGTTAGAAACTTGTTGCGCGTCAGATCATTAAGATCCCGAGCCCAGCAACCGCGAATCCGATCGCGATCTTGGCGTACCTGCGCAGCCTGCCGAACTTGCCCGGGGTTTCATCCTCTTCTGTTAATCCTCGCAGGATGAGAAAAACACTTGACGCCACAAGGGTGGCGCCAGCCACTGGCCCAAGCGGTGCGTTCACGAGGCCTTCCAGCATGCCGTGGCGCATCCAGGGCGGCACCACATTACCGCCGGCGGCGTAACCCACGCTGAAAACGAACGCCGAGTACAGCAGCACGATTGCTCCGTACCAGGTCAGGTGCTCGATGAATAGCGACGCAGAGCGCGACTCTATTCCGGCGGCCACTACCCGGGACATTTTCTCGGACTCCTTGGATAACGCGGCCTGGATTTCCTGGATGGCCTGGGCCTTGGCCGCCTCCGTCGCCGCGATCGACGCCTCGGATATGGACTTGGGAATCTCCTCGAAAAGCTTGAGATGGATGTCCATGACAGCGATGACGCCCCAGAGGGCATCATCATTCCGCAGCCCCATCACGTTCTTGAGTTCATGGAATTTCTGCGCTCGCTCTGGCGGCTGCCCTTCCACCACCTGCTCGAAGAGGGTCTTGAGATGGGCCTTTTTGGAGCCATCGCCATGTGTCCTTTTAGCTTCGCTGGTCACGGCCGTACTGTCTGTCTGGGATGTTGGTGGCTGCCCCTGCGCCGCCTTTGTTATCGTTGCGGCCGGCTCTGCTGGGGCGACAGAGATATCGCCGGTTTTGGTGACGGCCTCCGGGTTTTGTCCGGCCATCACCCGATCGACGGAATAGCTCTCCTCATCCATGGTATCTTCCTGGAAAGCCTCCGGATCCTGCTCGTCCGATGCTTCTCCCCCCACATCGGGATAGCCCGAAAGGTCCGGCTCCTCCTCATCCTCCCCTATGAGCGTGTCCGGGTCGAATTCGTCGCCTTTACTCACCGAACGCCCCCTCAAAACAGCGATGGGCCTCGGAACGCCAGCGGCGCAGTTCCACCATGTCGCCCACGGAGAGTACGCCCGGCTGCAATGCCTGCTCGACGTTCATACGCTGCACGTTCATCTTTTCGTAAACGCGATCGGCAAGATCCGGGAAATCGAGCGCCTTCCCGCCCGTCGCGCTGGCCTTATCCAAGGTGTTGGACGTGTTCAGCAGCTCGAACTTGTGTGATGGCCCAAAATACAGGTTGCGTACCACATGCACCGGAATACTGCCGGCGGTCATCTTGAGGTACCCTGGCAATAGTAGACAGTCCCGTTTCAAGCGGCCAACCGTGTGAACGACTGTGCGAACACAGCGGGGGCCAGGTAGCCAATCCTTGAATGAAGGCGTTGGCGGTTGTAAAAAATCTCGATGTACTCCCGAATGGCCGATTCTGCCTGAGCGCGAGTCTCGAAGCGTTGGTGGTGTACCATTTCATTTTTAAGACTGCCCCAGAAGCTCTCAATGGGCGCATTGTCGTAACAATTGCCTTTTCTCGACATGGAAGCCACCAAGCCATTTTTCTTGAGGATGGCGCGATAAGCCTTGGCGCAATACTGGCTGCCGCGGTCTGAGTGATGAATCAGTCCCGGTTGTGGGTGTCGATGCTGTATCGCCATGTTCAGGGCGCTGATGGCGAGTTCCTGGGTCATTCTCGCGCTCATGGCGTAGCCCACGATTTCACAGGTACATTGGTCCTTAACGCCAGCGAGATAGAGCCAGCCTTCCGCCGTGG
>JBMFWV010000187.1:0-3616 GCA_049964915.1 Rhizomicrobium sp.
GTGCAGCGTCTGGATCCCGCAGCCATCAAGCGGTCGCTGCTAGCCTTCCTTGGTCATCAGTTTGCGTTGATCTGAGTGGATTCAAGAACAAATCAGAGGGGAATAGTTCCGTGACCCGTATCATCGACCTCAGCCTGACGATCGAAGACAACATGCCGTCGCATAAACTGTTTCAGCGGCCAGTGATTACGACGCATCTCAGCCACGAATCGTCGAAAGCATTCAATCTTGGGGTGCCCGGCGATGCGATGACATTTCAGACGAACTTCATTGCAATGCTCGACCATGTCGGAACGCACGTCGACGCGTATCGTCACGTTAATCCGCATGGTGCGACAGTGGACGAGATGCCATTAGAGTGCTTCGTAGGCAAGGCGGTGTGCTTTGATCTTCGCCATATCCCTGATCTCGGCGAAATCACCCGCAGTGATATGGAAATGGCCGAGGCAAAAGCCGGAGTTAAAGTGCACGGCCATATCGTGTTGCTCTGTACGGGCTTCCACAAGCGCACATATCCCGGCCTCGATTGCGTCTGGAAGAACCCGTTGCTGACGGTGGAGGCGACGCATTGGCTGCATGAACGCGGGTCGATGATGCACGGCGTGGAAGGCCCCTCGACGGACAAGCCAACGGACAATATCTTTGCCCAGCACCGCCTTTGCCGCGATCTTGGAATGAGTCATTGGGAATGGCTTGTCAATCTCGAGGAGCTGCTCGGCAAGGGCGAGTTTGAGTTCTTCGGCGTGCCGTTAAAGTTCAAAGGTGGGTCCGGGTCGCCAGTCCGTGCCTTCGCGATTGTCGCGGATTGAGCAGAGACTTGTCGGACGGGCGAGGGAACGGCGATGTCCTCGGAATTTGATTTCATGACGGCATTAGACTTGCGGCGGCTGATCATGTCGAAGCAGGTCTCCCCGATCGAGGTGACGCGTCGTGCTCTCGAATGCGCCGATGCGACGCAACCGACGCTTAATGCTTTCGTCACTTTGATGCCGGAGCAGGCTCTGGCCGCCGCACGCATTGCCGAGGATATGGTGATGCGTGGCGCGCCAGTCGGGTTACTCCACGGTCTGCCGATCTCGGTCAAGGATCTGATCGCGGTGAAGGACGTGCGCCTTACCTCAGGCTCGCGGGTAATGGGAGACAATTGGGCGGTGGCGGATGCGCCGGCGGTAGAGCGGGTAAGGGCGGCCGGCGCCATTATCATTGGCAAGACGACGACCAGCGAATTTGGTTGCAAACCGGTAGGTGACTCCCCGCTCACCGGAATCACGCGTAATCCTTGGAATCCTGACAAGACCCCCGGGGGATCAAGCGCGGGAGCGGCAGCTTCGGTCGCGGCGGGCATAACGCCTTTTGCTCTCGCGACAGACGGCGGCGGGTCTATTCGCATACCCTGTTCGTTCACCGGCTTAGTTGGTCTTAAGGGGCAGTTCGGCCGCGTGCCGGTGTGGCCGACATCGGCGACGCCGACCCTCGCACATGTCGGTCCGATCGCTCGCAACGTCGCTGACATGGCGCTGCTGTTCTCAGTGATCGCCGGATACGATCCGCGTGACCCGTTCAGCGTCGCGGGGCCTGTTCCTGACGTGTTGGGAATGACACAAGCAAGCGTCGCCGGGCTGCGCGTGGCCTATAGCCCGACACTCGGCTATGCTCGTCCTGATCCTAAAGTCCGCCAGGTCACCGATCATGCCGCTGAGGTGTTTGAAGCGCTAGGCTGCCGAGTCGATGTCGTCGATACGATATTCGAAACGGATCCCGCCACTCTCTGGACTGCAGAATTTTATGCGGGCGTTGGCATCCGGTTGCGCAAGGTTTTGGAGCAGGAGCGCGAGAAGCTCGACCCCGCCGTCGCTAGTATTGTGGAGCATGCACTTTCGCAGCGTATGGCGGATTATTACACCAAGGTTTTCGAACGCTATGAGCTACGCGATGCAATGCGTCGTTTTTTTGAAAGCTACGATCTGCTCATTTCGCCAGTAGTGCCGGTGACCTCAGTTATGGTTGGCCGCGATATTCCTCCTGAGTTTAGTGATCGAAACCTTGTTTCATGGGTGTTCTATACGTACCCGTTTAACATCACTGGTAATCCCGCCGGCACGATCTGTGGCGGTGTGGCAGCGGACGGGATGCCGGTCGGATTGCAGATCGTTGGCCGCAGCCACGCCGAAGGTGACGTGGTGCGCGCCGCGGCGGCATTCGAACGTGTGCAGCCGATCGGCTATAACTGGCCGCCAAGAGGTGGCTAACACGAGGAGGGCGATATGACCGAGATCAACTGTGACATGGGAGAGGGATTCGCGCTCTATCATCTCGGTGACGACGAACATTTGATGCCGCTGATCTCAGTCGCGAACGTGGCCTGCGGCTTTCACGGTTCGGATTTCAACCATATGCGTCGCACCGTGCAATTGGCTAAACGGCACGGCGTGAAAGTGGGTGCGCATCCATCACTCCCTGACTTGCAGGGCTTCGGTCGCCGCGAAATGAAGATGGCGCGCGACGAATTGGCCAATTGCCTAATTTATCAGATCGGGGCTTTGCAAGGCTTTCTACAGGCTGAGGGCATGGTTTTGAACCACATAAAGCCGCATGGCGCGCTCTATGGCATGGCGGCGCGGATGGAGGAAGTAGCTCACGCCATCTGTGACGCAGCCGATGTATTTCGGGTGCCGCTCTTTGGCATGATTGGGACGTTGCACGAGATCATATATCCGGCGCGTGGTCATAGGTTCATCGCGGAATACTATGCTGATATAGAGTATTCTGATGATGGAAAATTGATCATCACACGCGAGCATCCGCCGGTTGACACTGCCCGCGCTGCCGCGCGCTGCGTGCGTGCGATCCGAGAGGGGATGACGGAGACCGTTGGGGGACACGATGTGCGCGTCGGCAGCGATTCGATCTGCGTGCATTCCGACACGCCGAACGCGGTAGAATTGGCGCACGCGGTGCGCGGCGCCGTGCGTCCCTGGCTTGCTGTTTCGTGAGATGCCAGTTGTGACCGGCTGTCGGAGCAGGTGGAGGGTTGCGGTATGTCCGGTTGGCAATAATGTGATTGCCAAGGAGGCGGTTGGAAGGCAACATCGGCGCACGAAGGCGCTGGCAGGCTGCCGCGCAGGGAAAAACGATCGCGGGGAGGGGTATTATGAGTCTACGCATAGCTGTGGATATTGGCGGCACATTTACCGATTTCTGTATCCTTGATGAAGAAACCGGGATAATGCGGGTCGCGAAGACATCATCGACAAAAGATCCGATTGATGGTCTTTTCGCTGGCCTCTCGCAGGAGGGGATCGATCTCGCTGACGTGACGCTGTTTTCCCATGGCACCACAGTTGCGACCAATGCGTTAATCACCCGTCGGTTGCCGCGCGCCGCTATGGTCTGCACCGAGGGTTTCCGCGACGTGATCGAAATCCGTCGTGCCAATAAAGAAGATCTTTGGGACACCTATAAGGACGTCGCGCCGCCTTATATTCTGCGTCGAGACCGGCTGACGGTGTGCGAGCGGGTTGATGCGTCCGGGCGCATTATTGCCGCGTTGGATGAGGCCGGTGCGCGCGAAGTCGCGCGTATTCTACGCAAACGCCAAGTGGCGGCAGTGGCAATC
>JBMFWV010000188.1:0-1525 GCA_049964915.1 Rhizomicrobium sp.
GCGGCCCATCCCGATGCGCTTCTGGTCCCTACACCGGTGTTGCAGGAGGCGCTGGATGAGGCTGTGCGCGGCCGTCTTGCTCAGGTCCTGGCGGAACTCGAAGGCCTGAAAGCGCGGCTGCACAGCCTGCCCTGGAGGCTTGCCGCCGAATAAGCGGAAAATTTGGTTTCGGCGATTGCCGCAGCGATCCCCCCTGACTATAGTCCGCCGCCCTCGGGTACCCCACCCGAGGTCAGTGCGGGGATGAAAGTCCGACGCACAGACGGATGGTAACGGAGCGTGGCGCAGCCTGGTTAGCGCACCAGTCTGGGGGACTGGGGGTCGTGGGTTCAAATCCCGCCGCTCCGACCAAAACAAGCCTGGAAAATCTGGTGAGGAGCCCGGTGCCCGAGCTTGGATATTGGCATCTTATTATTGACTATGTGGTCCATAAAGGCTAATTGTGAACTGTACAGTCCACAATAGGAGTGCACCTCATGGCACAGTTTACCTTGCATACCCCCGAAACGGCTCCCGCCGAAGCCCTGCCGCTTCTGGAGAACTCCAAGCGCGCGTTTGGAATGATTCCCAATCTCCACGCGGTTATGGCGGAATCTCCAGAGCACCTGGAGGGTTACCAAGTCTTACATACCCTCTTTCAGAAGAGCAGTTTGACCCCTGCTGAACGCAACGTTGTCTGGCTCACGATCAACGTCGAGCACGCCTGCCATTATTGCGTTCCCGCCCATACCATGATCGCAAAGTCACAGGGCCTGGATTCAGAGACCATAGAGGCGCTCCGCAACGGTCAACCGCTCTCTGACCCGCATCTTGAGACCCTGCGCCAATTTACCTTGAAGCTCGTGCGTCAGCGCGGCCATGTGAGCCAGGGTGAACTCGATGCCTTCCTGGCGGCGGGCTTTACCAAGCGCAAGGTTCTGGACATCATTCTTGGCCTTGGGCAGAAAGTTATGTCCAACTACGTCAATCACTTGGCAGATACGCCAGTTGACGCTCCCTTCGCAGCCTATGGTTGGCAGCCGGGAGTAAAGCTGGCCGCAGAGTAGGAAAATATGGCGGGTCGTCCGAGACAATTTGATCCTGAAACAGCGGTGGCCAAATACGTCGAACTGTTTTGGACAAATGGTTTCGAGCGCACCTCCGTGGATGACCTGCAGGACGCCGCGGGGATCAAGCGTGGGAGCTTTTATGCCGCCTTTGGTGACAAGAACCACGCGTGCACACTGGCCGTTGACCGATATGTCGGCGCGAATACGGCCAAGATCCTGGCTGTTCTCGAGGATGCCGAGGGCCCCATCAAAGGGCTCTCGGCGTTCCTGCGCACTGTGGGCCGCTTTATGGTCGAGAATGCTGGCCGCGGCTGCCTCTTTTTCTCGTTGTGCAGCGATGTCGAAGGTCTGCCGGCTGACGTCGGTGCGCAACTACGGCAGCATGAGCATGCATTCTTCGCACGTATAGAAAAGCGCATTCGTGAAGCCAGCAGGGCCGGCCTTTTGCCGCCAGAACAGAGCAGTGGTGCATCCAC
>JBMFWV010000188.1:1532-3613 GCA_049964915.1 Rhizomicrobium sp.
TTCGCACGTATAGAAAAGCGCATTCGTGAAGCCAGCAGGGCCGGCCTTTTGCCGCCAGAACAGAGCAGTGGTGCATCCACTGCATTTGTGAGGGCGATGCTCTTTGGCCTGAACGGCATGACCCGTGCAGGCGCAACTGAGCGGAGCATTCTGCAGGCGGCCGAAACCGCTGCGCGGACCGTTGAAAGCTGGCCCCAAAAGACAGGCATCGGCCCCGGCTAACTAGCGGCGCTGTGTCTACTCAGCGGCAAGCGGTTGACAAGTCACGCCGGTGAAAGTTTGGCACATAACTCCTGCACGTTCAGTTCACCGTCGCGGGTTTGTCCACCCAGCTCCAGAAACCGCGTCATTGCCGTCCTGGCACTCGGTTCGCGGATCAGGCGCTGAAACAAAAAAGCTTCCTCTCGAAGTCCTTCGGCAAGAGGCTTGGTGCTTGCGTCGACACTCTCTTTGGCAAGCCTGATGGCAGGAGCGGGGAACCCCGCAATGCGGTGGGAGAGCCAGTCAACATAGGGGCCAATTTCATCCACTGCCATTGCGCGATTAAGATAACCCCAGCGCTCTGCGGTTTCCGCATCAATGTCAATGCTTCCCAGAATGGTTTCCAGCGCACGGCCGCGGCCCACCAGCCTTGGCCAGCGTTGGGTGCCCGTTCCGCCGGGAAGGATTCCCACGGCCACTTCCATCTGATTGATGACGGTTTTCCCCCGCACCCCAAAGCGCATGTCAAAGGAGGCGGCGAGTTCGGATCCGCCGCCGCCGACACGACCCTCGATCTGGGCGATGGTCACCTTGTTCATGGTACGAAACCGTTCGCACATGGCATGATACTCGTTCTTCTCATCCGCTGGTGGGCTATCGATGGGAAAACTGAGGATCGCTGACACGTCGAAATGCGCGATAAAGAAGTCAGGGTTGGCGCTCTTTAATACAAAAACGAGAGCGCCGTCATCTGCCTCCAATTCCTTGGACAGCTCTACCAGTTCCGCATACAGCGCGAGCGTGATGATATTGATCGGTGGATTGTCGATGACGGCTTGTACAATGCGCCCGCCGCTCGTCACCCTTAAAAGCTTGTAGCTGTCATACGCCATGTGCCGTCTCCATTTCGAGCATGGGCTTAGCCGTGACTTGATCTCAAGGCCGGGATTGAACGGTAATGGCCATGCGACGGAGCGCCCACAAGCAGCAGCGACGATAGCACTGTCCTTCGATGTGCTGAAGGCCATTGCGGCTACTTAGCCCCAGGGACCATGTTGATGGTAAAGCAAGCGATGACCGTGACAACGGTAACAGATATCAGCTGAATACCTTGGAATCGGAAGAGCCATCGTCGGTGCGGCGTTCGAACCGCTCTCCTGTCGATGTCGAACTCAGCGCCCGGGTGTGCGTGGCTGGTTCAGGCGGAGAAACTCCAGGTCAGCGCGAATGGCTCTCAGCTGTGGCCATGGAAACTCCTGGGCCTCAGATGATGGCGCACCCTCCGAGAGAAGGGCATCGAGTTTGGCGATGACGCCTGTCAGCGAGGCAGCAGGTGTTGCCCACAAGTGCTCGGCGAGCTCACGCACGCGGCGCAGCGCCCGCCCTTCGGCGCGCAACGCCGCCGAATAGCCCAGTTCGGCATCTGCTGCAGACCAGCGGGCGCATTGATCCTGGTAGGAGGCTCTTTGCCGCTCGCCAAGGTTAGTCTGATCCGGAGAGCCGCCTGAAGTGCCTATAACTTTCCCAGGCCCAACAGCGCTCACAAGATCGAGGGCGCATGTTGGGCGTTGGGCGACCGGAAGGCCGACGCACTCCACCATCGCGGTCTCAATCGCCTGCTGGCGATGCGTTAGTTTTTGGGCGCAGGAGCGAGCATCAGCGAAGTCGCGCCAAAGATAAAAGGTGACGTCTCGAATAGGGCCTGACGCACCTTCGGGCGCAATAGATGCGTTCGTTTCCGTTTGCTGGGTTGGTGCATCCACGGGTCCGCCACTGACGCAGGACGAAATATCGAATGCGGCGAAGTCGTGTGGGGTAGATTTCGTCATAAGGGGGCACTCATGTGACGGATTCGGCGTTAGGTGCCGATGGTTAGCACT
>JBMFWV010000189.1:0-3590 GCA_049964915.1 Rhizomicrobium sp.
GTTTCAGAACACCATCATTCTGAGGGACAGCCACCTAATCTGGCTACTCTTGAGTGCCGGCCCATTACGGCATCTAGAAGACACGGGCGTCCGCATCCCGCTGGCGTAGTTACAAATCGAACGCTGATCGGAAGAGGACGGGAATACGGACAATGTCGGCCTGCGCCAGACCATGGTCATCGGCCAACGACACTCAGGTAAAGGGGGCCGATTTCTGCCTGTCCAGTCTGGAGCGGGAAAGAAGATAAGCTTCTAATTTATCAGGGTCGTCTGTATTGATCCAAAGCTGTAGGCATCCATTCGTAAGATCGAATGTTCTGTTGAGTTATGCAGTCTTTGCGCTGGTCCGTTGCTTGCGCCAAGAGCAGTGAAGATCGGCAGCAAATGCTCCTCGGTCGGGTGCTCGTCACGCGCATAAGGGGCGAGTTTGCGGTAATTTAGCAAAGCGGTTGTATCGTTATGAACGATGGCGGTGTTCATCCAGTCGCTGAACGCGGTGACGTCGGCGCTTTCTGGGGCGTTTACCGGCTGTCCACGGAAGCGCGTGAGATCGTGCGTGAAGCTGCCTGAGCCGACAATCAGAACCCCCTCGTCGCGCAACGGCGCCAAGGCGCGGCCAATCTGATAAGCATGGTCCGGGCCGCGACTTGTCTGCACGGAAAGCTGAAGAGTGGGGATGTTTGCCTCCGGCCACGCCAGCAGCAACGGCACCCAGGCGCCGTGGTCAAGGCCGCGCGTTGTTTCAAGGCCTGTGGCAAATCCGGACTGCCCGAGCATAGTGGCAATATGTTCTGCCAGAGCTTCATCACCAGGTGCTGGGTAGTGAAGATCGTAAAGCGCGCGCGGAAACCCAAAGAAGTCGTGGATCGTCTGGTTCCTGGCGACTTTATTCACCATCGGCGCCGCGGTTTCCCAATGCGCGGACACCACGAGAATGGCGCGTGGCTGTGGCAGGAGAGTGGGCAAGCCGGCGAGGAACCTCCTCGCCGGTGTGTCTGTGATGGCCAGCATGGGGGAGCCATGGCTGACAAACAGGCTGGGGAGCGTCATGTGATTTTCCGATTTAGGGTTGGCAGCAAAGTGTAGGGGCCGTCGCCGATCAGTGCGAGCGCAACGAGCGCAATCGTCCAAAATGCCGGATATTCCCAGCCACCGCCCTTTGCCGTGAAGACGAAGCCGTTATGGATATGCACCATCAGAATCGCGCCAATCAGGTCCGGGGCGATCAGCAATGCGGCCAAGCGGGGCCAGATTCCAACGATCAGGGCAATGGCGGCGGCGAGCTCCCAGATCATGACGAAAATGCCAAACCAGCCCGGCAGGCCAAGGCTGGCGAAGAAATGTTCTGTGCCCGCGGGGGTGAAGACAAAATATTTTATCCCGGCATGGACCAGGAACAATATGCCCAGCGAGAGACGGAGCAGCAGAGCGCCGTAGCCAGCGGTTTTGGTGTCGATGTTTGATGTCATCAGCGGATCTCCTTTACGGCCTAGATAGCCATGCAAATGGGCTTGGTGAATTCCCAATAATCGGTCTATGATTATGCGTTTTCGCATGGAGTCTGGGGTGGATTGGAATGATTTGCGCAGCTTTTTGGCCATTGCGCGTGAAGGTACGCTTTCGGCGGCGGCGCGGCGGTTGGGGGTACGGCAATCCACCATGGGGCGGCGGCTGGCGGCGCTTGAGGCCAATGCCGGCGTGCGGCTGCTGGAACGCACGCCGCGCGGGTTTCGGCTAACCCCTGCGGGTGAGGCCGCTCGGGCCGAAGTAGAGCGGATGGAAGATGCGGCACAGGCGGCTGAGCGTGCCGTAGGCGGGAGGGATGTACGCCTCGAAGGCAATGTGCGGCTGACCACGGTGAGCGATTTTGCGGTGGGCATTTTAATGCAAGCACTGGCAGAGTTGGCAGGACGTTATCCCGGTATTCTGGTTGAACTGATCGCCGATGATCGTACGCTTTCCCTGGCGGCGCGGGAGGCGGATCTGGCCATCCGTTTGGCGCGCCCGAAGGGGCAACTGCTCCTCGGGCGGCGGATTGGGGAGGTCTCTTTCGGGCTCTACGCCAGCGCGGCTTATCTTGCCGCGCGGGCTACGAAGCCCTCGCTAGGTGGCGATGGGGCAGGACACCGGCTGATTCTCTCCCGCGACGAAACCGGCGCTTACCCTGAAATAGATGCGCTGGCTGCTATGGCGCCCAGAGCCGAGGTGGCGTTGCGTGCTGATAGCCGCGCCAGCCAATTGGCAGCCGCACAGGCTGGGTTAGGCATTGTGGTGCTGGGGCATCATGTCGCGGCGGATACGGATCTCGTGCGGCTCGACGCGCCGCCGTTACCGGCCCGGGAAATCTGGCTGGTGCAGCATGAGGACACGCGGCACGTCCCGCGTATCCGTGCAGTGGCGGAAGCGTTGGCCAACCGTATGCGTGACGCGGCGCCGCTATTTATAGGTCGGGGATGAGAAGCGAGCTTATGCCGTGAGGCGATGTCGGCTCCACAATCAACCTTCGCCGCGTTCCCTCAGAGATGAGGCAACACCGAGGATCGACCTGCAGGGTGGAATTTGCATCGTCTTTTGGCGGCAAAGCCAACTGTAGGGTCAGAATAGGGTGATCTGCTCCCGGAAAACTAGATCGATTTGAGTTAGAGTTTTCTGCTTTTGTTCCCTTGGTTGGGAGGAGCGGAGGACGATGAAGGCATCGAAGTTTTCGGACGCGCAGAAGGCGTTCATTCTGAAGCAGGGGGCGGACGGGGTGCCGGTGGCGGAGATCTGCCGGCGGGCCGGGATCAGCCAGGCGACGTACTTCAACTGGAAGAAGAAGTACGAAGGGCTGACCCCGCCTGAGATGCGGCGGTTGAAGCTGCTCGAGGACGAGAATGCCAAGCTGCGCAAGCTGGTCGCGGATCTGTCGCTGGACCGCGAGATGCTTCAGGACGTGATTCGCCGAAAGCTGTAAGGCCTGCTCTCTGCGGCGTTACGCCATTGAGCAGTTGCTCTTCCGGCTGAGCCGCTCTCCCTGGTGGGACAAATTCTTGCGTCCTCTGTCCCAGCATCTGTTGCATCCAGCGAAACAGCAATCCGATGGAATCGAGGCCGGCTGGTGGCCCTCAACCGAACTTCCGGTCTGCCACTGAGGAACCCGTGGCGCTCGTTTTGGTTACGCTGCCCGTGACTTCCTAAAAGCCGCCGCAGTTCTCTCGGGTTCCTGTTCAATAACGGCCAGATAGGCGCGCACGGCAGGCGGCGGCATGGTGCGGCCGATTTCATATTGGCGGAGATTGGCCAGCGGAATGCCGTAGGTATCGGCAAATTCCGATTGGCTCAGGCCCAAACGCTGCCGCAACTTTCTGATGTGCCGACCCTGCAGGGCTTTTTCAAGGCCTTCGTCGCTCACCGACCGATCCTCCGGGTCGGAAGGGTCGGCTTCAATCGCAATGATAGACTTTTTCTTCACTGTCGTTGCTCCGTCTCACCGAAATAACCCGAACCACTTCGTTACGCCAAACCTGCACGGCTGCAGCAGTTCTCATTATGGCTGGTGTTGGTAAATCTGGAAGAGTGGGTTTCGTTAAGGTGGAAGGTTTTTGCCGTTA
>JBMFWV010000190.1:0-3499 GCA_049964915.1 Rhizomicrobium sp.
TCACCAACCAAACCTATGGCAAAGACATGGGACGAAAAAACCTGCAACTTACCCTTGACCACGGTCATAAGAGTCGCGCGATGGCGGCGGTTGGGAAAAGAGACACCGCCCATTCGGTCTCGATCCGGATGTTCATGATGCCAGGCGCAGGACATCCCGATTTGAACACGGGTCAATCTCAAAGACGATCTTTCTGGCCTGCACCGTCAGGACCTTCCTCCGCCCCTTCACCTCGGCCTTCACCAATCCCACAGCCTCCAATTTTGCCAATGTACGGGTCAAGTTCGGCTGAGCCCGTCCCGTCAAATCTGCCAGCTCCTGAACGGATTGGGGTGCTCTGTCTCTAATGAACGCGAGGAGCTGCCGGTTCTCGGGCGTCAGCAGCCGCACAACCGCCTCCGCCGAATTAAAACTAATCCCTCCGGCATCCTTCGGAGCGCGCTTGTGTCCTTTCGCGACCGCCCGCATTTCGCCAATCATGGCCTCGAAGCTCTGGATTTTGGGCTTGCTCACGATTTCTTCTCCTTGGTCGCGACGACCGCGCGGGATACTTTTCTCTCCGCCAGCACCCGATCAACCTCTTGTTCGAAGTCGGTCAAGAGTGTCTCCACGTCTTTGAACGCATATGGCCTTCCGGGATCGTCTTCGGTGCGGTGCCAGTGATCATATTCCCCCTCGATGCCGCCGCGCGCCGCGATCTCTACGAGATCCTGGAAGAGCGCTATGGCCGCCGTTCCACCATCCTCACCAGCCAGGTCCCGGTAGACACCTGGCACAAGGTCATTGGCGATCCCACCTATGCTGACGCCATCCTGGACCGGCTCATCCACAATGCCACCCGCATCGACCTCAGCGGCGAGAGCCTGCGTCGTACCCGTTCCCGAAAAACTCAGAAGGATTGACCGCCGCCCCGTTCATTGCCACAAAATACCTGTCAGCAGAGCGCCACAAGGTGGGCGCAATCATGTCGGAACAGTGGGCGACATGATCTCGGAACAGGAATCTGCACGGCACCTTAAAACAATTTGCTTATGTCGGAGAGGGGCAGAAATCAGCCACTTTCCGTGCATTGCAGCATGATTGGTTTGGGGCTTGGCAGGGGGTTCTAAAGCCACCCCCGAGACCCCGCACATTGCATGAATTTTCAAGAAAAATACTTGCATTATGGGCTCGGTTCCACTATGTTGGGAACATGAGCAAGCTAGAGGAACTCAAGAAGCAATTGCGACCTGGGCAGGTCTATCGGCGCGAGGATTTGGCCAAATGGTCGAACGCCGTTGACCGGCACCTCAAGCAATTGCTGGCAAGCGGAACGCTCACCAAGCTGTCGGGCGGGGTCTATTATTGCCCCAAAAAGACCGTCTATGGGGATGCCCCTGCCGAGGACGAAAAGCTGGTCGAGACCTTCCTAAAGGACCACCGATTCCTGGTCGCCTCTCCCAATGCCTACAACGCCCTGGGGGTCGGTACGACCCAGCTCTATAACGAAACCGTTGTCTACAATCGCAAGCGGCATGGCCGCTTCGCCCTTGGCGGACGCACCTTTGAATTCCGGGTCAAGCCGGACTTTCCCAAGACGCTCAGCCCCGAATTTCTGCTGGTCGATCTGGTCAACAATCTGGACCGGCTGGCCGAGAACCAGGGCCAGGTGCTTGAGCGCGTGAAGGCAAAAGCCGCCTCCTACGATGGGACCCGCTTGCAGCGGGTTGCACGGGATTACGGGACCGTGCGCGCCAAGAAGTTCTTCGCGCATCTGCTCGCAGACGCCCCGGCACAGCATGCCGCGTGATTACCTCCATAATCGCGCGGACTTTGCCGACTTGATACGCATCGTTGCGACCGATCCGGTCGTGACTGGCGGCAAGCCGATCGATCCAATCCTTGTGGAAAAGGACTACTGGATCATGCACTGCCTCTACGGCTTGCAGCAGTTGGGATTGCAGTTCGAATTGAAGGGTGGAACGTCCCTCTCCAAGGGGTTTGGAATTATCAACCGGTTCTCGGAAGACATCGATATTCGCATCGAGCCTCCCGAGGGCCGCGACGTGGCCACCGGAGGTAATCAGACGAGCACAGCGCAGACCGCAAGCCGCAAGGCTTTCTATGACTGGCTGGCCGAAACCATCCGCATCGATGGAATCGATTCCGTCGTGCGTGACACAGCCTTCGATGATGAAAAATACCGCAGTGGCGGCATCCGCCTCAATTATCGCAACGCTCTAGGCTCGCTTGCGGGCCTCAAAGACGGCATCCTGCTGGAAGTCGGATTTGACGACGTAACGCCGAATGCGAAGAGAGACATCAGTTCCTGGGCCTATGACTTCGCGGTAGCCAAGGTCGAGATCATCGACAATCGCGCGATGGCAGTTGCCTGCTACGACCCCGGCTATACGCTGGTTGAGAAGTTGCAAACCATCTCGACCAAATTTCGTAGGCAGCAGGCGGACGGTGCATTCCCCGCTAATTTCATGCGCCACTACTACGATGTCTATTGCCTGTTGCAGCAACCCGAAGTTCAGGCCTTCATTGGCACCGAGGCGTACCTCGCGCACAAGAAGAAACGGTTTCGCTCAGGCGACAATCCCGTCATCGCCGAGAATGACGCTTTCTTGCTGAGCAATGCGGAGACCCGCAAAGCCTATGAAGCCGCCTATTCGGAAACACGCGCACTCTACTATCGCGACCAGCCTTCTTTTGCTGCGATCCTTGCTGCAATCAGCGCCGCCGCACCGCGCCTCTAAGCAGCGCACAATCCCAACGCTCTGTTGAATTGATTGGCTGCGTGTCGGCTGTCTTCACGCATAACGGCATTT
Source organism: Rhizomicrobium sp. (assembly GCA_049964915.1). Taxonomy (GTDB): domain Bacteria; phylum Pseudomonadota; class Alphaproteobacteria; order Micropepsales; family Micropepsaceae; genus Rhizomicrobium. Next base: position 2,814 of record JBMFWV010000190.1, read on the forward strand.
CTGCCCTCTTCATCGGCCCGCTTGCGTCCTCACCTGTGGAGCCGTCTTAGCCGGAAGCGCGGTGCCTTCAACGCGGCTCGCTTCCGCGCTGCGTTTGTGCAGCTCCGCCCCGCTGCGGGCGTGCATGCGCGCGGCGTTTGAATCCACCGCTCCCTTCTTCCGGCCCTGTCCGCCCCACGAGGCCGCAATCACGCGGCCCGAAGCGAAAGGGCAGAGCCGTGAAAGAGCGTTTTGACATCCATCAGCACATCACCAATCAGATCATCGCTGCCATCGAGCAGGGCGCTGGCGAGTTTCGCCTCCCGTGGCACGCGGGCGGTGCGATCCTCAGCCCCACGAACGTCGAGTCGAAGAAGCCGTATCGCGGCGTGAACATCGTGGCCCTGTGGGCTGCATCCGAACAGCGCGGCTTCAGCTCCGGCATCTGGGGCACCTATCGCCAGTGGGCTCAGGCAGCCGCACAGGTCCGAAAAGGCGAGAAATCCTCCTATGTCGTCTTCTACAAGGAGATCGAACTTGGATCTCCTGGCGACGCCAGCGAATCCGAGAAGCGCTTGTTTGCGCGCGCGACGCCCGTCTTTGCCGCCGAGCAAGTGGAAGGCTTCGATCTATACCCCGATTCATTGATGACACGAAAAACGGCTTGCGATGGGGCGAGTTTTGGATTCGTCTGGGGGCATGATTCG
>JBMFWV010000191.1:0-3467 GCA_049964915.1 Rhizomicrobium sp.
TTTCAGAACACCATCATTCTGAGGGACAGCCACCTAATCTGGCTACTCTTGAGTGCCGGCCCATTACGGCATCTAGGATAGCGCTGATTTGCGCCCCTGGCTCAGCGCACGCGGCACCAAAGCGGTTGTCCCCAACAAGTCCAACCGCAAACAGGCCTTCAGCTTTGACCAAAGTGCCAACAAGCTGCGCCACTACATTGAGAACGCCACCTGCCGCCTGAAGGATTTCCGGCGCATCGCGATCCCTTATGACAGGCTGGCCCGAAAATATGTCGCCTCTGCTTATCTCGTAGCCGCTGTGGTATGATGGCTTTTATAAATCTGCCCCATGGCAAGCTTGTCATAGTGGGTGGCCACGGCACGGCTGACCTTAAGATGACCGATCATGCGCTCAATGCGCTTGCGTTCGCGGTAGAGGCGCCGCTTCCAGCGGATGACGCCTTTCGCGTGCATTTTGGAGTAATGACGTGGCGAATGCTATCACTCTTCAACCTGCGCGGATGGCATCGGTGTCATAGCCCTTGTCGGCCAGCAGATATCGCGAATTTACCTGGGCGAGCGCGATGACGTCTTCGAATAAGGCGCAGTCTGCAGCTTCGTCCGGCGTGAGGTGGAAGGCAAGTGGAGGCCGACGGTATCACTGAGACAGTGACCTTTAAAGTCGAACCCGCTCCCGAGACCTTCCAAGAGCTTGTTCACGCGTCCCTTTTTTGCGCCAGTGGCTGAGACATGAGTTCGAACCGTCGTCGAATCCACCGAGTGGTGCCCATTGTTGGCCATTGACTCTGGCAAGGTGACTGCCCCCCGTTCCCAGATCACGACCTGGCCCCAACGTCGGAAGAGCTGATAGACCGTGATCCATTTGCCGTGTTTGTCCGGCAGATCTCGCAAAGGTGCACCGGTACGGATGCGCCACCAAATGCCGTTCACAATCTGCCGATTATCGAAGGCAGTCCGACTTTTGCGCCCACGCTCGGGCGGTAGAAGAGGGTCGTGCAAACGCCATTCGGCTTCGTTCAGATCGCCGCGACTCAATTCCACCTCGCTCCAAGAAGCACTCTTGAGTCAAACCCAGAGTCATGCGTCAGTCTCCTTGTAAACAGGGCCTAGTTTGAATTTCCTGCCCGGACTTTTTAGAGACCGCTAGCCATAGGGGCGTGGGCTGCGTCAATCCGGGCGCTGACCCCCTCAAAGCTCTGGAATGTGGCCGCGATCTCGACGGACTTGCCGGGTCATGCGCAGCTTCCCGTGCGTTCAGGTGCTCAGATGACCCATGAACAGAGCAAGGCTATGAACTTATACGTCATTGGAGATGCGCTTGATCACCTCCTTGAGCATAGCGCAGGGCGAATGCTCCACGCTAAGATGATATTTGTAATGCGAGGATCCGGTACCCGTTAATCCCAGTTCGCGTCCTTGGTCGGCATTTGTCGCCCGATGTCTGGCACGGGGATTGCTTGGCCTATGCGAATGAGGTTAATCTTTTAGACGCACCGTGCCTATCCATTTGCTCCGGTCCCCATTGAACTAGCTCCGACAAGGGATTTCCTACTTTGAATTTAGGTAACATTCTTGACTGGGGGAGGTACGTCCAGGTCCTGCGGGCTCACTGGCGGGCTCTTCTGATCGCTTTCTTGCTGTCCTTGCCGATAGGCTTTGGTTTGGCCCGGCTTATACCAATGCAATATACGGCTACGATGGAGGTTACGGCGGCGCGCTACACTTCGGATACCAAACCATTGACGCAGACCGGTGTGGCTTCCCTCCTCAATCCACAAGCTGGGCAACTTACCGATTTTGCATTGTATTTGAAACTGCTCGATTCCTTTCCCGTCGCCGAGCGCATCTTCAATGACCATCCCACCCTCGTCCGGCAGATATTCGCCAACCAATGGAGCCATGGGCGGTGGGTGCCACCGGATACTTGGCGCCAGAAACTCCGAGATGCACTGTACTCTGTGGTTGGCGCAACTGCGTGGGAACCACCAACGCCGTTGACACTAAAGGCATATCTGGCAAACGTATCAATAACTGCGGATCGGCAGGATCCTGTCGCTACTATTACTGTCTCTAACAAAAGCCGCAAGCTAGCGATTGAAATACTGACAGTCATTCATCACGAAGCTGAATATATCCTGAAAACACAGGCGGAACGCCGCAGCGCTGTTAAGGCAAAATTCCTAACCCGCCTCCTAAGAAACTCGCATTTGGTGGATGTGGCGCAGACAGTTGCGAGCGAGGCTGTGCGCAACGAGATTTCGGCCGCAATCAGCAAGGCACCTGTACCATTTGCCGCGGAATTTATATCCCCTCCGAATGCGCCAATGCTTCCTGATCAGAAGCCGCGGATTTTCGCCCCCTTCGTAATCAGCGCCCTAGTCGCGGTAATTGTTTTCTTCGTCTTCTTCTTCTTCTACGATTTTAACTCAGTTACTGCGGCATGGCAGGAAGGTCCGCTTCGCACGCTGATGCGACTGAGTCAGAAGCGTAGGCGCGAACCCATATCTCATCTGTCGGGAGACTGACCCTGCCCTTAAAATCCCGGGGCATCATTAGCTCTATGCCTTCTATAGCATCGGATCTCCATTTGAAATCGTCTGAATATCCGACGTGGCGAAAGAAGTTCCCGCACTCGATTGGTTTGAAGAGATCACAGATATTGCCGATTACCTGCCAGAGGGCGTCGATCGTTCGGGCGCCTGGGTCGCCCGCCATCTGGCTGGCTATCGCGGCATCGTGCAAGTCGATGGCTACGCAGCTTACAACCGCTTGGCCAAACCCGATCGTACCAATGATGCGGTCACGCTCGCAGGCTGTTGGGCGCATGTCCGGCGCAAGCACTTCGAGCTGCACGTCAATGAGAGTTCGAAGCTGGCAACACAGACGGTACAAGCCTGAACCTGAAAAGGGTGGCAAGGCACCGCTATCATCAGGCCCCAGGTTTTGACACGTAAAAATTGTCTGTTCGCGGGACACGATGCCGGGGGAGAATTTTGGGCTGTACTCGGATCACTCATCGAGACCTGTAAGCTCCAAAACGTCGAGCCGCAGGCTTATCTCACCGACGTACTCACCCGGCTCGTCAATCTGTGGCCGAACGATCGTCTCGACGAGCTCCTGCCGTGGGCATGGCCAGCTACCGTCAAAGCTTCACCCGTCACGCAAACCGGTCGAACCCGCCAGACCACCGCCCCCGGCGCAAACGCCTCTCGCAAAATCCTGAGCTTGTCTTCTTCACGCCACTGCCGCCGCCGAACCGGGCCCGTCATCAGCTCCGCTCGCATGAAAACTTTCGTCCATAAAGATTCATTACGGACGTAAGTTCGCAGATCCCTTCAGATACCGTAAGGCGGCCTAGATCGGCCGCTTACGATGAAACCACGGTCCCGGTGCTTGATCCGGGACGAGGCAAGACCAAGACGGGCTTCTGTAACGGGCCTTAGGGTGTCAAGTCCCTCGTCGTGCAG
>JBMFWV010000192.1:0-3443 GCA_049964915.1 Rhizomicrobium sp.
GATGATCGCAGGATTACGGGACGCGCGCTGGACGGTGCCGATATTCTGAGTTGCGATGGCCACCCCATCGGCCAGGTGGCACAGAGCATTCTTCCCTTTCACGCCGTGATGTCGGATGAGGCCGAACAGGTTCTCAGAGCCGGGTGGCTGCTGATCGACGACGGCAATCCCTTCGTGCATCGTCCCGCAGCATGCGTGTTCGACCGGGCCGGTACGCGCATGGATATCACCCTGCACTGGACCCGAATCGGGCTTTACAAACTGGTCAAGTCAGATTGGCCACACCCCTTTGGCCAAGCCGGCTTCGGCGTCCGCCGCAGCGGCAAGGGCTATTGGATCTCCATCCAGGCCCTGACGCCCAAAGCCCAACCCGTGCTCAACGCCGTCAAAGCCCAGCTCACCCAGATCCGCGCCGCCCCCTATGTGGTGGTCGATCTGCGCGGCAATGGCGGAGGTGATGACAACTATGGACGCAGATTGGCTCAAGAGCTTTACGGCACCGGCTACGTGGATGCGATCCTCGGGCCAGGTGTTTTCGCTGCCAGCTCCTGCAATGAAGTCTATCGTGCCTCACCACAAAACATAGCAGCGCTGACCCAAGCCGCGCAGGTATTCCGTCGGACGGGCGATGCGATCGGCGCCAAGGCCTATCATGACGCGGTAGCACGGATGACGGCGGCACGGGCCCATGGGCAGGCGCTGACCGGGCCCTTGACCTGCCCACGCGCACCAACGGCTCAGCACGCGACCGCACGTCCCAGGTTCAAGGGCAAGGTCTTCGTCCTGACCGATGCGGCCTGTTTCAGTTCCTGCATCAATGTGGTCGGCTTCTTCCGCAAACTGGGCGCCATGCAAGTCGGCGAGGACACCGGGTCCGACTCCCATTATGCGGAGGTGCGCCAGATCGTGCTGCCGTCAGGCCTGTCGACGTTCTCGACTCTGCAGGCAATCATGCCCGATTATCCGCGCAAGATCGGTCCCTTTGTGCCTCGCCGGATATATGACGGTAACATCGCCGACACCTCTGCGCTTCAGGCATGGATCAGACGCCTCGCCGCGAGACCTTGACGCGGTCGTGCGGCCTCCTGCCCTGGCCGGCTAACGCAACGCCTGCCGGCGCAGATGCCGTACCAGCGCCACTTCGTCAAATTCAACCTGGGTGCGATGCGCCTCGGCATCAGCGAGCTTCTTGAGTTGCTGCTCCATCGCCAACTCCAGGCTCTTCATGTCCTGGAAGGCTCCCGTCAGTTCGAGCTGCACGGCGGCCCGCTCGCGCTCAAGCTCGCTCAACGTCGCCTTGAGATTTTCCCGTCGACTGTCGATCGAGCGCAGAAAGGAAGGAAAGGCGGCGCGACCGATTTCCGATTCGCCGGCACGCTGGCGCTCGCGTACCACGCTCTCGTCAAGATCGTGGATCTTCTTTTCGGCATCGGCGATCATGGCGTCGAGGGTTCCCATACGACGCTTGAATTCGTCGACGCGGAACTTCTTGAGGCGCAGCAGGCTGTCACGACGTTTCATGTTACCTCTCCCATTACCCCTTCATCGACAATTGCGCCCAGCGCTGCATACCCTGCCGCAAGAGAAGTATGCTCTTCCTTGGCCTGCGACAGGAATGCTTCGAGTTTTGGATGCAGCTCTATGGCAGCGTCGACCTCAGCATTGGTACCAAGCTTGTAGGCGCCCAGACGGATGAGTTCGGCCATGTCGTCATAGGCCGCCATCGCCCTGCGGGCGCGCGTAACCACGCCCTGCTCCGCCGCATTGTTGCAGGCGGGCATGGTGCGGCTGACCGATTTCAGAACATTGATGGCAGGAAAGCGTCCACGTTCAGCGATCGCCCGATCAAGGACGATATGGCCATCAAGAATGCCCCGCACTGCATCGGCGACAGGCTCATTGTGATCGTCGCCTTCGACCAGCACCGTAAAGAGTGCAGTGATCGAGCCTCGCCCGCCCTCACGCCCCGGACCGGCACGCTCCAAAAGTCGTGGCAGTTCGGCAAACACGGTCGGCGTATAGCCTTTGGTGGTCGGCGGTTCCCCCGCCGAAAGCCCGATCTCTCGTTGTGCCATGGCAAAGCGGGTGACCGAATCCATCAGCAGGAGCACGCGCATGCCCTCATCGCGCAGCTGCTCGGCCACCGTCATCGCCACATAGGCGGCCTGGCGCCGTACCAAGGCCGGCTGGTCCGAGGTCGCAGCCACCACCACCGAGCGGGCAAGACCTTCTTCCCCCAGATCGTCCTCGATGAATTCCTTAAGCTCTCGGCCGCGTTCGCCGACCAGGCCGATAACGATGGCATCTGCATCGGTGTAGCGGGCCATCATCGACATCAGCGTTGACTTGCCGACGCCCGACCCGGCGAAGATACCCATGCGCTGGCCGCTGCAGCAGGTGGTAAAGGCGTTAATGGCCCGCACACCAACGTCGAGCTTGCCGCCCACACGGGCGCGACCATGCGCCGCGGGCGGCGCCGCCTTGATGGGATAGCCAATTGCACCCTGGATCAGCCGCCCTTTGCCATCCGTGGGCTCGGCAAAAGCGTTGAGCACCCGACCGAGCCAGGTGATGTTGGGATAGATCTTGAGCGGATGATCATCAAAATCCGCCCGCGCCCCCAGCGCCACCCCATGCATGCTGCCCAGGGGCATCAGCAGCGCCCGGCCTTCACGAAAGCCAACCACTTCACAGGGAATCTGTTCGCCATCCGCCGCGTAGACCCGCGCCTGCCCGCCCATCGAGATCGCCCCGGCAGCCCCCGTGACCTCAACCAGAAGCCCTTCAATGCGCGCGACCCGGCCAAAGCGGCGGAGCCTCGGAACTGCGGCGATTTCTCGGACAAGGGCGTTCATGGCGGCTTCCCGGCGCGGGGCCGGCGAGTCCGGCTCCATATCGGGATCTTCCCCCGCAAGGACTTAAATGGCGGTAAACTTAATAAAGTGAATCAAGGAGATGCGGCGGCGCCGCTGCGGCAAGGAGTTATTTTTCGTTAGGCTCTGTTCGAAGGAGATGAAATGGGGCAAAACTGCGAAAGCGGATGTTAACCATTTTCGCTTACCTTGTTGAAAGTCCGTTTACCGGTGCCCAGCAGGGGCAGAGCTGGAGGGGGAAAAGGTCCATGCGTGTGCTGCTTATAGAAGATGACAGCGCCATGGCGCGCAGTATCGAGCTGATGCTGCGCTCCGAGACGTTTAATGTCTACACCACCGATCTGGGTGAGGAGGGCATCGATCTCGGCAAGCTTTATGATTACGACATCATCGTCCTCGACCTGCAGCTGCCAGATATGAGCGGCTTTGAGGTGTTGCGGGCGCTGCGCGTGGCCAAAGTCCAGACCCCGGTGCTGATCCTTTCCGGCAACGCCATCGTCGAAGCCAAGGTCAAGGCTCTCGGGTTCGGCGCTGACGACTATATGACCAAGCCCTTCCACAAGGACGAGC
>JBMFWV010000193.1:0-3406 GCA_049964915.1 Rhizomicrobium sp.
GTCGCCGCGCAGCCGGGGGGTGTGCGATAGAAATCTTGGGTCCACGCACCGCCATAGGCCCACGCGGCTGGGACACGTGTTCGACGAAACCTCGACGACGCTCCGATATGCTCAACCCGGACATTTCGCCCATGCCAAAAGCTGTAAGGCGTATTCAGCAGCATGATCGCCAATGGTTCCCCGGCAACGACCCGATGGGCGGGGAAGCAAAAACGGCCCTAAAGGACTGCTCTTAAACGACTAATTTTCTTTGAAAAATCTGGAGCGGGCGATGGGATTCGAACCCACGACCCCAACCTTGGCAAGTTTGAAACGCTGTCTATCCGACAGTATCTCTTTCTAGCCCAGAACCCGATAAACTACTATTATAACAAGGTGTTTCTTGCGGTCATTCATCCCTTTGTTATCCACTCCCTACCCTTCGAAACCCGTTTTCGTGCTTCCCCCCTGCTTCCCCGACCGCCGCCGGGGATTTCGGGGAAGCAAAATCCGGAATTCACGTTTTAAAACAGAAGGATACAGGAAAATGAGCAAAATCACAAAGCGCTTAATCGATACTTTGGGATCAAAACCTAACAAGGATGTATTCGCATGGGACAGCGAGATGCGCGGGTTCGGCGTGCGCGTGAAGCCTTCCGGTGCTAAAACCTATTTGATCCAGTACCGCAATATCGAAGGTCGCACTCGAAGATTAGTTCTGGGCCCTTGTGGGGTTCTTACGCCCGAACAAGCGCGGGCCATGGCGCGTCAAAAGTTGGCGTCCGTCGCCGAAGGCGCCGACCCATCAGCGGATCGGCACGCCATCCGCGAAGGCATGACGGTTGCGGATGTCTGCGACTGGTATTTGAAGGAGGCTGGCGAGGGCCGCCTTCTTGGGCGCAATCGTCGACCCATCAAGGCGACCAGCATCGCGATGGATCAAAGCCGGATCGAGACACATATCAAGCCTCTGCTTGGGAAACGCCTCGTGAGCAATCTTACTTTGCGCGACGTCGAAGCCATGCAGGCGGACATCGCGTCCGGCAAGTCAGCGCGTGGCAAGAAGGCGCAGGGCCGTGGCGGCCGCTCGACAGGTGGAGCTGGGGTCGCGGGTCGTGCGATCAGCACCTTCCGAGCGTTACTTGGACACGCCCTACGGCTGGGGCTCATCGAGAAGAATCCGGCGTCCGGCGTTCGTCAGATGGCCTCGCGCAAGGTCAAGCGTCGCCTTAGCGCGGACGAAGTTCTTCATCTCGGCAAGGTGATGCGGCAACTGATGGCGGACGGCGAACACCCGACGGGGCTCGGCGCAATCCGGCTCATGCTGCTGACGGGCTTCCGGCGGATGGAGGCACTGAGCCTCCAGAGGTCGTGGCTTAACCGGCAGGAACGCGCCATCCACTTCCCCGACACTAAGAGTGGAGAACAACTCCGGGTGGTCGGCGGCGCTGCCATCGAGTGTATCGAGAGTCAGCCCGTCCAGGCGCATTCGCCTTACGTATTCCCGGCTGATGTCGGCGATGGGCACTTCATTGGTGTCGTTCGGGTGCTCGCTAGGGTTTGCGCAAAGGCGAAACTTGCCGACGTGACGCCGCACGTTCTTCGACACACCTTCGCCAGCATTGCTGGCGATCTGGGATTCTCCGAGCTAACGATTGCCGGATTGCTGGGCCACACATCTCGCGGCGTCACGCAGAGATATATCCATCTTGACGCCGCCCTCGCCGTTGCTGCCGATAGAGTCTCGGCTGAGATCGCCAAGCTGTTAGACGGCGAGAGCAAGAGCGATCCGAGGCCGACGTCTCTCAGGCGCGAGCGCAGCGGAGCGTTGTCGTCCTCGGTGGCTCCTCGTCGGCCAACTGCGGGCAACGACAACAGCCGTCGGACGTTGATCTTATCTTGATATCCCTTCGATCATGATATACATCATCAGAAATGTATATTTAGGAGCATCGCCATGCAGGTTTCAAAGTGGGGTAACAGCTTGGCCGTCCGTCTACCGGCGGCCGTCGTCGACGCGCTGGAGCTTAAGGAGGGCGACGAGATCGAAATCCATCTCGCCGATCGAAGGGCTTTCGAGGTCGCACGCAAACCGAGGCCGGAGGACCTCCTGAATCGACTACGCGCCTTCCGCGGACGGCTGCCTGGAGATTGGAAGTTCGACCGGGACGAGGCGAATGCCCGGTAGCTTCGTCGATACAAATGTTCTCGTCTATCTCGCTTCCGGCGATCCTACGAAGGCCGATCGCGCCGAGCAGATCGCCGCTGCGGGAGGAACGATCAGCGTGCAGGTGCTGAACGAACTCGCTAACGTGTTGCGCCGCAAGATGGGTTTGTCGTGGACTGAGACGCGGACCTTTCTCTCAACGATGCGCGCCCTTCTGGCGGTGGAACCGATGACTGCAGACGGTCATGACATGGGATTGGCGATAGCCGAGCGATATGGCATCTCCATTTACGACGCAATGATAGCAGCCTCGGCGCTTCAGGCCGATTGCGACACCCTCTGGTCGGAAGACATGCACGACGGTCTGGTTGTCGAGAACCAGCTCCGCATCGCGAACCCGTTTCGCGCGGGCTGATTTTCGCGCGCGGTGGGGAGAGTGTACCCGGTGCAACGGCAGTAGACGCGAACTTGGGCTATTTGGGCATGAAATACGCCAGTGCTGCTGCCTTGAATAGGCAAGGTCCAAAATCGTGCGGCACGACTATTCGCATTGATAAGCATAAGGCAATTGAGCCAATTGTTCCGAGTGACGAGGCTTTTCTTGACGTCTTCCTGAGATCGCGCAGCAGGTCTTGATGCCGACGCTGTTAGGGCCGATCAATCTGGTGCGGATGGTTCGGGAGGTTTTGGTGACAGCGACTGAGCCGGTTCCATCAATGTGTGGCGGCGAGCTTTATTGAACTCCCGGTCGTTTGCCATGAAACGAGCCAGCATTGGCCCAGCCAACTTGGCAGGTTGAATTGCAGGCTGGCCGCCTTCGCGGCCGAGAAGTTCGCCATAAGCAATAAGATCGCGATGGACTGCGGCCGACAGCTTGATGGTAAGTTTCACCGGCTTTTCGTCTTCGATAGCGCCAAGTTTCAATTTTGCCATTTTTGCTCCTCACCCGCGATAGGGTGCCAGAACGAGGTCGCGCGTCACCATGACGCGGACCGGGTAGCCAGGGCGGATGGTGAGGGTTGGTTGAATGCCGAGGGATCGACCAACGACTTGTTCACCGACCTGGTTGATGCTTTGGGACGCGCCCTGGCGCAGGGCCTGCGCCAATGAAAACGCGTTGTTGTTGCTGGTGCCGGCTTCGGTGCCAACACTGAGCAAGGTGGAGAGAATCGCGGCTTTGAACAGCATGCCCCAATGATTGTCGACGCGATCATGCAGCCCGGCATAACCAGCGGGATCGGCGGCGGGTTGGTTGACGAG
>JBMFWV010000194.1:0-3359 GCA_049964915.1 Rhizomicrobium sp.
GTTCGTGGTCCTGCTGCCCAATTCCACACCCGAAATGGCGCGGAACGTGCTGCAGCGGGTGCAGGAAGACCTGGACCGGCACCCTACACAGACGCGGGATGGGAGCCTTCGCGTCGCATTCAGCGCCGGGATCAGCCGATGGCGTGCGGGAATGGAGATGGAGGACTGCATCATCGAGGCCGACAAAGCGCTCTATGCCGCCAAGTCGGCTGGACGCCGACGGATTTTTCTGGCCGATGAGCTCTGAATGTCGCGGCGGGAGGGTTTTTTGGTGGGCCCGCCCTGGGTTCGGCAGGACGGGAGGGGATTTGGCGCTCCCAAGGGGGTTCGAACCCCTGTTACCGACGTGAGAGGCCGGTGTCCTGGACCACTAGACGATGGGAGCAGCAATGGGCGAATTATAGGGGTTTGCCGGCGAAAAGCAATTCCCGGCGAAGGGCGCCGGTCGCGCCGCTCACGCCCCCATGATGGGCACCCGCAGACGCTGGCCGGCAAAGGCCTCGCGGCCATCGAGATGATTGGCCAGACGCAGGATCCGGGCGTTCACCCCGTAGCGTTTCGCCACGTCCGCCAGGCTTTCCTCGTGGCTCACCACATGCTGGGCGCTCGACCAGCAGCTTCCGGCCGGCGGCGCCTTGACGAAATGGGCGACGATGGCATCGCGCATGGTATGGGCGAGGAGGTCGCGGAAGGCGGGATCGCGTAAGTGCTGCTCTTCTTCGGGATTGGAAATGAAGGCGGTCTCCACGAGCATGGAGGGGACATCGGGTGCGCGCAGGACCACAAAGTTGGCGTGCTGTACCTGCGCATTGTGCAGGTCTTCCACCCCGGCCAGACCGCGGATCATGACATCCGCCGCCGAAGCCGCCGAGTTCATCGCCGCGGTTTGCGACATGTTCAGCAAGACCTGATTCAGCAGCGGGTTGTGCCGCCCCCCCTGCACGTCAGCAAGAATGGGATCTGCGGCGTTTTGTGTTTTCGCCAGCCAGCGCGCCGCCTCGTTGCTCGCCCCCTTTTCGGACAGGGCCCAGACCGTGGAGCCGCGCACCGTGCGCAGCGGAAAGGCATCCGCATGCACGGAGACGAAGAGGTCGGCACGCTGGTGCACGCCCAGCTCCATGCGCTCCAGCAGCGGCACATAACGGTCACTGTCGCGGGTCATCACCAAGTGTATGCCGGGGCTTTGGCGCAAGAGCTCGCCAAGCCGGAGGCCGACGTCCAGTACCACATCCTTTTCCCGCGTCCCCATCTGGCCAATGGCCCCCGGGTCATGGCCGCCGTGGCCGGGGTCGAGGCAGATGACGATGGGCCGGCCCTTCCCGGCCGAGAGCGGCGCGGCCCTGGCCGCGTCCCGCGTATCCGGCAAGAGGTCCAGCACCCAACGATAGCCCGCATGACCCGCCGGGCGCATGCTGAAACTGCGCCAATGGAGCGCTCCGTGAATGGCCAGATCAACGGCAAGGCCCTGAGCGTTGCGCGCCACCTTGCGCACCCCCAGCAAGGATCCGAGGGGGCGCAATCTCGGGGTGGCGCTCCAGGAGCGAACCCCGGGAAGCAGTATCTGCAGGGCGTCGCCGGAAGCGCTCACCTGCGCCGGCGCGGCCAAGGGCCCACTCAGATCGAAGACGAGACGAACGCCCGAGCCGTGCGGACCGGCGCGCACGCCGCGAATTTCCGCCGCCGCCGCAAAGGGTGCATGAAGGGAGAGCATGGCCGCCCCGCTCCCCAACAGCAAGTGACGCAGGAAACTGCGCCGCGCCGCGCCCTGACGCTTTGCATCAGACATATCAGCCATTTCGCCTCCCCTGCCGATCTACCCCGGCACAAGCATAGCATTTTACTAAATAAAGAGTTATCTCTTTAATTTAGAGTGATCAGGGAAGATGTCAAGGTTCCGGCAGGGAGCCGGCGCGCGGGGGCGGACAGCGTCAGCGGGCAGCGTCGCACTTGCCACCATCCGTGCGGGCGTGTAGTATTCACGGGCTGCCAGCGTCCCCATCGTCTAGTGGCCTAGGACACCGCCCTTTCACGGCGGTAACGGGGGTTCGAACCCCCCTGGGGACGCCAAATAAAACAAAGAGTTACAAAGTTCACCTTCGAGATATTGATTTAACGCTGCAATTATGCTGCACTCAGCATCTGAACCAGGGTGCAGCGCGAGGTGCAGCATGGCGACAATCAACCCCAGGGTAGACCAGGATAAAAATGTGATCGGCTGGCAAGCCATCATTCGCAAACGCGGGTTCCCTTCGCAAACAAAAACCTTCCGCACCAAGCGCGATGCCGAATCGTGGGCAAAGATCATCGAATCGGAAATGGTTCGCGGCGTCTTTATCCAACGCAACGATGCTGAGCGCACGCTGCTCTCTGACGCCCTGAGCAGGTACATGCAGGAAGTCACTGCACTGAAGCGCGGGGCAACGCAGGAAATGTCACATATCCAAACCCTGCTGGCATCCAGCCTGGCAAAGCAATCCCTGGCCTCCATTGGTTCCAGAGAAGTCTCGCGGTATCGGGATGCTCGTCTCAAGGTTGTCTCAGCATCTACGGTCAACCGTGAACTCAACATCCTCTCACACATGTTCACGGTCGCCATGCAGGATTGGGGCGTCGGGCTGCCTGCCGGCAATCCAGTAGCTGCCACCCGTCGGCCCAAGGTCGATGACCTGCGTAACAGGCGGCTTGTGGGAGATGAAGAAAATCGACTACTCGAGTGGGCAGAGAAAGCGGAGCAAGAGGACGGTTCGATGCCCATTGCACACATCATCCGTTTTGCCCTTGAGACTGGAATGCGTCGAGGCGAGCTAGCTGCCATGCGATGGGAACATGCCGACCTAAAATCGCGGGTACTGCTTGTAACAGAGACCAAGACGGGAGAACCGCGCCGGGTGCCCATGTCCAGCCGTGCATTGGCTGTGTTGAACGCCCTGCCCCGCCACTTGGACGGCAAGGTGTGGGGACAGGTCCATGCGGCCAGCATTTCACGCGCCTTTGCTCGCGCCTGCCATCGTGCCAACATCGAGAATTTGCGCTTTCACGACCTCCGCCATGAGGCTACCAGTCGTTTCTTCGAGAAGGGTTTGAATCCCATGCAGGTGGCGGCCATCACCGGACACAAGACCTTGCAGATGCTGAAACGCTATACTCATCTAAGAGCGGAGGACTTGGCGAAGATGCTGGGGTAAAGGATGCCGAATGGCCGTTGCAGACTGGAAGCGGACGTTTTTTGACCAGCACCGAGAAACTGGCCCTTGCCCACCGGTAACGCTGTTTTTAGCCACGATACCGCCGCGAACTACCGGGCTTTTGTATCTCTAGGGGAATTTTGGCCTTTGACAGACGACCTTTTTCTGTTATAC
>JBMFWV010000195.1:0-3346 GCA_049964915.1 Rhizomicrobium sp.
CTTTGCGATTCGGTCAGCGACAACTTCCGGGTCATCAACCCAAAGACTTTTCGGGTCGTGACGTGAACAGGGTATACTGGAGTTCGCCCGCCGGAACTTTTCCATGAAGTCACGATGGGACATCGGGGGAGTTTGGCAATAGTGAGCTAGCCTCAGGCTTGCGTGCCTCGGTGGTCACTGATTTGACAGAAAGGCGCGCACAGCAGTGACAAATGCGTCGAAGGCCTCGCGGTGCACGCTATGACCAGCTTCAGAAATGTACCTCAACTGAATCTTGTGGCTTAGGGTTTCAGCTTCCCTGGCGGTGTCATTCCTCACGAGGCTGCCGTTCGCTGCATCTCCATAAATCAGCAGTGTCGGCATCTGCAACGCCGTGATTGAGCGCTGCCAGGGGCCAGAGTAATTGGGGATAGCTCCGGGATCCGCCATGCGTTTGCTGGTTGCCCAATGCTGAAACTCACATTCGTGCCAGTGCGGGTGGTGACGCCGCCACTCTTCGTGCAGCTCAGCGTCAGACATGGTCTGAAGCGAAAGGATGTAATTGTGAAACATTTTACGGCGGGCATTCAGCGTCGCAGGGTCCGGCAGTGCCAGTAGTGGGGGATCGACGAGAATGAGCTTTTGTACCAGCTCAGGGTGAAGGCTCGCACACTCGGCCGCCGCCCGCGCGCCCACCGAGTGGCCCATAAGCAGGACGGCGGACGATGCGGTAGCAAGGATCACGCTACAGACGTCATCAGCTGGTGAGGGCGAGCGCTCCCCTTGCATGCGCGCGCTCCGTCCGTGCCCGCGGGCGTCAAACATGACGACGTCAAAGTCAGCTTCGAGTGTGCTGGCAACGCGAGTCCAGCAAAGACCGTAGTCGCCCAGTCCATGTGCCAACACAAGCACCGGGCCAGGACCGCCGGTGCGGTGATATGCCAGTGGCCCGTCCGGGGTTTGCACCTCGCCTTGACGCCAGCGCATCACCACGCATAGGCCTCCGGAGCCTGGCCGCATGCGGGGAAGATGCCATCAATTGCGGCAAGTATGCTGCCGTCAAGCCTGATTTCAATCGCGTTGAGCGCCGTGAGGAGCTGCGTCATGTCTGCTGGCCCGGCAATCGTTGCACAAACTCCGCTTTGATGCAGCAGCCAGGCGAGTGCGACGCTTGCCTCTGGATGGCCAAGCTTCTCGCTAAGGGTATGAAACCGCTCAAGCTGCGTGCCAAATATCCGTCGGCGGGCGACCATTTGTGGTGACGCCCGACGGCCTTGGCTGGTACCGTCGGTACCGGCCAACAAGCCGCCTGCCAACGGGCTCCAGGCAATGAGGCCCAGCCCATACTCGGCACAAGCAGGCAGCACTTCCAATTCCGCCCGCCGCTCGATGAGGTTATAGAGGCTTTGTTCTGACACGAGTCCAAGTCTGCTAGAAGACCGCACTCGCTCATTCAGCTGAGCAATCTTCCAGCCAGGAAAATTGCTCGAACCCACATAGCTTATCTTACCCTGGGTGATCAGCACGTCCATCGCCTGCCAGATCTCCTCAGCGGGTGCAGCTCGGTCGATATGATGCATCTGATAGAGGTCTATATGATCTACACCCAGACGTTTCAGGCTGGCGTCACACGCCATGCGGATATGTCTTGCTGATAAGCCTCGATCGTTGACGTCGGCAGACATCGGTTCGTGGACTTTGGTGGCAAGTACGATCTTTTCGCGCCGCGACAGATCCTCAGCGAGCCAGCGGCCCAAAAGGGATTCTGTTGTTCCGACGCCCAGAGAACCACCATATTGATCGGCGGTATCTATAAAATTGATCCCGGCGTTCAGCGCGGCGCTCAGGATGGCAAAACTTTCCGTTTCTGAGGTACGCGGGCCGAAGTTCATGGTTCCGAGACAGATCTCGCTGACCTTCAGGGCGGTATTTCCGAGATGCCGATAACGCATGATTCGTCTCACGGAGCCCGCAGAGTTGGTCCAGTAGCAAGCGTATCACTTGAATCGGCAACGCAGTATCTCGCCAGACGCTGGGCGCGGTCGGACAGCTGCTTGTATGCGCTGTGACTGATACTGGGAACGATTGGCTCGCGAAACCATGGCGCGTAAAATTCCAGGTTGGGAATGGATCGTACAGCATCGGAGACATTGGGGGTACCACCGTGCCAGGCCCGAACGTCGCGAATCATGATCGCCCCGGCGGGAGCTGGACAGACCGTACTCAGGCGCATCCAGTCCGGCTCCTCGTCAAGAGCTGGAATGCGTGCGCGAGAATTCTGCGTACCCGGAATCTGGCGTGTTGCCCCGTTTATTTTCGTAACGTCCTGCGGCAGAAAATTCACGCAGACATAGGGACAGGGCAGGTCCCGGATCGTGAGCAGGCTGCGTGGATCGTGAAAGGAGCTAAAAGGGGTCTTTCCCTTTACGAAATCCTGTATGTCAGAGTGCAGTATCTGGTATTCCGTTGCACCAGGAAGGCAGAAGTCCCCACTGGCTGCGCGCAGGATATAATCTTCCGATTCAAAAATCGCCGCGACGACCTGGTGAACAAGGTCGTTTTCCAGCATCATCTGCCATTCGCGGCGATGCAACTGGCTGCGGGTCAGGCTCGAGCCTCCAAACGAATAGCGGTGGGAGCCTCGATTGCCGAAGCGCCGAGGGTCCAGCGCCAGAATTTCATCAACTACCTTGCTGCAGCCACGGTGCAGGTATTCGATCTGTTCGCTATCCAGAACATCCGCGATGACGACGAAGCCGTCGTGACGAAAGAGTTCTACGGCGTGGCGGATGTCCGATGAGGCCAGGATTTCAAGACCGGGGATCCCGTTATTCGTTTCAAGGTAGGCCTTAAGCGTCGCGACCTCTGCGCTTTGTGCGAGCCTTCCAATCATTTCGTGCACCCTCCCACTCCTGCGATCTGCGCGCTCTAGCTGGCACAGTTATGACTGTCTATTATATATATCGTCAATAATAGATTTGCATGCTGGCGGCGGAATGCGACGTGGTTACAACACAAGGTGGCCATCGCTACCGCGTCGCGGTGCCCATGACCTGCTGATGGCCTCCAGGGTAAAGCTCTCCAGGGCGTGCCCTGGTGGCTCTGCCTGCAGGGCGCTTTTGGTGGCACTGCGGAAGCCATGTGGATGCAAAGAGCGCGGGAGGCGTAGGTTCACGTCCCAGGAAAGGGCGCGCCCTGGCCGGGTTGGCCGATATCGGCGGCAGGGGAAATCCTGCTTGCCGACAGCTGGGTGGTGCGGCGGGGGGATGGCTAACCATTGGGCCCGCCCGAGTGCCTGGTGGAGCTGAGCGGGATCGAACCGCTGACCTCCTCATTGCGAACGAGGCGCTCTCCCAACTGAGCTACA
>JBMFWV010000196.1:0-3314 GCA_049964915.1 Rhizomicrobium sp.
CTTGTGCCCCTGATGCCGAGCGAGACCTCCTGCTTCGTGGTGCTGGGAGTGGCAACTTTTCTCAGCAGCTTTCCAGTGGCGCCGATCATCGCGGCATTACAGGTCATCACACCCAATGCGATGCGCGGGCAGGTGGTAGCCATGTTCTTCTTTCTCGCAAGCATTTTGGGCAATGGCCTGGGCCCTACCCTGGTCGCGGCGGTGACCGATTACCTATATGACAATGAGATGATGGTCGGGATTGCGATCTCGACCGTAACCCTCGTGATCACACCGATTGTGGTCCTCATCCTGTTGTGGGGTCTTAAGCCCTACCGTGAAAGCCTCGCGCGTGCCGCCCAGTTTGCGGACGCGTCCTGATGGAGAGAGCCATGCCGCGCATAGGGGGTCTATCTCGTGCCGAAGTGTCGCCGGAGATCCGCGACCGTTATGACGAAATCTTTGGCGTCGGCCGGGATCCTGTTACAGAACCCGGCACGCCCACGGGTACGCCAGGCAATTGGTGGACGGTCTGGGCCAAGGTGCCGGACATTCTGTCAGCCTTTAGTGCCTATAGCTATCGCACCGCGCCAATCGACCCTCGCTTGCGCGAGCTCGCTCTCATCCGTACGGGATACGCGCGTCAGAGCCAGTTTGTGTTCTCGCAGCACTGCAAAGTAGGGCGACGGGTCGGCTTGGAGGAGGCCAAGATTGACGCCATTCCGTGTTGGACAATTGCGGATGTCTTCACGTCTTTGGAGCGGGCTGTGCTTGCCTATGTTGATGGACAGATCCTCGAAGGTGGCAGAGTTCATGGCCGGGTCTTCGCGGCCATGAAAGAGGGCCTCAGTGACGAGGAAATCCTAATCCTAACCTATCTCATCAATGCCTATGCACTCCATGCCACGTCCACACGGGCGCTCAGGCTCGAATATGACGATGTCCCCGAGCGCATTGTAGAGATCCCGGTGCCGGATACGCCCCGCGTTCAGCCCTGGCTTGAGACCTCATGGTCGTCCGGTGCCAGTCCCGTTTCAACATCCGCCCAAAAGGAGCCGGCGTCATGAATCTGTCTCGCGGAATGTCGAGTATCACCACCGAGGCTGCTCACGCCGCGGTTGCCGCCGGTATTGCCAAAGCGAATGAAATGGGGTGGCGGATGAATGTTGCGATTGTCGATCGTGGCGGCAATCTCATTGCCTTTTTGAAAAACGAGGATGCACCACTTCACTCGACAGGCCTTGCCATCGACAAGGCCTTTACATCGCTGAGCTTTAATATGCCGTCCAAGGACTGGAACCAGGTGTTAGCGGCCTCGAGTGAGGAGGTCCGACAGGGCATCGTCACCCGTGATCGACTGGTGGTATTCGGCGGCGGCCTTCCGATCCGCAAGAATGGCGCGTTGCTGGGTGCCATTGGCGCCTCCGGTGGTATGGAAGATCAGGACGAGACTTGTATCCGTGCTGCCCTCACTGCAATTGGAGCGGATGGCCTGTGATGGTTCTGGTTGTTGCGTTGAATGAACGGCGAGACGGGATTATCTAATGCGCGCTCTCGAAAATATTACGGTCCTTGACCTGACCCATATGCTTTCCGGCCCCTATGGGACGATGTTGATGGCTGATCTTGGCGCTCGTACCATCAAGATCGAGCCGCCAGGGCTTGGCGAGGGTACGCGTCGCCTGCTTGAGAACAGTCCCTACTCACGGGCGGGCATGGGGGCCTATTTCTTGACCTTGTGCCGCAACAAGGAAAGTGTTGCTCTCGACCTCAAGAGCGACGTGGGGCGTGAGCTCTTCTATGGTCTCGTGCGAGAGGCCGATGTGGTGGTCTCGAATTTTGCCGCAGGTGTGACCACGCGGCTAAAGATCGACTACGCGCACCTCTCTGAACTCAATCCACGCATTATCACCTGCTCGGTTTCAGGCTTTGGCGAGACGGGGCCCGCACCCAACCGGCCATCCTTTGATCTGGTAGCCCAGGGCATGGGTGGAGGAATGTCACTCACCGGCTATCCGGATGGTGAACCCTTGCGGGCCGGTATACCCATTGGCGATCTGGCCGGAGGCATGTTTGGCGTGATCGGCGTGCTTTCGGCACTTGAGGCGCGCAAGCACACCGGACGCGGGCAGCACATCGATATTTCGATGTTCGATTGTCAGCTATCGCTGCTCAACTACATGGCGACCATGTATCTGATGAGCGGTCAGGAGCCTGGACGCAGTGGCAATGGGCACTTTGTCCATGTGCCCTACAACACCTTCCGTACCAGGACGCGATGGCTCATCGTTGCCGTCATCACTGACAATTTCTGGCTTAATCTGGTCGAGCTGTTGGGTGATCCCGAGTTGAAACGTGAGAGTTTCCGTACTCAGCCAGGACGGCTCGCCAACAAGGCGTTCATAGAGGAGCGTGTGCAGAGGGTTTTCGAAACCGAGACCTGCGAGTACTGGCTTGAGGCATTGGCGCGCTATCGCATACCGGCCGCACCAGTAAATGATCTCGCCCATGCCTTTGCCGATCCCCAGGCCAAGGCGCGCCAGATGACGGTTAGCGTCCCACTTCCAGATGGTGGTGCCGTCGATCAACCAGGGAATCCTGTCAAGCTTTCCGATACTTATGCTGACATCTACGTTCGACCGCCTGTACTTGGCGAGCATACAAGACAGGTGCTCCGCGAATTTCTGCAGCTTGATGATGCAAATCTTGATGCTCTGGCTAAGGATCGGGTGATTGGGCTGGGAGAACGCTGATGAGATCGCAGATCGAAGTCGTCGAGGTTGGGCCCCGAGACGGCTTACAAAACCAGGATGCCATCCTTCCGCCCGCAGCCAGGATCGCGTTTGTCGAGCGACTGATAGGGGCGGGGGCGCGGCGCATCGAGATCGCCAGTTTCGTCAACGCGGCGCGCGTGCCGCAAATGGCCAATTCAGAGGAGGTGGTGGCGGGCGTGCGTCCGCGGCCGGGATTGGTACGCATTGGCCTTGTGCTCAATCGCCGAGGGCTGGACCGGGCACTTGCTACGGATGTTGAGGAAATCGGCATGGTGGCGGTGGCGAGTGACAGCTTTGGTCAGCGCAACCAGAAGCAGACTGTGAATGAGTCGGTCAGAGTCGCAGGCGAGGTTATCCGTGCGGCCAAGTCGGCAGGGCGGCGCGTTCAGGTTACGATTGCGGTGGCATTTGGCTGTCCGTTCGAAGGCAAGGTACCGGAGGCGCGCGTTCTTGCCATGGCCTCAGCCCTTGCCGCTGAGGGCCCCTTGGAAATTGCTCTGGCCGACACTGTGGGGGTTGGTGTTCCGGCCCAGGTACGCTCGCTTTGCCAGGCGCTCAAAC
>JBMFWV010000197.1:0-3205 GCA_049964915.1 Rhizomicrobium sp.
AGCAGGCCGCCCGGATCAGCCCTCATCCTCACGGCGCAAACGGCAGTTTGCAGCCCATCTGAGGTCCACGCTGGTCTACCGGTAGAACGGCGCTGAGCTCTACCGGAAGTCGACCTAGCAGTGCTGCGAGCAGATGTGACTGCCGGGCGTTTGTGGGATTTCCATGCTCAGCGCCGACTACCACCAGCAATGCTTGGCGAAGAATCCGGACGGGTGCTGGGGGCTCGGAGGCTGCGGGATTCCCTTCAAAATCCCGGAGTTATCGGCGGGCGAGAACGCGTAGTCGGGGCTATACGGGGCGTTCAGAGGGAAACCCGCGGGGGTCAGCGTCGTCCTCGACGAGGACCCTGCGTGTGGCTCTGGGTAGATGCAGGATGCTTGCGGCGCTGGAGTCTACTGGATGTCTACCGTCGACTGCGGGTCAGGCGCGCCCGCGGTGAAGCTCATGAGCGCTCATTGCTGTAGCTACGATGTGTAGCTACAATACGTCATGTACGCGTGGGATGAAGCGAAACGACGGGCGAACCTGCGCAAGCAAGGCATCGATTTTCGCGCTGCACCGATGATCTTGCGAGGATTCACGCTCACGGCAGAAGATGATCTGGAATTCTACGGTGAGCGGCGTTTCCTCACGCTGGGGCTGCTCGAGGACCAAGTCGTCTCGGTAGCCCATACCGAGCGTGGGAAGGACATCCGGATCATTTCGATTCGCGAGGCTACGAAACATGAAGCGCGCTTCTACTTCTCGCCAATCGCAAACTGACCTGCGCCGCGTAAGGCGAACGACTGATGCGACCATGGTTCGAGACGGCGATGCACCGAAGTGGACTCCAGAGATGTTCGCTCGCGCTGTGGCCCGCCAGGGGTTGAAGCCTGTGCCGAAGAAGGCGCTGCTGTCGCTTCGCATCGATTCCGACGTGGTCGAGTGGTTCAAGTCGCAAGGTTCGGGCTATCAGTCGAGAATGAACGCTTTGCTGCGGGCCTATATGGAAGCGCACAGCTGAGGTCATCGAGCAAATCGACATGTACTTCGATGTCTATCTGAACGGCCAGAAGCTCAGTACCTATGGACATCCTGCGGTGGAGAACCTGACGATTGCTGTCTCTGGATCGCCAGAAGAGGCCTACACTTTTACCGGCTCTGTATTTCCGGAGGGCGCCTGCGCCCGACGCCAAATAACCAGGAATCCGGGCGAACATAACTCGACGGAGCAGCACATGGTGACGAGAAGGACGTCGTCGTCGCCTCGCATCAAACAAGTCTTGCCGGCGGTGACTCTGGCGTCACCGGCGCTTGTCCACGTCAGGCCGGGCAACCTCGGACCTTTGGACTGCAAACACCAGGAACTCAAACCGGGAGCATCGTCCATGAATGACCTGGCGGTCTTGGTGGCCACGGAGGGTCTGGGTGGACTTAACGCTTACCGGCAACCGCCGGTTGACCCAGTTTGTCGGCGAGCCAGAGCTTGATCAGCGACTGGCGCGTCACGCCAAGTCGCCGCGCCTCACGGTCGAGGGAATCCACCATCCAGGCCGGGAAATCCACGTTCACCCGCTTCGCTTCGGTACCAACGCGTCGCGCCTTTTTGAGATCGAGGTAATCCGCGACCTTCTCGCCAGCATCAAATTTTCGATCAAACGTCTTCGCTTTCATATATCGCCACCTCTTCATCCCGTGATCGCCTCACGGAAATCAGTCGAATATTGTCGCCGCGCCGCGTGATGACCGCCGGCCAATGCTTCTCGTCGATCTTTCCGACCAGCAACCAGCGAGGTTCATCCGTGGTGCGAGCGGGAACCTCCACCCATTGGGCATCTGCCCAAAGTTGCTTCGCCTCCTCAAAATCAATGCCGTGTTTGCGCTTGTTTTCGGCGCTCTTGTCCGGGTCGTACTCAAAGGACATGAGCCTTCTTCAAGTCGGTGGCTGGTATAATTAAGATATAATTGTTATACCATCGTTCGGTGAGTTCACCAATGTCGAGGTGATCCGTACCAGCAGAGATGTCTATCGGCAGCAACGTCTACCAAAAGTCGACCGATAGAGGTCTACCGCAAGAGCAAGCGTGCGGAAATCGTGTGATGTGCACGCACAGAGCGCACTACCACCAGCAGTGCCTGGCGAAGGATCCGGACGGGTGCTGCGAGTTGGGCGGCTGTGGCGTTCCGTTCAAATTCGCGCCCCGGGGTGTGACGCGCGGCCACCTGCCGTTTCGTATCGGACTCGAGCAGTGCTAAGTACTTAGATTCATAAACACGATGACGTATAAAGCTGGTGTGTAGGTAGCTGCAAAAATGCAAGTCTCCGCGCCGAGTCCCGGCCAGCGGGCTCAAGCTGGGACGCCTTCTACCTTGGGCGTCCGAAATCTCATTGAGACCCAAGCCGCGAGCAGTTTCCACATGAACTTGCCTGAACGGGCTGCGCAATTGGGCACGTCTTCCGGCAGCACGACGCCTTCCCGCCTGTCCGAAGTCATGACTCGCATTTCCAACGCCTGAACAGCTCCAGGCAAGCGAGCGCGGTACAACGTCAACCAGTGTCCCTTGGTAAAATCCAGGAACATGGCCGAGTTGCAGCAGGTCGCAACCATGCGCCGTGTTGGGGAATCGGCTTTGAGCCTGTGCGCTTCCATCTGGTCGCCGCCATGCACGCATCGGACACGGTCCTTGCGATAAAGAACGACGTCGGTGCCCCCGTCGGCATCGAGCACCGGCGGCGCACCGGGAAGCGATTCAATCTGCCGACCTGCCTCCTGGCAGCTCGCACAATAGCAAGCGGCGTGCACGATCGGCGCGCCCCTCACTTCCAAAACGACTGCGCCGCATCGGCATGATGCTGCCGAGAATGTGTTCTGCTTTACGTCCATCGCGGCTCCGTGTCGCTCGGTGCGGTGGGATGTTGCCAAGCCACCTATGGTCACCAAATACGTTACCGAACTTACGGTCAATTGTACTAAGGATCCTCGCGGCGATGCGTAGCCGGCTACGCCCGTTGGGGCTGCGGCGTAAACCGAGGATCAAAAAGAACCACATCGCCCGGTGGAATCGTGGCGATGACCGTATTGCGACCGCTGCTCTTGGCTTGGTAGAGCGCGGTGTCGGCGGAGTTGATCAAATCGACCACGTTGTCGCCGTCGACGGGATGGCAGGCGATGCCGAGGGACGCCGTGACGCGGGGCAGGGGCGTGCCCCGGGAAGCGACGCGCA
>JBMFWV010000198.1:0-3199 GCA_049964915.1 Rhizomicrobium sp.
CGGGGCACAACACCCGCGGCCACATCCTCGCTGTAGGCCTTGGCGGCATGAAACGAGATATTGGTTGCAAGCGAGGTTTTGCCCATGCCTGGTCGGCCGGCAAGGATGAGGAGATCGGAGGCCTGCAGACCTCCAAGCAGCTTGTCGATGTCATCAAAACCGCTGGTTACGCCAGAAATCCGTCCTCCCCGTGCCGCCGCTTTCTCGGCAAGAGCGACCGCCCGGCGTAAAGACTCGCCAAAATCGATCGCGCCTTCGCCATAACGTGAGCTCTCGCTGATGGCATAGAGTGCTTTCTCGGCCGTCTCAATCTGGGCCTTGGGCGGGTTTTCGTGAGGTGCGTCGTATGCCGTATTGACGATGTCTTCCCCGATCCGGATGAGGGCCCGTCGTACCGCCAGATCATGCAGGATTTGGGCGTAGTCGCGCACGTTGGGAAGCGCTGGCGCAGCATCGGCGAGCTGCGCAAAATAGTTCAGACCGCCCATTTCGATGAGGCCGGGATCGGCCTTCATATGCGCGTGCAGTGTCAGTGGCGTCAGCACCATGCCGCCACGCTCCGCCTGGGCGAGCATCACCTCATAAATGCGTGCGTGCAGCGGATCGTAGAAATGATCCGGCTTCAAAATGGCCGAGACGCGCTCGAGCGCGCGATTGTCCGCAAGTATGACCCCGAGCAGGGCCTGCTCGACATCAATATCGTAGGGAACGTGGCGGTGCAGGTCTTGGTCCATGGGATGATCGGCAGCCTTGCTGGGGCGCCAATCAAGCCGTCCCGGCGCAGTCCCGCAAGCGGAACGAAACGATTTTCCCCAGTTTAGTCGATTCGCCTGCGGCCTGGACCCTCAATCACGCCACCCGCTTGGGCCGGGGCATCTGTTCGGTGCCAGCAAAGCGCATAGTGCGTTCATTTTCGAACATATAGTCGCGGGTAATGGGCAGGGCATCGACATTCTTGATGATCTGCACTTGGAACACCACCAGGCCCTCGCGGCGGAAGCCCATTTCGGCGCCAGCGATATAAAATTCCCACATGCGGCAGAAGCGTTCGTCGTAGAGCGCGGCCAGTTCGTTCCAGTGGGTGCGCACCCGCCGGCGCCATTCCTTCAAGGTTTCGGCGTAGTGCAGGCGCAACACTTCGACATCAGAGACCATCAGCCCGCATTGCTCGATCACCGGTACCATCTCGCTCAGGGCTGGGGTGTAACCTCCGGGGAAAATGTATTTGGCGATCCATGGGTTGGTGGCCCCGGGCCCGTCCGAGCGGCCGATGGTGTGAACCACTGCGACGCCATTTTCGTCGAGCAGATCCCGGATCTTCTCAAAATAGCTCTGGTAATGGGGAACGCCGACATGCTCGAACATGCCAACCGAAACGATGCGATCGAAGCATCCACCCAGCTTGCGATAATCGACGAGTTCGAAATGGCATCGGTCACTTAAGCCGGCCTGTCGGGCACGTTCCCTGGCGACGGCAATCTGCTCCTCGCTCAGCGTGATGCCAAGAACATCGGCCTTGCAGTCCCGTGCCAGATCAAGGGCAAGGCCTCCCCAGCCACAGCCAATGTCGAGAACCCTGAGACCTGGCCGGTCACAGAAGAGCTTGGCGGCGATGTGCCGTTTCTTGCCGATCTGGGCTTCATCGAGACTTTCCCCGGGGCTCGAGAAGTAGGCGCAGGAATATTGTCGGTCCTTGTCCAGAAACAGGTCGTAGAGCTTGCCTGACAGGTCGTAATGGTGCGCGACGTGGTCCTTGGAGCGCGACGCCGGATTGTACTGATTGAGGCGACGCATCGCTTTGCGCAGGACCCGCGCCAGACGATGCCAGACGGTGCTGTGGTTTCGGGAAACATTGGACATCAAAAGGTCGAGCAGGAGTGCGATATCGCCCTCCTCGATCGAGAGGCGGCCCTCCATATAGGCCTCACCGATTTTCAGGTCCGGATCGCGGCCGATATCCCAGAGCACCTTGCGATCATGCATCCGCGCCGTCACCCGTGGTTCGCCCTCGCCAAACACATCGGTCCCGTCCGGGTGGATCACAGTCAGGGTTCCCTGCTTGACCACAGAACGCAGTAAATACCGCAGCATAGCAATGTCTCCCCCCATAAATCCCCGCGAGCACGAAAAGAAGCCTAGACAGGAAAGGACAAGGAGGGAAGAAGGTTCCCGGCGACCTAGCGACAACCTCGCTGCTCTTCGCGCACCCGACTTATTCAGGTTGCCCTGCCAAATTTCCGGATTTGTCCTCCTCCCCAGTGTCAAATGATTTCTAGTCTTGAAATCATATTGCGATCACTTGCGGGCCGGCTTGTCGCCCGAAAGTGCCATAAGTGTTGTGAAAGCGGGCTTGTGCCTGGCAGAGGGGAAACAAGGGCGGGGTGCAGCTGGGCAGGGAGCAGGAGGTAGCCCCCTGTCCGGGGCTAGACCGCATGGGAGGTCAGTTGCGCCTCGAGGGACCCGCCCCCACCCGTCAGGGCAGGAGGTCCGGGCCGCAAGGCCCGGGCACGCTCCCGCTGGCCCCTCCGGCATGCAGCTTTCGCCACGCGTTCCGGACAGAGGTGGCCGTTTTCCCCCTGAGGTGGCGGAGTACAGCTTTCGCCTTCAGGAGCCTAAAACAGCGTTGCATAGACCTGCGGAGCAAACCCCACGACGCGGCGCTGGCCAGTGTCGAGCACGGGGCGCCGGATCAGGCTCGGCTGGGCGCACATCAGGGCCAAAGCCCTGTGGGCATTCAGGCCGGCCCTGGCGCTCTCGGGCAGTTTGCGGAAAGTCGTTCCCTTGCGGTTGAGGAGAGCTTCCCAGCCCAGTTCCGTGACCCAGCCGGCCAGCAAGGCTTCCGGAACGCCGTCCTTCCGGTAATCATGAAACCGGTACGCGATATGATGGCGGTCGAGCCAGTCTCGGGCTTTTTTCATGGTGTCGCAATTTGGGATGCCAAAAATGGTCGCGTGCATGGGGCGGGTCCTTGTCTCTGCTCCGGCCTGCCGGTCGGGATCATGGGCTGATCCTCGAAAGCAGCTTTTTTCCCGCATGTCACGGTCGGGAGATACAAAATTCCCCTTGCGCCCAGGGCTGGCCAAGTCTGCGCGTACACGGGTTAACCTCGCGCGCTCGCTCGCCGGTGTCTCCAAGACCGGGCCATTGCGTGACCTTGGCTCTATCTTCCGCACGCGCCGCTTTCCGCTGAGAGACAGAC
>JBMFWV010000199.1:0-3176 GCA_049964915.1 Rhizomicrobium sp.
TCGACACCAAATCCTCTCAGGCAGGGGACACCTCACGCCAGTCGATTCTTCAATACGCGCTAGCGTTTAGTCCAATCTGAGAATCATCGGCGGCACACAGAACAATGCGGATGGTGGCTTGAGCGCTTTCAACGTGTCCATGACGAGTGTCGGCTGAAGCGAATCCGACAAGTCCATTCAGGCGCCTCATGCAATCCGGACGCGCGGGCTGCACCTGAGGTCCTAACCGTACTTCCAGATGATGCGGGAGCCGCAATTGCTACTTTGTTGTGCTGGAGACATGCTCCCGCATCTTCGCGGGAGACATCTCGGACTACAGTCACCCGATGAACGATGACGCCAGTACGACCTGATCGTGGGGCGGAATCGAATAGGTACCGGTGACATGGGCCACTGGCTCGCCTTCACCTTCGGACCACAGCAGCACCTCACCATAGGCGAGCCGCTTTCCGAGTTTCAGAATGCGCGCCTCTGCCACCACTGCCATTGGAGCAGGGCGACGGAGGAAGTTGACGGTCATGCTGGTAGTGACGGCGAGTTCCACGCGGCCGATCAGGCTCAGTACCGCGCCGTAAAGCGCTACATCGGCAAGGGCGAATAATGCCGGACCGGTGACTGTCCCGCCGGGCCGAACAAATTCGTCACGATAAGGTAATCGGAGACGTACGGTGCCCTCGTCCACGGTCTCGACCACAACCCCCATGCCGCCGACCAGCGGCACGCCATCGCGGATGAGCTTCGAAAGCTCGTCAGCACTCAATGCTGCCACAGGGTTTCTCCCCATCTTGCCTCCCGGGGACCGCGCCCATGCATCCAGACAAGGCCCGAAAAATCCGTTCAGCTCGTTGCTGCAAAAACTGCCTTCATCGCCACACATGCGATATGCGATGCCCTGCCGATCAAGAGACTGTCGGGGTAAACCGCGCCAGTTTGCAATAGCGACATATGCCTTCGGGCTCATGTCGTCGGCGGAAACAGAATACGAGACGGTGAAGCTCGGAAGCTGTTCCGCGGGCCATGCCTGGTTCGCCCTTTGGATCGCCCATGTGTGGAGGCAGACTAAGACCCTCTCCCCAAAAACGGCGCTCAAGATCCCGGCAATGGGCGTCTTGTATATCACTGACCTTGGCGTTCAGGGCCGGTTTGCCAAAAGCTGGAAATCTCCGCCGCCACTTCCATGGCGCCTGCGTCTCAGATGTGCTGAGTATATTAACTCAAAAGACCAAGTTCTGCCCGTCGCTTTTTCGACAGTCCCAGCGCGACGATGACGTGCGACTGGCGGATGTAATCGCATAGCTCGTTATCGCTCAGTCCGGGTTTAGCGTAATGCTGGATCCATTTCATGCCCCGCGAGGCGAGGTAAGGGGCCGGGCGCAAACCCGCCTGTGCCTTGAGCATTTCATAGGCCACGTCGCTCACCTTGAAAGTAAAACTCGGCTGGTCGTTCTGCCAGCCGCCGATCGAGAACACCTTTCCACCAACCTTCCACACATGTGACCCACCCCACTGAATGACATAAGTGGTGGCAGGAAGTGCGCGGCAGAATCTGTTGAATTCCTCATAGGTCATTTCATACTCATTCATGTAAACGCATTTCTATACTCAGAGCGCTGACTTGGCTCCACATGCGCCGTTGCAGTCAGGGGCTCGAGCGGCTTTGGCGCGCAGGAGCGATTAAGGATGACGTCTCGTACGCTTTTGGAAAAGAGTGTAAACGACAATTTTCCGCGGGAGATATGGAGTAACGGATTTCCACCCGACTGATTCTATCCGGGGTTAGAGACGACTGGATCCCACCACGCTCAGATACACTTCGAAATGCGCCTGCTGCCCATGCCAAAAACACGCGCAGGCTTAGCGGGAATGACTCAGGCTGGCGTACAAACTGCGTGTGCGATGCCGTCGAGAGTAATGGCGATCTCATCCGGCAGTGTGAGGTTTGCGGCGTCGAGATTTTCCTTCAGGTGCGCAACCGAGGACGTACCCGGGATGACAAGTATGTTCGGGGCGCGGCGCAGTAACCACGCGAGCGCCACCTGCATGGGCGTTCTCCCCAATTGTTGGGCCGCATTAAAGAGGCGTTGCGACTGTAGCGGGACGAAGCCACCGAGCGGAAAGAACGGCACATAGGCAATACCTGCGCGGCCCAATTCATCAATTAGCCCGTCATCCGCACGATGCACCACATTGTAGTGGTTCTGGATGCAGACGATGTCACAGATACGCCGCGCCTCATCAATTTGGGCCGGTGTCACATTGCTGAGCCCGATTTGGCGTACGAGACCCTGGCGCTGGAGTTCAGCGAGAACCGTGAGCGGCGCTTCGAGAGAACCTTCGGCAGGTCCGTGCGGGTCGAACATGGCCCGCAGATTGACCACCTCCAGCGTGTCGAGACCAAGATGACGCAGATTATCGTGCACCGCGCCTTTCAGCTCCGCCGCCGAGAAGGCAGGAAGCCAGGCCCCATCGCTGCCACGTCGCGCGCCGATTTTTGTGATGATGATGAGATCATCAGGATAGGGTGAGAGGGCCTCGCGAATGATCTCGTTGGTGACATGCGGGCCATAGAAGTCGCTGGTATCAATGTGGTTGACGCCGCTTGCCACGGCATGGCGCAGGACCGCGATGGCGGCGCCCCGGTCTTTGGGCGGACCGAAGACACCCGGCCCCGCCAGTTGCATGGCGCCGTAGCCGAGCCGCCGTATCCGCCGGCCGCCGAGGACGAAGTCGTGGGTCTGAGATGTCTGCCGCATAGAGAAACCTCCTGTCATTAGGGTATGGAGATTTGCACAGGACAGCCGTCCGACAACTGACTAATATCTGAACAGGTTGTACGAAAATCCGGACAATGAAACCCAATCTTACTGACCTGAGTGCCTTCGTGCTGGTGGCCCGTGAAGGCGGCTTCCGGGATGGTGCCCGCGCCAGTGGGGCCAGCGCCTCGGCGCTGAGCGATGCAGTGCGCCGGCTTGAGTCGTGCCTTGGTGTTCGCTTGCTGCATCGTACGACGCGGAGTGTCGCGCCAACGGAAGCCGGACAGCGACTTCTGCAGAGGCTGGGCCCAGCATTGAGTGAAGTGGACGCAGCGTTGGACTCGCTTGGGGCGTTGCGTGATCGGCCGGCCGGGACGCTGCGATTGAACGTTCCTGTGAGCGCCGCACGTCTGGTACTGCCGG
>JBMFWV010000200.1:0-3145 GCA_049964915.1 Rhizomicrobium sp.
CCGGCATGCAAAAGCCTTGCCCGGCATCAAGGGCCGTCTGCTGCGCTGGCTGGCCGGTGACGTGCTGCCGGATTAGGTGGCCGGAATCGACGTATTCGGACAGGCAATTTTCCTATGTCCATAAACTAGGGCTATTTTATTGTGAGCAATATGATTTTTTGGTCATAGATTTAGGACGGTTGCTGCCGAACGGCCCATTTTCTGTTCCGCTCAAATAGGTCCTTTCTGGTGCAGTCTTGCTGTAATGTTGAGTAAAATCGGGACCCAGAACACGAACCATATCGCCGAGGGACCTTTGATCAGTTGGCTGAGATCGGTGAAGCCGGCGACGAGCGGAACCAGACAGATCGCTGCATAGACTGGAGCGAGTCGGTTAACGCCACGAAAAATTGCGACCACTAGAAGGGCAAGCAGAACGAGGCCGACCGCACCTGAATAGAATAACGTCGATAGATAGAGATCGTGCGGGAACGGATAAGGTAAGCCCGGGATATTGATTGGCAGCCGCGCGGCGGGGCCGTACCCTAGCACTGGGCGGTGCGCGATGGCGGCCAGTGCGGCGCGCCAGATCGTGACGTGAAGATCGGTTCCGCGTTGAAAATCGTTCGTCAAGAGATTGTGCGCCCAATGCGGTGCGATGGCGAACAGACCAACGCTGCCTGTGATCGCTGCGAGCCCGAGGCTGGCGGCAATCTGCCAGCGTTCCCGACTTAATCGGTAGGCGGTGGCGAGGGTGACGGCAAGCACTGGCCCGCGGCTATTAGAAAGGATCATGAACAGTGCGAATAGGATCATGGCAGCGAGATGAGGGAGCGCGGTTCGGCGGTCGAAGCGGATAAAGCGGTCAAGAGCGACGACGAATAGGACCGCCATGATGGCACTGCCTGGAACCGGCTGACCGGTGATGCCCCAACCCCACATCCGTACGCCGGCTGGATCGAATAGGAGGTGCCGGACGATCGCGAATAGCGCATTGCCAGCGCCGCCAACCAGTAGCGCTGGCACGAGCCATGCTCGGCTGGGGAGGTCAGCGTCGGTTGCTAACCAAGCAAGGAAAAAGACTAGTGTACAGAAGGCATCGAGCAGCCAGAGCAACCGGGATGGATCGCAGCCACTGGGATCATGGTCCCAGGCGAGGCAGATTGTAGACCACAGGATTAGAGCGAGGCCGAGTGACACGGTCGGCTCATGCCAAGGCGGACGCCAGCCTTTGCCAATGCGCCGAGCGAGGAAAGCTGGAACCAACAGGTAGAAGAGGAGAGAGCCGGCCGGCTCCGATGGCGCAAGAAGTTCGAAGGCAACGACCGTCGGCAGCAGGGGTAGCGATGCCGCCATCGCGTACAATGTCGATGTCCGTGCCTTCATATCTGCATGCGTGGCGTTTGATGTGAGTTAATCACGGCGGACTGGACAGCTCCGATCATTGTCCCGCTCAAAGTGTGGTTGGCCATTCATAGGTCGAATGGTCGAGACGGTCGAAGGTGACATCCGCGATATAGCGAGCGATTTTGCGCTCATTGAATAACGCAGCGTAGCGGGCACGGCCGGCGGTGGCTATCTCTTGCCGCAGATGCGGCGAGGCGCGCAACTCGTTGATCTGATCAGCTAGCTCCTGCAGCGTCGAGGAGAACAGGATCTCTTTGTCCGAGAACAGGTCCTCAAAGCCGCTGCCGTGCTCCATGCAGACCGCAAGCCCGTTGCCGGCAAGATGCGCCATTCTATCCGAGCTGTAGAGCGGAAAATCCTGGCGGCGGCTGATGTTCAAGCCAATTGCCGACTGTTCCAGCGCCGCCTGGTAGGCGGCGGCGTCGAGATGCGGCGCGCCTTTGATGCCGGGCAGGCAGGCGCGCAGCTTGGGGGAGAGATCGTGCAGGGCCGTGATAAAATCGTTCATGTTCCAATCGATACCGAACACGTGACGGAGCGGTTTTGCAGGATTGCCGCACGCGTAAAATAGGTCGAAGGGAAGCTCGTCCTGCTCATGTGAGCTGCCGCGTTCAATAGAAAAATCGACTGGGTTCGGCATAAATCCAACAATGCCGCCAGGCCGTACGAAGTTCCTAAGTTTGTCACCTGCCGTCGATATTAGCGTCACATCGACAACGTCGAGTTTAGATTCGATTCGTCCGATGTTATCTGGCTCGAACAATGGATCGATATTCCATTGCACAATGCGGATGTCAGGCTGGTCATGGCGGATTTCGGCAAGGGTCTCGGCGGCGATCATGTCAGCGTGTCCGAGTACCAGAAGCCGAGGTTTGTGAATGGCGCAGATTTCGCGCAGGATGCGGTTGGTACGGTCGCGTCCCCAGCGCCGGTACCCGAACCCGTAGGCGCGGGCAATATCGCGATCGGAAAAATCGATCACCGAATGGCCATTGCGGACAAACCCATTCGACAGCTTGATCGAGACGGCGTGCTGGTTCTTGCTTTTTGGGCTGACTGGGAACGCGCTGACGTGAATGATCTGTATGAGACGGTCCCTTGCCTATGCTTGTGCGCTTCGTTGATCGCGATCCACGGGAACACACATCTATGTAGCCGGACTACCTACGCGGCAAGCCAGCGGAGTGCAATGGACTTGATACTACTTGTGACTTTCCGAAATGTTGGTTGGTGTTTGTCTCAGAATCCTGAATTATGGAAAGCGCCGGATAGTCGCCAGGAAGTCCCCGCATAGTCCCCAGTGCAGGGGCGAAGCTGGCCGGTAGTCATAACCGCGCGAGGACTGGTCAAAGCAGGTCGCCAGGCCGGGGCCAGGCGGTGATGAATACTTGCTCATGGCTCTTTCACCAGCCGCGTGAAGTCCGACCAATGCTCGACCTTGAAAGCGCGGATATCCCGAACCGACCCCGGAAACCACGGTAGCCGTTTGAGGGCCATAATCGCGGCGAAGAGATTGGCGAGATCGTCTTTGTCGGTCAGATAGAGACTGCCCTGGACGCGGTCGAACCCGTATCCCGCCAAGGTTCCGCCGATATCGGCGTAGGCTTGCGACACGCCCTTGGGGTGATTCTCGGCAGTATCTGCAACCACGAGATCGAAGGCGATGGCGAACATTAGCGTTCCCGTGGATCGTCGAAAATCTCGGTGAGCTTGTAATCGACTTCTTCGCCGCTCTCGATCACCCGCACGCGCATCAGGC
>JBMFWV010000201.1:0-3074 GCA_049964915.1 Rhizomicrobium sp.
CTGCAAAACGATGCTTTGCGGTTGAGTGCGCGAGACTGCGTCCTGATGATTGTCCCGATGTATCATGCCAATGCTTGGGGTCTTGTCTATTCCGCTCCGGCGGTGGGTGCCAAGCTCGTGCTACCAGGGCAACAGCTTGATGGGGCATCGGTTTATGAGCTGATGGAGTCGGAGGAGGTTACGTTTTCCTCCGGCGTGCCAACGGTTTGGCAGATGCTTCTTGCCCACATGAAGGAGACGAAGTCTAGAGTTTCGACATTGAAGCGCGTCACTGTGGGTGGTTCGGCCTGTCCTGAATATCTCATTCGTACATTTCATGATGAGTATGGCGTCGAGGTCATTCAGGGCTGGGGAATGACAGAAACCTCTCCCTTGGCCACCGTCTCTGTTCCGAATGCGAGAATCGCGAAGCTGGACTTTGACGGACAGGTTTCGTTCAGCCTCAAGCAAGGCCGTCTTCTTGCCGGCCTCGAACTAAAAATCGTCGACGATCACGGAGCCCGGCTGCCGCATGACGGCCAGAGCGTGGGCCTCCTCAAAATCAAGGGTGCGACGATTGCCAAAGGCTATTTTGGCGGTGAGGGCGGCGCGGTGCTGGACGAGGAGGGGTTTCTCGATACCGGAGATATCGCCACCATCGACGCGGATGGGTACATGCAGATTACGGATCGTGCCAAGGACGTAATCAAGTCAGGCGGCGAATGGATCAGCTCCATAGAGGTTGAGAACATTGCAATGGGGCATCCCAAAGTTGCTCTTGCTGCAGTGATCGGCATTGCGCATCCGAAATGGGACGAAAGGCCACTTCTGATTATCGAAGCAAAGAAAGATAAGGGGCTTAGCAAAGAAGAAATTCTCCTGTTTCTGAAGGGTCGCATTGCGCGCTGGTGGATGCCAGACGACGTTGTCTTCGTCGATGCGCTTCCCTTGGGATCGACAGGTAAAATAGACAAGCGCGGTTTGCGCGACCGCTTTAAGGATTTCCAGGTTGGATCGGGCACTTGAATTAAGTGACTTCAGATCGTCATACTGGAGTAAAGAGCGAAACCTCATGTCCCGGCTCCGCTCTTGCCCAGGGGGTGGCTACCGAAACCAGCAATTGGCCAATGGGGACGATTACACGTGTGGGATATCTCCATGGGACGCGAAGTCAGTCTCCAGCAAGTCAAGAGCGTAAATCTGCTTTTCATTTCGACGATTGCCGGTAACCGTAACTTTTTTTGCGTTTGTCAGGCGTGGAGCTATGAGTGCGTCATCGCCACCTCAACCATCAGCGTTTGACACTTGCTGCTATTGGCGACGTGATCACACGCGGTCGCGGGCGTTATTGGGCTGAACCGCGTCAGGCAAGTGTAGCCGACCATGCTTTATTCGACAAGATTGAGCACGTCTGTCGTCCTTATGTGTCCGATCCTTACGCTCAGTGTCATCACTTCTGGGCCACTATGTTGAAGAGCACCGCGCCGCTTCCTGACTTGGAGCTCGTCTTGTCGTTTGCGGCACGCCTTCAAAGTATTCTGCCGGATGCAGTGCTGGCTGGCGGCACAGCCTCGGCTATCCATGCGGGGCATCCCTTCTCGCGTGACGCCCGCCATGTCAGCCGCGATCGCCACCAACTTCTTGAGGTTTGAGGATGTCGTGGCCCGGATAGATGCCGCCCAAGCCCCGAAGGCTCGCGGCCCCTACAAAGCGCGGGCAGGAAATTCAAACTGAGGCAGTCCCCGGGCAGACATAGCGGCGCTTACGGAAAACGCGGAAGTGTTTGCGTTGACTTCGTTGTAGGAATACATCTGACATATGCATGACATATGCCCCCTTCGGGCGGGCTCACGGAGGTTGGCAATGTCGCGCACCGTTTCCATCTTTCGTAATAATCGCAATCAGGCGATTCGCCTGCCCAGGGATTTCGAGTTCCAGGGTGTGACGGAGCTGACCATCGAACGGCAGGGCGATACGATTCTTTTGCGCCCGGTTCGGCCGGATTGGCTCTCCCTCATGAATGAGCCGCGCGCTGATGCGGACTTTCTGCGCGAGCGTCCGGACTTGGTCGAGGACGGACGATTTTCCGTGGATGATGGCAAGAACTGATGTCGATCACCTATATGCTCGACACCAATATCTGCTTCTTCATCATGCGCGAGCGTCCGGTTGCTGTGCTTAAGCGGCTTCAAGCCACCGTAGATGGGCAGAATAGCAACGTGATCTCGGTCATCACCTATTATGAGATGCTGCTTGGCACCATCGGCAAAAGCGCTTCTCCGAAACATGCCGCGTTGGTTGAGGCGTTTGTTGCCCTGCTATCCGCCATTCTGCCCTGGGCGCATCAGGCTGCGGAAGAATCCGTGCGCATCCGACGGGAGTAGAGCGCCAGCGGACCGCCGATCGGAGGAAATGATTTAATGATCGCGGGACACGCGCTCGCCGCCGAATGTGTGCTGGTGACCAACAATACGCGGGAGTTTTCACGGGTGATGGGTTTGCGGGTCGAGGACTGGGCGGAGGGGTGAAGGGAACGGACTCTGTCGTTTCCATCCTGTCAGCTGCCGATGTGGGTGGCCTCGTACGCGGCGTTGTGACCAGGTCCCTTCAACCGTGGCTGTCGAGGTTAGCCACGCTAAAAGAACGACGTTTTGGGAAAACACGGAAGCATATGGCAGCTTCGTGGATTTGTTAAATAAATCACGTGTAGAAGACCAAAAAGTCGGCATACCGCGTCGGGCTATTTCCGGAACATCTGTGATCTGGTTGGGTCACAAGACATTATGCGGTGCATCACGCGAATAGAGAAAATTATTAGCTTTCCAGATGGCATCCCGCACCCCGAGTGACCACAGGCAATGGCGGGTCTCAAGGTCGCCATGCGAGGGCTGACCTGGGAACCGCCACAATAGGAAGTGAGCGTATGTGATCGTAAGTGTAGCGGGCCACGACCGACAATGATGAGCACTATGTCTACGCCATAGCCCTATGATGGCGTCTGGTTCGCGGCAGATACCTCAGGGGAATCGGGTGAAAAATTCATGCTGCGATGAGACTTGCGAGGTATTCATCGTCCCAACCGGCGGTTTTGCGTT
>JBMFWV010000202.1:0-3046 GCA_049964915.1 Rhizomicrobium sp.
TTTCAGAACACCATCATTCTGAGGGACAGCCACCTAATCTGGCTACTCTTGAGTGCCGGCCCATTACGGCATCTAGGTGGTTCTCCTTACGCGCATCCTCTTACGTAGTGATGCGGATTTTATTCCTTGTGTGGATGGCAATAGTGGTGCCAACGACATCGACGTAAAGGGCACCGCACAGCCTGTAAAAAGCAAGATCAGAAGACGCGGTGATTGGATACCATGAACAACGCTGAAATCCCGATGATCGCCTTGGCAATGATCCGCTCCTACGGAGACAACGCTTTCCTCAAGGCCTCGCACCGCGCCACGAAGGCCCGTCGTGACGGAGACTTCGACACGGCGCGCGCCTGGCAACGCATCGCCGAGATTGCCCATCATGAGCAATTGATGGCGACCGAGGAGCCGGAGAGCTTTGAGACCGCCACCAGCGTGCTCCCCAAATGGCGACAATGGCTGATCAACATCTCCCGTGATCTGCGCCTTCATCTGCTCCTCGTCCACCGCCGGCGTCCGTCCGTCCCGATCCTGGGCATCGAACAAGAGCTCACCAAGGTGGTCGACTGGTTCCTCGGGCATCACAACGTTCACATGCCGATGTAAGGCGCAAACGCGCACGCGGCTGACCGAACAGGCAACGGGCGCTCAAGATTTAAGGGAGTACGGCCACAAGACTTAAGCACGTGGAAGGCGCGGGGGCCTTCCAGGATGCATTGCCCGCACACCCCAAAGGGGATGCGCAGGCCAAGGGGTCAAAGCAAGGCTCACCAGCTCTAACCCGATTTCAACAGATCACGCGCGCCTGACATGGGGAGCGACGAAGCGCAACCCAACAAAGGCCGCGTGAGGCAAGCGGCACCGCCGACAGCATCATATCACGGATACCATCACCTGGCAGGCAATATCACCGTGCCCTTCTTTCAAAAACGCGCAGAGCAGAAGGCTGTGCGCCGCGAATAAGACCTTAATACCAAAGCCACAGAACGGGGCCCAGAAAAGTGTCAGCAGCAAATCGGAAGCATGTCACCACATCCTCCGCCATCATCGACAACAAGACTTTGTCACAAGTTCCATCCGACCCGATTGGAATATCCGGTACGGCGCCAGGCTTATTTGGAGTACGCCGCAGCCGCGCTGCGTGCAGCTTTCTGCGTGTCCGTACCCTGCAGCGTCTCGCGAAGGAAGAATTTGTTCACAATAAACATTTGACATGTTACATGCCATTTTATTCAACACACCCAAGCCTTTGGGTCATTGCGCACGTCGTACAACGGCAGCGTTTCGGGCTGTGTCATTTTTGGACAATTCCGCTGCGTGACGGGAACGTGACTTGCGTGACTTCAAGTGCACTTCTAACCTTTGCGTGCTGCACAGTGGCAACCCTGACCAAACGGGAGGCGTGGGCATGATGAAGCCGCTCTACCGCTCTTCGGACCGGGCTGTGACGCGTCAGGATTTTGACGGTGGCGATGCCAGGCAGTCATCTGCCCCGTATCTGCCACAGGCAAACTTGGAGACGACGCTGGTACTTACCATCGCACAACGCGTGTTTGTGGTCGATGATGATCCCCTGGTACGGGCGTCGCTCTGCGCCATACTGACGGAATGGCCGGTTGAAGCTTTTGCCGATGCAACAAGTTTCCTGCGCGACGGCAATCCGCGCTACGGCGACTGCCTGATCGCCGACATCCAGATGCCGCAGATGAGCGGCATCGAACTGCAGCATGTGCTGAACACACGCGGTGTCACGCTCCCCGTCATCGTCCTCAGTGGTCAGGCGGATGTTCCGCTTGCCGTTGAGGCCATGAAAGCAGGGGCTTTCGAGTTCATCCAGAAGCCCTTTGATGCCAGCACGGTGCAGGCCAGTGTCACCCGCGCCCTTGAATGGGCCGATGTCCAACGCCTGCGCCACGAAAAGAAAGATGCTGCACTCAGACTTTTGGAGCGTTTGACGGAGCGCGAACGCGACGTCTTCAATTACCTTACTGATGGCTACGCCAATAAGGTCGTGGCCTACCAGCTTGGTATCTCGCCACGCACGGTCGAGGTCCATCGCGCACGCATCCTGGAAAAGCTAGATGCGAGCTGTCTTGCCGATCTGGTGCGCATCGCCCAGGACGCAGAGTTGCGCGGTACAAACCAGGCCCCGCAAACAAAGATCTGACAAGGCTTTCTTATCCTACGGGAAATTTACGAATAGGCCTCGCGCGCGCAATGAGGTCATCCTTGCAATAGAGGCGGTAAAGCGAATGGATTGAACGCTATGGGGCGCCAATATAGTGAGAACTGGAATGGAAGCCGGGCACTGAGCCCAGAGCTTGCGTTGAATTTCAGTGAGAGCGCAAAGCGATCAAGCATCAGTGGTCACACCGCTTATGATATTGCCCATGCCCGCCTCGCCAAGGAATTTGTTGCTGTCGAAGAAACCACACGTCGTACGCGTTCAGAGGCACAACAGAAAGTTCGCTATCACTCTGCCGGTGCAAATTTTACGCTGCTGACGCTCGGCTGGTATCTGGCTGCTGCGCGCATGAAGTTGCGCGGACACTCTGCGCCACCAAAACCTCAGCACGCTGCTGAGAAGGATCATTTCTGGAGCATCGAGGCGCCCATCATCGCCCTGGCCATGCTCCATGAATTCGGCAACGAGGCACATACCAGAGCGACCCACCGGGCCGATGGCGCAAGACGCGCCGGAGATTTCATCGCCGCCAAACAGTGGCGACGCATTGCCCAGATCATTCGCCACGAAGAGGCAACCACGACAGAATTGCGCGCCAGCGTGCCCTCCTCCCAGTCAGGCTCCCCCCAACGGCGCCTGGGCCGCTGGCGCGCATCCCACATCCACTGAACCCTGAAGAGTATTCAGAGTGACCAAGCGCGCCGCGGCTCGTGACGGGCAGGCGCGCCCCCTCATCACGAGACGTCTACCGGAACGGGTCTGGGGTGCAGGGCCGGTAAGGATAGTCCGGGCTCCACGGACAGGGATCTGTGCGATGTGCAGCGCGGGCGTAGGGATAGGGATACGCCGCGGACGGATAGACGG
>JBMFWV010000203.1:0-3014 GCA_049964915.1 Rhizomicrobium sp.
CTCCATTTGTGAAAACGCTTCACGCTGCCGTCAACGGCCTTCGGACTGGCCGAAGCCCGATTGAAGTGCGCTGGTTCCTTCTGCGCCGCCCCGAGAAGGACGGCTTCGAGAACGCTGCCGCACAGGAAGATGGTGGAGAGATACGCGCCCGCGCCCATCGCCGCCCGCGCTTCGTTTAGGCGGCTCTCGATGATCGGCACGGCCATCGCCTCAATCGGCAGTTTCTGGATGTTGGGAATCGAAAATTCGCTATGCAGAAAATCGTCAACGGTCTGGGTCGGTTTTGCAGGCGCGCGCACCCCTGAAAGACGCGCGATGATGCCGCGCGACTTTTCGAGAACGGACGCCTCGGTGTCCCGATTGTTCAGGGTGCAGTCGGCCTCATAGGTGTAGCTGCTCGCTTTCATCGGCGGCTGTGCTCGAATTCATCGCCGACTTCTGCTCGAATTAAGTGATCGCAGACGGGCCGTCGCGCTCAAATTATCTGCCTCCATGCTCACATTAAATGATCGGTGCTCGACATCAGGGGGCCGTGCTCATAATTCATGACACTGACTTTCGACGCTACAGAGGCAGTCCGGCTGCCAGTACCTCGCCCAGCATGGTGCTGGCGGATCTATCCGGGCTTCCGCCGGATACCGTAGACACCGAGAGTCCCCGTCAACCTAAACCATCGAGCCGATGTCTGACGCAAAGCTGGGATAGGCGAAGATAAGACCTTTGATCCTGTTCGCACTAAGGCCCGCGCCCATCGCCATTGCGAAGAGATTGATCTGTTCCTCCGCGCCCGGGCCCAGGAGATGCGCGCCAAGGATCTTGCCGGTGCGTTTTTCAACCAGGACCTTATAGGCGCTATGCTTGGCGCCGACGCGGAGCGACGAATACCATCCCGCCGTCTTCTCGAAATGGGTATCGAAATCCAATTCCTTTTCGCGCGCGGCGGCTTCGGACAGACCGACCGAGGCCAGTTGCGGCAACGTGAAGACGACGCTCGGGATCGGCGGATAGTCTACCGCGCGCTCGTCTTTGCCGGCGAGAAGGTTTTTGCCAGCGATCCGGCCTTCGTTGGCCGAGACAGGGGTCAGGTTCGGGCCGCTGTCCGCACAATCACCCGCGGCAAAGATGGCAGAGTTGGTGGTGCGCATGAAAGGGTTGACCTTGATGCCTCTGCGACCGAAATCGACGCCCGCAACTCCAAGGTTGAGGTGGTCGATATTCGGCACGCGCCCGGTCGCATGAACTACCAGGTCGCAACGAATCGACTGGACTCCCTCCGGTGTTTCGTAGGTTACCGTGAAATCCGAACCGGTCTTCTCGATCTTCAGAACCTTGGCCCGGGTGCGCAGGTTAATGCCCAGATCTGTGGTCGCTTCGGACAAAATCTCGACAAGATCAGGATCAAAATTACCAAGCGGTCGCTCCATCATTTCCAGAACGGTCACTTCACGGGCGCCCGCACGCTTGGAGACATGAGCAAATTCCATCGCAATGAACCCGCCGCCAACGAACACGATTCTTTCCGGCCGCTCTGGCAGGCTGAGAAAATCGGTGCTGGTCGCCAGCAGCGACTCGCCGGGAATGTTCAGGGTCATTGGCCGCGCGCCGGTGGCGATATGAAAGTGCCGGGCCGATAGGGCTTCGCCATTCACCTCGATCGTGTCACGTCCGGTGAAACGCGCCTCCCCATGAAACACTTTTACACCAGCTTTTTCCAACCCGCCCTCGACGCGCTTGGGCATCACGTCGGTGAACGTGCGTTTGAAGGCGATCATGGCTGACCAGTCGACGGTTGTCTGTGCCGTCAGCCCTTTGCCGTCGAGGTTATGAACCCATTCAATCCCCTCGGTTACGGCAACCAGCATCTTCTTCGGGTCGCAACCTCTGAGCGCGCAGGTGCCGCCAAAAGGCACGCTGTCGATGCTGGCCACCTTCCAGCCGGCACTGGCGGCCATCCGCGCGACACCGTTTCCACCCGTCCCGCCCCCGATCACGATCAGGTCGAAGTGTTTATTCTCGCTCAAGCTATCCTCCTCGAAAATCCGCAAAGCGGACCGCTCATGCCGTCTCCCGCAAACGTCCTACTGGCAATTCTTCGTCCGGCTTGCGAAGGATACCGGCGCCATCTCGTTCGATCTAATGCCGTTTTGATCATCCTTTCCATTACATTCCTGGCCCCCGTCGTCGCCGATCAGCGCGTCTGCTTGCCGCCACAAGGTCGCTTCCAGCAGCGTGCTGCCCCACAGACCGGCCTCGATGAAATGACGGCATTTTGATCTGAGGCGTGAGTGGCGCGACGCAGAGCAACGCGGGCATGTTTCTCAACACCTCACCAAGCGCGGCGTACATGTCTCATCGCTCGGAATGCCGACCAGTCGGGGTGTGCTGTTCAGCATTCCGAGCGATGCCAGATATGATCGTGCATACTTCGCTCGCTTCCAAGGTAGGGCAGACTGCTATCACTGCATCGAGTACCCCGCTGATGCGTTCCATCTGATTGATTTTCGTGCGCAGTTGATCCTTTTGCCGGTATGCGCGGTCTCGCAATGCCTCACAACTGATCGCGGTTTCGCCATGTAACGCCAGCAATGTGTCAATATCGGCAAGAGTGAATCCGAGAGCACGGATCGCCTCCTCCAGGAACCGAGTCTTGTCTTCTGCTTCAGGGTTTTGCTTATCCATCAGCAGGCGCAATAAAGTGCGCGTCGTGCGTTGGCGTAAAGCCCCCAGGTCATGAAGGCAATTGCAATCGCGTAGAGCCAGGCTTCATGCGTGGCGATGAAACCCTGTATCGGCAGGCCCAATGTCCCTGCTGCTGGCAGTACCGAGGCGATCGCCGCGATTCCAAGGGGCAGGATTGGCGAGCAGCACAGAAGTGTTGGCACGATCGCGACGATCGCGCCCAGGATCGTCTTGCCGGATGTAACGTGTGCGCCCTGCTTCAGCCCATAGATTCCGAGCGCGGTGGTCAGGCCGAGCAGGGCCGCCATGATGAGGGCCAGGCCAGCCTCACCCAC
>JBMFWV010000204.1:0-3013 GCA_049964915.1 Rhizomicrobium sp.
TGCTTGAAGGCGTTGACGCATTTCTCAGCGGCGATGTGGATACGGGGAAAAGCATCATCCGCGATTACATTAAGGCGACCGTCGGATTTGAGAAACTCGGCCGCGATACAGAAACGCCGCCTAAAAGTCTAATCCGAATGTTTGGGGCGCGTGGCAATCCAGCGGCGCGCAATCTGTTCAATGTCATCGGCTACTTACAAAAGCGAGCCGGTATCGAACTGCACGTTACGACCTAAAAGGCCCAACGGGCTGGGGAGCGGGCTGTGATAAACGAAGTTGAAGTCCTGAAGCCCGCCCTCGAAAAGGCGTTTCAGCAATGGGAAAAGTCCACTGCAGTCTTCGCTCTTATGGACATCTGGCTTATTGCGCTGGTAATCACTGGGTGGCAATTCTGGCCGAAGATCGGACGCTAGGCCGCCCTAGAATCCTGTTGACGAGATGACCGGCAGTCAGGTGAGGATAAGCGATGCGTTCCGATCGAAATAATATCGTGACATTTGCGATCGCGCTCATTGTCGGTGGGGGTATCGCGTTTTGTCAGCGCGAAGTACTCCGCGTTCGTGCCGGTGGCCACTGTGCTCGTACTAGTTTCCGCCGCTACCGCAGCAATGAAATGGCTTAAGCGCAGCAGCAAGGGATAGCGCCGACGTGGTCGGGAGCAAAACCTTCCGGGCTCAATAGAGGCCTTCGTCACGGGACTTGCTTCATCTGGCGGCGCCCATAGCGCCTGGCCACCATTCGGAGCTTGGCCATCAAAATGTCCCTCAGATTTGAGCTCTCGGCTGTGGCGCTTCAGCTCTGATGCACGAACGGTGCGCTATTGCGACTTGCGAACATCAGAATCGACCAATGCACCATGAACAGGGATCGCGTGACGCTGCAGCGTGCTCACGCTTCGGCGTGCTGCTTCTGCAGCGTGACCTGCTCGAGCCGGACATTGCGCATGAGCAGCACACGCCCTGCCCGCGCGAGCAGTGCAGCTCTGTGAGCGACAACGATGCGGGTGATGAGAAGCGCGGCGACCAGTTCGGCGATGCTCTCCTCGGTCTCCGGATCGATGTTCGCGGTGCCTTCGTCGAGCACAAGGATTTTGGGTTCGCGGTAGAGCGCACGCGCCAGCAGAACGCGCTGCTTCTGTTCGCCGGAGAGCATCGAGCCCACGTCGCCGATCAGCGAGAGATACTGCATCGGCATGCGCAGGATGTCGTCGTGGATGCGGGCGGCCATGGCCGCCGTGTCGACCCGTTCCATATCGAGCTCAGGGTCGAAGAAGGCGATGATGTCGGCAATGGTCCCCGACATCAGCCGGTCATCCTGGACCACGACACCGACATGGTCGCGCCACGCCGACACGGGGGGCGAACCCGCCCCTTCAAACCAAGGAAGGGAAATAGCGATGTTGCAGGAATTGACCAGTGGAGAAATTGATCAGGTCAACGGCGGGGTAGATATGTTTGGTGTCGCAGGCGGAGCCCTTGCGGCTGCGGGCGCAATGTTGGGCGGACTAGCGGCTATAGCTGCCCCGGAAATCGCAGTGCCGATCGCAGTTGCTGCCGGCGCGCATTGCTCAAGTTTCGGCCGGACCAATGCGAGGACGCGATCACAGCAGCGGATTTGGAGCAATTCGGCGGGAAAGACTTCCCACCTTGACGTGCAATCAATGCTTAATATATAATCATTGATGGTTGGAGGAATCTGTGGCCAGCATGACAATTCGCAACCTGGACGACCGGGTGAAAGCGCGCCTGCGGGTGCGCGCGGCGGAACATGGCCGGTCCATGGAGGATGAGGCCCGCGAAATCCTCGCCGTCGCCCTAGCGGAAGA
Source organism: Rhizomicrobium sp. (assembly GCA_049964915.1). Lineage (GTDB taxonomy): Bacteria > Pseudomonadota > Alphaproteobacteria > Micropepsales > Micropepsaceae > Rhizomicrobium. The sequence continues at coordinate 1,826 of JBMFWV010000204.1, forward strand.
GCGTCCTCGTCCAGGCAACCTGTACGAGGCCATCCGCGCCCGATTTGCCGCCGCCGGCGGGGTGGACTTGCCCGAGATCGAGCGGGAACCGATCCGGCCGGTCGATCTCGGCTGATGTTGGTCCTCGACACCAACGTCCTTTCGGAAGTGCTCAAGCCTGAGCCCAATGCACAGGTCCAAGCCTGGCTGCAGGCCCAGCCTCCGGCCAGCGTGTTCACCACGGCGATCACTCAGGCCGAAATTCTCTATGGCATCGCCTTGCTGCCCAAGGGCCGCCGGCAGGGGGCACTTCTGACCGCGGCCGTCATGATGTTTGAGGAAGAGTTTCGCGGGCGGGTGCTGCCTTTCGATTCCGAAGCGGCAAGCATTTACGCCACCTTGGCGGCCGGGCGCCGCCAAGGCGGTCAACCCGTCTCGTTTGCCGACGCCCAGATTGCGGCGATCACGCAATCACGAGGCGGACGTTTGGCAACGCGCAATGTTCGCGATTTTGCCGACTGCGGTGTCGAGATCATAAACCCTTGGGATGCGTGATCGGCGCATGGCCGAAGGTCCTCCTGGCAAAGTCCTCCGCGTCCCAGTCAACCGTGCTAACGCCGGGACGGTTTATTGCCTGCCACTCAAGCTCTACTTCCCGCCCTTATACCGGGTGGTTCAGACCATCACCCTGGAGGAGTTGCGTCTGCATGGCATTGCCGAGTGCTTTGGGAGCCGCATGACCGATGAACGACCTTGCCAAGACCCCGCCGGATCACATCCGGCGGGGCCTTTCTGTTCCAGAAGCTGGCGTGCAGCTACCGTGTCAGGGTGCCCGTGATCGACCAGGTCGGCCTTTTCTGTCCGCGTGAGACGGTAACCTGATCAGGCGCGAGTCTTGGATATAAACGTCACGCCTGGCAACCCGTCGAAATGGGCATCACACGTCACAAGATCGGCTTCGTGTTCCAAGGCCGTCGCGTAGATGATGGCATCGGCGGTCGCCAGTTTGTGGGTACGGCAAATCTCTGCGGCTGCAAGAGCGATCTTCGTATCGAGCGGCGCGACGGCGCACATTTGCGTAAACGCAACCACCTGATCGGTCTTCTCCTCGCCGAGTTCGCGCGTCAGCCACTTGGCAAGTTCAAGCTGGACGATTGTCGGGACGAGCCATTCGTCCCGAACCGGTATCTTCGATGCAACCGCCTTGCC
>JBMFWV010000205.1:0-2957 GCA_049964915.1 Rhizomicrobium sp.
TTTGGATCAGGCCAAGCCAAGCTTGCCTTTCTCAAAGCGCAGGAGATGAGTGGTGATTTACCCGGCTTTATTGATGAAGAGGCGCTATATCAGATTGCCAATGAAGATGCTTGGCAAGAATTCCTAGAAATTGATTTCGGCCATTGGGCCAAAGCGAATTTACGCAGTATCGCTGAGCAATGCGGCGCTAAAGAAATATATGACAAATACTATTCTTGGTCATCAACATTTGTTCATTCTCATTGGGGAGCTATAAGAGATACAAATTTCATCACTTGCCAGAACCCACTTCATCGACTTCATAGAATCCCGCGCGTGATTCACCGCCACCTGACCTCCATGGAGCTTGATGCGGTCTCAATTGTCAACGAAATGCTTGAACTTCTTTACAGCCTCTATCCGAGCGGAAAACCAACCAGCAGAATAGTCTATGGCAGATCTGCAACGAAGGATAAGTAATAATTGATTGTTGAGAATGAATGACCGCTTCCAGTCTGAATTTGCCGTTCCCCGCATTCGATAATATCTCCACAAGCCCTGTATGCGCCATGCCCCCGCAGAACTGGCTTGGTTGTCCCGTCATCCAGCTTTGAGAAAAAAATCAACGTGCACGGCATCGTACGGAAAAATAAAACCCGCAGCACGGCGCTCGATGATCCCCGCATCCAAAAGTGCATGAACATCAATATGGACAGATTTCACGTCGCGCCCCGTCCGCCGTGCGATCTCACGTAACGCGAGCGGACCGGCACCCACCATGACCTTCAGGAGTTCCCACCGCCTTGCGGTCAAAACCTTCCAGAGCAGCTCGGGAGAATCAAAGCTGATAGAGGTCTCGGTAGGCACCAAGTCCTCCATAGCCTGTGCGGCGTTCGCTAGGCTATCGCGCAGGGACCGGACCTCAATCGTCAGGGTGTTCATCATTCCACCTCGCAATATCTTCAAAGAAATCGGCCATCAACTGACGCGGGCTGGAGAATCGGTAGACCTCTTCCTTGCTGCCCAGGTGCCGATGGTCTCCTTTCCCTGCTTCGTTGTCGTAGCGCAGAACGCACTCGCCAAGGACCACATAGGCGAGCCGATATTTAAACGCGTGTGCGCTGCCTGGTACCGGGTTAGCCACGCGCCAGACCACAATCTCAGCAAAGCGCACCTCCGAAAGAATGACGCGACGTTGTACCAGTTTTGTGGCCTTCATGAGCTAAGAGTAGCCATGGGCAGCATTGTTGGCAAGGGCACCAACGCCCAAAGGTCGCAGACGATGGAGCCGCGTCTGGATCCTTCTGGCAGCTGGACAGTGAACCAACGGGCAACAGGCTGCGACCAGCAGGTCCTCGAAGCCAGTGCCCATGAAAGCGTAGCGAAGAAGGTTGCGCGCAAAGCAGCAGCTTACCCATGCCAGGTTCACGCTACCAGCGGAGCCCTTGATCCTGCGGGACTCTCTCGATGGCCCCAGCCTGTGACCGGCTTGATGGCCGCATCCGGCGCTGGACCTGCGGAACGATAAAAAGTCCAAGTCCGTCGTTTGCTCCCGGAGGACTCTTAGGGCAACATCACATCTGTCACCGTCACCCTCCGTGGAGGACTCATCCGTCCCAACACCGCCCACGCCAAGGAACTCCTGCAGCTCGACCCCCTGGCCGATCACTGCCGTATGACCTTCCTGATCGCCACCTGCGCGTTTCCCTTCGATGTGGCCCGCTCATTGGAGTTGGCATTATTCCGGACCTATGCCGTACCACGCATTTCCGCTCTGCTGCACAGCACGGGCGAACTCACAGAAAGAACCCGCAAGCGCTATGACGACACCGATCTTTTGCTAAGCGAGATCATCGAGCACGGCTACGATAGCCCACGAGGGAAGGCTGCCATCGCCAACATCAACGGCCAGCATGCGCGCTACCCCATTCGGAATGAAGACTATCTTTACGTGCTGTCCACCTTCGTCTACGAACCGATCCGCTGGATAGACCGCTATGGATACCGCGCGCTGCGGGCTAGCGAACGACTGGCCTGGTTCTATTTTTGGCAAGCCGTCGGTGAGCGCATGAATATCCAAGACATCCCGTTGGGCTATGAGGAGTTTGAGCAGTTCAACATCGCCTATGAAAACGGGCGCTTTCGCTTTGCCCAGTCGAACCGTGACGTTGCCCGACAGACCTCCGATCTGTTGCTCGGTTTCTATCTGCCCCGCCCCCTCTTTGCGCTCGGCCGGCCGGCCATCCACGCCTTGCTGGATGCGCCTCTGCTATCCGCATTGGGCATCCCGGCTCAACCTGCCTGGCTGAACTGGGTACTGACCCGGGCGTTACGCGTGCGAGGGAGAGTTGCTGCTGCCTTGCCCCTGCAGCAAGGACCGGTGCTGCGGACACGCTTACGTCGACCAACCTACCCTGCCGGGTACACCCTTGACGATCTCGGACCCAAGTAACACGCCAACGTTAAAATGAGGACCTTGCTACCGTCATGCCATGGTTTGCGCGAAGTTTTCTGCAGCTAAAGGAAAAGCAAATGCAGTTGCAGCGCGGGGAACCTTATCTGCGCAGTGCGATCATCACCATCTTGGTCCTCTTCGCCTATTTCTTGGGCTATGGCCTGGACGAACTCGTACCCACCCATGTCACAGCGGCGGTCATTGGCGCCTTATGGTCGGCCGTCACGGTCTTGGCCGTTTTCAAAGATCACTGGCCGGAGACACGATCCAGTTTCTGGGCCACCCTGAGCTCGGGTGTTGTAGGCGCTATCGCTGCAGTGATCTATCTGGCGTACATTCCCGCAAACATGGCTTCACTGGCGGTAGTCATGGCTCTTTCCTTGCTGCTGAGCCAACTTTTGGGATTTACCGATCGCGGACGGCAGGTCGTTTCGACCCTATTGCTGATAGTGATTTTCTCCCATTTGAATACCAGTGCACCATGGCTCAACGCCACTATGCGGATGGGCGAGGTATTGCTTGG
>JBMFWV010000206.1:0-2892 GCA_049964915.1 Rhizomicrobium sp.
GGTCCATTTCCACTTCACGCCGACCAGTTCGTCATGGCTCAATCAGGTCGAGACCTGGTTCTCCATTCTGCAGGGCCAGTCGCTGACAGGAGCCTCGTTCACCGCCCTCAAGCAGCTCCAGGAGCACATCGATGCCTTCATCGCCGCATACAACGAGAACGCAAAGCCCTTCGCCTGGAAAAAGAAACGCGTCCATCAACGCCGCTTCAAGGGCAGGCGTATCACGAAGCTCTGATTCCGGGTACTAGTCTCGCTTTGCAGAATTCGTTGATCAGGCCGATCAGCGTATGATGATCATGGTCTATGACGCCATGATCAATTGCCATCCTGTCACGCCACTGTATCGTCATTGCTGCCCCCCAGAGCCATACGATAAATGACGCCACCACTCTGAAATATGCGTAAACACCTGATGGCATCAGTGATAACTTTCAGCAGTACCGTGCGAGAAAAGACGACGACGCCTGACGTCGATGAACGCTTGCACGCGTCGCCGCCACAAGATGGCCGCCACGGTGATAGGAATTTTTTCATCGACATCGTTCAAGTGCGACGGAGCTCTTGGCAGAATGCGCTACTATCGCCCGCACCGCGGTATCTCGCCCGCTGTCACGACCGCTCGCTTCGCCCATCCGCAAAGCTTTAAGTACTGGAACAGTCTGCCTTGCCTAACTGGCCCGGCCGCCAAAACAAGTTGAAGACACAGAAAATCCACCACCTTTCACACGAGTGGCCGATGTCGCCGCGCAGTTACCGATACAAATCACCGCAATTGGATTGCACCACCGGTATTAGGGAGACAGGGGACAGCGGTCTGCATTTGCCACGCAGCGTGGGAAACAACGGTGTGCTCCGCAGGAATGCGAGCTGCGAGGGTCGTTCCACGATTTGGTTCGCTCTCAATGATGAGGTCCCACCAGGTAATCAGCATCCCCAAGATAAGCCCGGGACGGTCGATGCAAACTGCCCCTTGGTCAAACGGACGAGGCTGCCCGTGCGCAGAACCCATTTGCAGCAAGGGTACAGTCAACGGTTCGCCGACATTTGGTCATTGACCGGAGATCGATCTGGTCAGTGTGTTAGCGAGATAGACGCCTCCGGACCAAAGCACACTTCGCTGACCGTAAGAGCGGCTTGGAATTTATTCTCGATGGGAGTTGGCGACTTAAGCGTTGCGTGCCATCAAACCTCCGTCGACCGGAATGGTCGTACCCGTGATATAGGATGATGCTGGCAGGCACAGGCTCAAGGTCACGTGGGCGACCTCTTCCGGCCTGCCATAGCGGCGCAACGCCGTGCGGCGCTTTGCATAGATTGTCTTGTGTTCCTCTGGGATGGACTGTGTCATTCCGGTGTGAATGGGTCCCGGACAGACACAATTGACAGTGATCCCTTCCGGGCCGAGTTCGACGGCGAGCGCGCGTGTCAGGCCCGTGACGCCGGCCTTAGCGGCAGAATAGGCACTGTCGAGCGCAGTTGCGCCGAGCGCCTCGGTCGAGGCGATGTTGACGATGCGCGGGCTTTTCGACTTGCGGAGATATGGCAGCGCGGCGCGGATAATGCGCTGATGAGCGGTAAGACATACCTGAATCATACGCCCCCACAACGCTTCATATTCCTCGCTGTCGATGGACTTGAACCCAGCAATTCCGGCGTTGTTCACGACGCAGTCAAGCGCGCCAAAATGTCGGGCAATCTCGTCGACGACTGTTCCGATAGATGCCTTATCACCCACATCAAGCTTCCATGCCTTCGCCTTGCCTCCCTTTGCGGCAATCGCGTGGGCCACCGCGTCTGCGCCTTCCAGCGTGTAGTCCGTCACCGCGACGTTAGCGCCATCCGCGGCAAAGACTTCTGCCGTGGCACGCCCCATACCACTGGCCGCACCGGTGACCAGCACAGTCAATCCTCTTACCGAACGAACAGCATCGCTCATAAGCTGAACTCCATTTGTCGTCTGTCCAACAGTGTCCGATCCGGAGCCACTGGATATTGTTTGCAATCGTGTCCCGGCAGGTGGTGTAGCTGCTGTGGTTAGCAGGTCTGTCGTAGCGACCGCCCTGCGTCTGGCGTAGGCAGGCCTGTTAACTACAGAGCGGTCATCGATGACTTCCTGGTAGGGGTGAGTTGCTGACACCAACCTGATCCAAGGATCCACCGATAGCCGATGATATGATGAACCTACGCGTTCTCGTAGAGAAGACGCCGGATGGCGATCTTTTGCGCGAGTGGATCGGCTTTCCTGCAAAACGCTTATGAAAATAGAGGTCGGTACTCTGACGGATGCAACCGCCTTGCTCAGCCGATTCGACGCGGACGCCCCTCCCCTGAAGCGGGCCTTTTCCAAAGCCCAAGACACCGCGCGCTCTGCCAAGCTCTGGCGGTGGCCCTTGGAGGCTCCGGCGCCTTTGCAGCGTCGTTATGTGCGGGGGCAGGTATCCGGAATGGTGGTGGGCCGTGACAAGGCCGTCATCTCCGATCCAAAGGCTGCTATCGCCGCGGCAATAACCACTGTCCACATCGAGTCTGGAGTGCCCACGTTTACGGGAATGGCGCGCCCGAAAGGATTCGAACCTCTGACCCCCAGATTCGTAGTCTGGTGCTCTATCCAGCTGAGCTACGGGCGCCGAGCCAAGGGCGCAGAACCTATTGGGGCTCGCGCACAAAGGCAAGCGGTCCCTTTCGCTTTTGGCACACTCCGGAGGGGCAAAGCTTGAGCATCGTGGTAGCTTTGCGCCAAGTGCCCGCTCCGCCCACCGATTTCGGGGATTTGACAGTGCCTGCGCCCTTGTCCCGCGCCATGGGCGTCGGTAAGAGTGGGGGAGGGCCCGGCGCCGTCGTGTTTCGGGTCTGCTGGGCGTGCGACATGCGGGCGAACATGAGACGAAAGTC
>JBMFWV010000207.1:0-2864 GCA_049964915.1 Rhizomicrobium sp.
GGAGGAGGACGCAGTTGAAATGCAACCACTCCAAATCGGACCTTATTGTCGTCATCCCTACGAGGCGCCGTCTTTTTTCAACATTTCGGGCATGAGTTATGGCGCCTTGTCCGCGCCGGCAGTGCTGGCCTTGTCACGTGGCGCGAAGATTGCCGGGTGCTGGATGAACACCGGCGAAGGCGGGCTCTCACCCTATCACCTGGAAGGTGGCCCGGATATCCTCATGCAGATCGGCACCGCAAAATATGGCGTTCGCGACTCGTCCGGAGGCCTAAGCGACCGAAAATTAAAGTCCGTCGCCTCCCATCCAACCGTACGCATGTTCGAGATCAAGCTCAGCCAGAGCGCAAAGCCGGGCAAGGGCGGCATTCTACCCGCAGTCAAGGTGACGGCCGAAATCGCCGCCATCCGCGGCATTCCGGAGGGTCAGGCCTCGATCTCGCCCAATCGCCATCCCGAAATCGACAACGTCGGGCAGTTGCTCGACATGATCGCCCATATCCGTGAAGTGACTGGCAAGCCGACGGGCATCAAGGCGGTGATCGGCGCCTATGGGTGGATTGAGGATTTGTGCGGTGAAATCAGAGCGCGTGGCACGGAAAGCGCACCGGATTTCTTCACCATCGACAGCGGAGATGGTGGAAGCGGGGCCGCGCCTATGTCGTTGATGGACAATGTCGGCTTGACGATCCGTGAGGCACTGCCACTGGTATCCGACATTCTCTTCAAATTTGGGCTGCGTGATCGTGTCCGCGTCGTTGCATCGGGCAAGTTGGTGACCCCGTCCGAGGTAGCCTGGGCTATCGCGACCGGCGCCGACTTTGTCGTCACGGCACGCGGTTTCATGTTCTCGCTGGGCTGTATTCAATCACTAAGATGCAATAAGAACACCTGTCCAACTGGCATTACGACGCACAACAAGCGGCTTCAAAAGGGTCTCGATCCTGAAAACAAGGCCACGAAGGTTGCCAATTATTGTCTGAACATGATTCATGAAGTGCAAACCATTTCACACAGCTGCGGTGTCAGCAGACCTCGTCTGATGGGCCGCAAACATGTGCGGATCGTCCAGGCAAATGGAGTGTCGGTGCCAATGGATGTGCTGTATCCCCGACCGGATGCCATCATACCCGCACGCGGCGCCGACGCGGCGGCAGGCTGACCGTGGTCCAGTCGGAGCGAATCAATTTCAGCGGCGCGCAGGGGCATCTCCTGGCCGCACGGCTCGACAGGCCGGAAAGTGATATCCGCGCCTTTGCGCTGTTTGCACATTGCTTTACCTGCACCCAGAACATCTATGCCGCATCGCGGATTGCCAAGGTGCTGACCGAGCATGGTATTGCTGTGCTGCGCTTTGACTTTACCGGGCTCGGCGCGAGCGAAGGAGATTTCGCCAACACCAATTTTTCATCCAACATTGGCGATCTGGTAGCCGCCGCTGATCATATGCGGGCGGCTCTGGAGCCGCCCGCGCTCATCATAGGGCATTCGCTCGGCGGCGCGGCGATACTCGCCGCGGCGCGACAAATTGCGGAAGCGAAGGCCGTGGCGACACTCTGTGCACCCGCCGATGCGGCCCATGTCGCGCACAGTTTCGCCGGTCAGCTCGAACGGATCATGGCAGACGGACAGGCTGAGGTTCAACTTGCCGGACGGCCCTTCACTATAAAGCGGCAGTTCATCGAGGACATCCGCACCGCCGCGCTGGAAAGTCATGTGCGCCAACTCGGTAAGGCGCTGATGGTGATGCATGCGCCGCTCGACGCCACGGTCGGCGTCGAAAATGCAGCTCGGATTTTCGACTGGGCAAAGCGTCCGAAAAGCTTTGTTTCGCTTGACGACGCCGACCACTTGATTTCGCGCCGGGAAGATGCCGAATATGCTGGCCATGTCATTGCCGCCTGGGCGGCGCGCTATGTGTAAGCGGTTCTTCACCCGGCGCTCAGAGAGCGCCTATGATTCAATCCCCCAAAGCTTTTCAAGCTTCGTGTAGCTCCATTCAGCTCGATGAGGGTCGTTGCTATTGCCACCCATGCGCTTCATGCGCGATTCAATCTGTGCATCGTCCGCTTCAAGTGGGTTGGTCTTGATTCCTGATCCTTCCACGATACGGTTCATGAAATTGAACAGCGCACAGACACTCACTGCATCAAAAAGAGCCTGTTCGTCCCAACCCGCCTCATAGACCGTCTGTGCGTCTGCTGCGGTCATCATGCTTGGAGTTCGGGTGAGCTTGCCTACATAGGCCAGGATGGGCTTCAGCCTTTTGTCGACCGAACTGCTAGCGAGATCCGTCATCAGCCCTTCGAACAGCACAGGATCTATCCCGAACGCCCGCGCGGCCACTACGTGCGCACCATGACAGAAGGTACAGGAGTTGATCCCTGAAACATAGGCGGCGATCAGCTCGCGTTCCGCAACCGTCAAAGGCGATGGATCACGCAGCAACCTGTCATGGTACTCCAGCAGCGGGCGAATGGTATGCGGGAAGCGGCGGAACACCTTGTCGAGGCTCGGCTCCCCTTCAATTGAAGGAAACACGCGCATGTCTATTTCTCCTGTTTGATTGACGTCAAAACGACTGACCGTCATCGTTTGGGTAGTATCTCGCAGCGATTGGCTCGTTAGTGCAACCTCCTTTCTGTAAATTGGACGTTTCTGGTTCTGTGCTGCTGGGCCGTCCGTAGCGATGAGGGCGCTTGCGCCCGAAGAGCGAAGGAGGGCCCAGCAGTGGCAGCTTCTGGTAGTTTGTTGGAGGCGATTTCTTCGAATTATTCTAACACTCACGAAGGAGTCGACACCATGGCACAACGCGTAGAACATCACCCTCTGGACGCGGCTTTCGCGGCCTTACTTGACTACGG
>JBMFWV010000208.1:0-2854 GCA_049964915.1 Rhizomicrobium sp.
TGGATCACCCCACCCGCGCCCAGTCCGGCAATGCCGCGGAGCACCGAGACGCCTTCGAGGCTGAGGCGGTCACGTAACGCGTTCAACACCTCGTCCATCAGGTTCTTACGCTTGCCGTGATCAGATTCCTGCAGGTTGATCCGAACCATCGTGGCGTCTTCCGTCATGGGCTTTCTCCTTCGGTTGGTTAATGGGTCGTATCGTTGCCGAAGATCTGGCGATACAGATCCTGGCCGAAACTGGTCGTGAGCGGCGCGCCGGGCAGGAGCCGGAAACTGCGCGTGCCACCTTCATCACGTTCCGCGCGTAGAAACGTGACACCGATCTGAGGATGATCGATGAAGGATTCCGCCAGTGCGAACATATGGGTGACGAACACGATCCGCGCCCCAGCTTCCACCAGTGCGAGGATGATCTGCTGGGCAATCTCGGAACCCTCGCGCTCGTTGGTGGCCGCAAAAGATTCATTGAACAGGCACATCGGGGCACTACTCATCTGGTCGACCAGGCGGCTCATCCGGCACAATTCCTCATCGAACTTGCCGCTATTCAGCCCGGTATCCTCGCGCCGGCGGTAATGCGTGAACAGTCCATCTCGGAGCCCGGCAGAAAACTGCTGCGCCGTGACGAACATACCAGTCTGCAGCATGATCTGGGCAAGACCGAGGCTACGCAGGAAAGTCGATTTGCCTCCCTGGTTGGCCCCGGTGATCATCAGCAGAGGAGATGCCGGCGCATCGATGGAGTTACCCACCACCTTGCTCTCGATCGTCAGAGTCAGGCAGGGATCGCGCAGATCGTCAAAGGCGACACCGGCGTCGTCGGGCTTAGCGACGGCGGGTATGCAGATCGGGCAACCCTTGTCAGTCAGTGCGCGTCGCAGATTGAGGCAACCGATATAGAACGCAAGTTCGGTGCGCAGCATCGTGAAAAAATCGTTGATGTGGTCACTGGCGCGGGACGTGGTGCGCGCGGCATCCACCAGGGCTTCGTCGCGTAGGGAGGTCAGGGCACGAGCCCCCGATTCATCGCGGGGATGGATGCTGAAATGATAATTGGGTGGTGCCCCGTTGATCAGATCCTTCAGCCAAGCCCAGCGCTCCGGCACGAAATGGCGCAGCACATAGTCGTGGCCCTCGTTACCCGGTCCCAACCGCGCACTGAACAGAACGCCTTGGCGGAAATGCAGGGTCGTGAGATGTTCGTCGACTGTTGCCAGGTAATCGGGGTCGAGTTCGCTCTCCAACATTGAGCACAGATTGCGCATCGCCGTGGAGCGAAATCGCTCTCGGTTGCGGGTGGCAAATTGCGCGAGGTCCCCGATGATCCGACGCAGTCCTTCGAGCAGCCGCACCGCTCCGTTGAGCAGCATGCCAGGATAGCGGCTACTGAAACTGTAGAAAATTCCTTTGCGGACCTCCAGCGGCGCAAGGGCGATGGCGTAGAGGGTGCGGATTTCTGCTTCCTGGTCGATGCAGTCCTGCAGCACGTCCTGCCGCCACAAAATGATCTCCTTGGTATTGCCGAATCCGGTCAGGACCGATCTATGGGCAATCTCATGGAGAAACTTGTCACCAGCGGCCATTGCGGCAAGCAGCGTTTCAAGCTCCATGTCCTGGATCAGATCGGCGGCATTGGGCGGCAAGGCAGCCTTGATATCGATGTCCCGATCGGGGAACATCAAATGCGCTTTCATGCGAGACGCTCCTTCAGCCGCCGATAGGTGACGCCGTGCTTTTCAGCGATCGACAAGGCATAGGCTAAGCCGTCTGCAGGTCGGCGTACGATCTTGAAGCTCCGCTCGGCCGGATCGTCCGGGAGCACCATGCTGGTCAGGCTCACTGTTTCCGGTGCGAGCGACGCCAGTTCATCCATGAATGTGACACAGACGGCGATCGCCCCGCGCGCGATAATCCGCCGCAGGACCGATTGGGCAAGAAAACTCGCATCTTTCAGCGCGGTCGAGTTGAAAATCTCGTTCATGATGATGATGCTATCGGCCGTCGCCGCCTCGAGCAGGGCATGAACTCGCACAAGATCGTCATGCAATTTGCCACGCAGCGTGGTGAGGGCATCCTCACGTTCGAAATGAGTGAAGATCCGGTCGAACCGGTGCAGTCGTGCGGCCCTCCCCGGCACCGTGCAGCCGAGATTCGCGAAATAATGCATCTGGCCGAAGGTGCGCGCGAAGGTCGTTTTGCCTCCCTGGTTCGGTCCGGTGACCACGAGAATCCGTTCACGACCATCGAGATGGAAATCATTGGTGACGATGCTGCGTCGTTCGCCCAGCAGCTTGTGCGCCAGCGCGAGATCGAACCCCGAGTCCACGCGGATCGTTCGATCGTCTGCCAGAATCGGGTAGCAGAACGTAAGGCCCGAAGCTGCCATATGGCCGGTGAAATCGAGCCACGAGACATAGAAGTGGATCTCCCGATCGAACCGGGCGATCATCGGATCGATGAACGTACGATAGCGGACAACGAACGCATCCAAATTTGTGAAGGTCTCGGGATTGAGCTTGGCGACACCGTGCAGTATTTCGCCCGCCACCTGATTCATCATCGGCGAGCGATCGATCTCTAATTCGTGCGGTTTGCCGCCGCCCTGCTGGAACTTCTGGAACAGGGCGGCGATGATCGCGTTATAATCCGGCTCATCCTCGAAGCTGCGTACGGTGACGTTGTTGTCGCGGATCAGCACGGTATAGCGGATGGCAGCTAAAGCCGCGCGTAACCCGGCCACCTGCTCGCGCATGGCGAGGAAGTCCGGTCCGGCGATATGGCTGCGTACGGCCTCGCGGAAAGCGCTCAACCAGCGGGATTTGACCGGTGCCGCGACGAGGGCCTCGACTAGC
>JBMFWV010000209.1:0-2850 GCA_049964915.1 Rhizomicrobium sp.
GTAAGATAAAAACAACGAGATCATCGGTGCTTCATCTTCGTGCTATACGACGGCCAAAAGGGCTGCCGAGTCAGAATTTGTGATTGGACATGTCATTTGGCCAGTAAATTTTAACCAAGGAAGACCAAACATGACCGGTCAAGTCACCGCCTGTTAAATTGATCCCGGACGTACTGGCGCCAACGCAAAGGATTTCGACCCCCCCTCGAAAAAAGCGCTTGCTCGACAGCATTCGGCGTCACGTTAAAAGTGGCGGCGAGACAATCTATTACACGGCAGAATTGCTCATAATTTGCTTCGGTGTTTCGATTTGAGGCGATGTGGCCGTCCATCAGAACAATCGGTTCCCCAACGACGAGCAGGTTAACCGACTTACCGAGCCACTGATCCATGATATAGCCGTTTTGATCTTGCATCATGAAAAAGATCAGCTTCGTAAAAAAGGCAGGACCAAGCCCTGGCAAACGACCGTTCGCGCGGAGATTTCGCAGACTTAGATAAGCCTCTGATCGAGTCAATCTTTGTTGTTGCCTCAAGTTTTGAATCGTATCGCGCCATTGATCTCGTGCATTCCAAGCAAGGCGACGATACGGCAGCTGTAAGGCAGCTCCACCCCAGGCCATGATCGTAACAAAACAATCAAAAACGTCGTTTCCGGCATTTTGTTGGCAGTATGCCCGAACCTGGTCTCGGGATAACGGTTCCTGACGTAGGACACCCGCCGGTGCGGTATAGTTGACACTTTCCGCCCAAGCCACCGGGGACATCCCTACGGCCCCTTGTGGGGCGGCATTCACAAGCGTTTGTGTAAAGACCTCCAGATGCGCGTCGACAAAGGGCATTAAAACTGACTTTCAAGCAAAGAAGATTTTTATAATAAGGGTAGCGTTGGCCTATTACAATCCATTAAATCGTTTCCATGTCAAGCAACAACCGGATAATGTGGCTTTCCCCATTGTAGGTCAGGATTGTCCATCATCAGATCGATGAATAAAGGGAGCAGGAACGCCAGAATGGCTGCGCCGTCGCGCACTTGGGCGCGGTTTATCGTGCTGTTCCAAGTGGCGCCGCCATGCATGATTTGGTTGCGCAGCACATAGAGCCGATCGAATAGTGTGGTCAGGACATCGAGCGTGTTCTGTTTGGCGAGAGCCTCCAGGGCACGCTGACGTGCGGTCGCAAATCTCTGCTCCCAGTCCTCATGGCCGGGCACCTGATTGTGATGGCTCCAGAAGCGGTGATAGATAAATTTGTTGTCGAGGAGCAGGCGGATTGGGCCAGAAAACCGATCCCACAGAGCGTCGTAAATGCGCCGCTTTTTATCCAGGGGCAGTAGCTTGCCAAAATAGGCCCGAAATAGGCTGCGCGCTGCATCGGCCGTGACTTGGCCAAGGTCCTCGGCATAGGCGGCGTTGAAGGCGATCCATAGGAAAATGAATTGAGCATCGGCATCGTCGCTGCTTTTTTCGGCGCGATCCAGCCAACTGAGCGCGCGATGCACACGTAAGCTGAGGTTTTCGGGAAACCCATTGCGCAAGGCGCGTTGCTTGGTCTTCAGGGCGGTGTAATCGGGCAAATCATTCATAATATCCGCGCTCTCGTCGTGCCGTGGGTGGGGTCTATCGCAAAGTCGCACGAAATTGTCGCTTCTTCCAGTAGTCAGTCGAGATGGCTCGCGATGGAGCTGTCTTAATACGTCCGTATCTGACGTGCGAACCCGTTATGGTCTCGATCATCAACAGCATGGAAATGCGGCGTCCGCTGGACGTCTGGAAGGACCAATATGACTTGTGAAGTCGCAGTGATGAACACGCGGGGAATTGCCCTTGCGGCGGATAGTGCCGTTACCCTTGGGGATGGCGAAAAGATTTACCACAATGCCGAGAAACTGCTGCAGCTGGTGCCGAATGCTCCCGTTGGGTTCATGACGTTCGGTGCTGCCGATCTGGCGGGGGTGCCTTGGGAAACGATTGTCGCAGGCTACCAGAAGCAGTTGGGTGACAAACGATACGACACGCTGCGGGAATATCTCGATGACATTGTCGCGTTCATCGAGCGGGAGTCGATCATGTTCCCAGAAGCGATCCAGGAGCAGAAATTTGCCGAGGTCGCTGCCAGGCTTTGGCGAGGGCTCTACGCTCGTCGTTGGGATGATGAATTGGCAGCGACCCGCCCCAGTAAATCAACCGATCGGATGGATCTGCTCCGTCGCATTATCGCCGAGGATCATCCGCGCTGGGAGCGTTACCCGCGGTTGGAGCGCGACAATGCCGCGTTGATTGACCAAGTGTTGCACGATTATGCCTCGGCCCTCGACGATGTGGAGCGCGAAACGTTCGACGGGATCAAATTGCCTAAAGATATCCGCAATGGCTTGCGTACCACGCTGCGACATTTGCTCTCCAGTGCGAGTTTTCTGGGGAGCGATTTCTCCGGCGTGGTCATCGCGGGGATGGGTGAAGCCGAGCCGTTTCCCAATGCTTTGGTGTGCAAATTCGGCCCGATGGTGAAAGGCCAGCTTCGGTTTCACCTGTTCGACCATGCCAGGATTACCCATACTGATACGGCTATGGTGATCCCATTCGCCCAGCGTGAGACGATCGACATGATCATCGAGGGGATTCATCCAGATTTGGCTGAGGCGATTCCAAGCTTGCTGAGTGCGAGCCTGAAGCATAATGGCGGAGCGAAAAAATCTGAGGCCAAATGCGATGCCGTATTTGACCATTTTCACAAGGGTCTGAAAAAGGAAATCCGGCAGAAATATTCAGGCCCGTTTATTGATGCAGTGAACGCATTACCGAGGCAGGACCTAGCGGCGATGGCGGAATCGCTGGTTAATCTCACGGC
>JBMFWV010000210.1:0-2529 GCA_049964915.1 Rhizomicrobium sp.
CTTGCACTCGAGGACGCGGAAGCGGGCTTCCTGACTTACGAACTATGGCGCGAGGAACAGCTTGCGCGGCCTCCCAGTTTTCGCGCCAGCGGTGGCGACACCGTGGTCCAGCTTTATACCTCTGGAACCACGGGCTTGCCCAAGGGCGTAGAGCTGACTCACGACAACCTCATGCTCCAGTTGCACCTTGCCGGGATGATTGGCATGGCGGATTACCGACCTGGAGAGGTCGCGTTGATCGCCATGCCAGTGTTTCACATTGCCGGTGTCGCTATGGGGTTGTTCAGCCTGGCGCAGGGGGCAAGGGGTATTGTTCTGGCTGAAGCAGATGCGGAGCGCATCCTGGCGCTGATTTCAGAGCAGGGGATCAATTACGCTTTTATAGTGCCTGCGGTCATTCAGGCCATGCTGCTGTCGCCGCGAGCGCAGACCACAGACTTTTCGAGCCTCAAGCTCATTACCTATGGGGCTTCGCCAATTTCCGACAGTGTTCTGAGCCGGGCCCAAAGCGTGTTTAATTGTGACTTCCTCCAGCTTTACGGCCTTACCGAAACCACCGGTGGCGTGTGTTGGCTGCCGCCGCAGGATCACGTGGCCGGAAGCACACGACTGCGTGCTTGTGGCATAGCTTATCCCGAGACGGATATCCGTGTTGTGGACGCGCGCGGGCACAGTCTGAAGGCGCAGGAGGTGGGGGAGATCGTCGTTCGTTCGCAGCTGGTGATGAAGGGCTATTGGAACAAACCCGAAGCGACCGCAATGGCGGTCCGGGACGGGTGGTTTCATACGGGCGATGCAGGGTATTTCGACTCTGATGGCTATCTCTATATCTA
Source organism: Rhizomicrobium sp. (assembly GCA_049964915.1). GTDB lineage: Bacteria > Pseudomonadota > Alphaproteobacteria > Micropepsales > Micropepsaceae > Rhizomicrobium. The sequence goes on from JBMFWV010000210.1 coordinate 834, forward strand.
CGATCGGGTAAAAGACATGATCGTCAGTGGTGCCGAAAACGTATATCCGGCCGAGGTCGAAAATGCGCTTTTTTCACACCCTGCAGTTGCTGATGTTGCGGTCATCGGTGTTCCGGATGACAAGTGGGGTGAAGCGGTCAAAGCCATCGTAGTGGTCAAGCCTGGCATGACGCTCTCTGCGGAGGAGCTTTCACAGCATGTGCGGGCGCGTATTGCGGGGTACAAGGTTCCCAAGAGCTACGATTTTGTCGACGTGTTACCGCGCAATGCCTCCGGCAAGGTTTTGAAGCGTGAACTACGTGCCCCCTATTGGGAAGGTCATGGTCGCCAAATCGCATGAGACTTGATGACGAACTGGTCACGGTGCTACGCGAGGCGGGACTGCTTGGCGCCGACGAAATCGCCAATGGCTTCATCCTCGAAGGGGGCGTCTCCTCGGATGTAGTTTGCGCTGACACGCCCAAGGGGCGTGTTTGCATCAAGCGGGCTCTGCCGCGCCTCAAGGTCGCCCGGGAGTGGAGGGCGCCGATCGCGCGCTCCATGAACGAGGCGGCCTATCTGGATGTGGTGAACGGGCTCTGTCCGGGGACCGTGCCCAGGGTGCTTCATGTCGATCGTGCACGCGGGCTGTTTGTCATGCCCTATCTTGCGCCGGATGATTATCCTTGCTGGAAGACGCTGCTGGCGAAGGGCGAAGCCGATGCAGGCTTTGCTGAGCGTATGGGGACGATGCTGGGTCAGATTCATGCCGCAAGCGCGCAGCATGAGGCGAGCCTTGCGTTGCGCTTTGCCAATCATGACCTATTCCACACTTTGCGCATCGAGCCCTATCTTCTGACCACGGCAATAGCCCATCCTGATTGTGCCGAGGAAATGCACAGCATTGTCGCCAGCATTGGCCGGAATGCGCGCGTGCTCGTTCATGGGGATGTGAGTCCCAAGAACATATTGGTTGGCTCCAAGGGGCCGGTACTACTTGATGCCGAATGCGCAACCTGGGGCGACCCTGCCTTTGATGTTTCCTTCTGTCTCGCTCATCTTCTCCTGAAGGCGGTATGGCATCAGGAATTCACACGCGGCTATGTCTCCGTCTTCGACGGCTTTTGTGCGGGATATTTTGCGCAGGTAAGCTTCGAATCATGCGCTGACCTTGATAGCCGCTCAGTACCGCTTCTGGCAGCACTTCTGCTCGCCCGGGTCGATGGCAAGTCACCGGTCGAGTATCTTGCGGGGGAGATGCAGAAGGGATTTGTACGGGATGCAGCCCGAACCTATCTAAAGGCTCCACCAAGGACGCTCAGAGATTTAGCAGCTGGTTGGTACGAAAGGGCCTTACGCGCATGAGGGCGGCGATTTCTGGAGTTGCGGCGCGTCAGATTTGGGATTCCCGTGGCCGACCGACGGTGGAAGCCGAAATCCATCTGCAAAATGGTGTCTGGGGACGGGGAATCGCGCCTTGCGGCGCCTCACGTGGCCGCTTCGAGGCGATTGACCTGCGCGATGGTGGCGGAAAATTTGGAGGCTTTGGTGTTACGCGCGCGCTTGGGAATGTCAGAGGTCCCATCGCCGCCGCGCTCGAGGGTATGGACGGACGCGATCCCGTGGCGGTGGACCGCCGCCTCGAGGAACTTGACGGCACGGCGCAGTTTAGCCGACTGGGCGGGAATGCTGCTGTGGCGGTGTCGCTTGCCGCCTG
>JBMFWV010000211.1:0-2525 GCA_049964915.1 Rhizomicrobium sp.
GGACCTGTTCATGAGCCTGATCCACACCTGCCAGCTCGCCGGGACAAATCCTCTGGGCTATATCACCTGGCTGCTCAAAAATTCCCGGGAAATCGAAAAATCCCCGCAAAGCTTCATGCCCTGGTGTTATACACAAGATTGACCTCGGTCGGCGGGACGCCCACGATGCCCGCCGACTCGCCTATCTATCACCCGATTGCGCTCGCCCCAAACCGGACCAGAATAATTTCTCGCCCCAGCGTTATTGAATGCCGTTTTTTCTCGGCTGTGCACGCTAACCGCAAGGACACGTTAATTCTGCCCGGGCAGCCTCTGACCTTAGAGATTTATTTTCTATCGGCGGTGGACCTTCTCGGATAGAAATAGCCGGTTTCCCACCTTCATTTAGACCGTAGCACAGATCCGTCAGAAAAGGGTTCAAACGGCGATTCGATTGACAGACGCTCCAGGGGTGATGGATTCCATTCTGACGGAACCTATACTCTTGGCGTCAGTTCGACCTCGTATTGCGGAACGAAGGTCCGGTTCGTTATGCCGGCACCCTGGATACGGTCGATCCGATAGGAACGATGCTCCCGCGAATCCGCGTGAATGGCGTGCAGGAGAATGTCGCCGGCCAGAGTCTGGCGCAACGAAAAAGGCTCGATTGTGCGAATGCTGCTGTGGCCCGTCTCATCGACATAATCCAAATCGACGCATAGACGGTTTGCCCCTGCAAACCGTATCGCCTCAATGATCGGCGTGATTCTTCCGGGAATCCTGATGGCGCCTGCCGGGGCGCGAAGCACCCGATCGTCGGCGGCCAACGGATAGGCGGCAAGAACAACCGGTGTGGCGGCGCTGGTAAGCCAACCGAAAAATTCCGGCAATGCATCCCAAAACGATTCGACTGGCGGCAGGGCCGGCAACTGATGGCCGAGCATATTCTTCCACTCCCCGACCAACTCGTCGCGAAAGGTCGTAAGAATTTCCAAGTTCGGGAAACTCACGCTCTTGTAGACGCACTTTTGGCGAACAACGTCGCGGATCACGGCCGCCGCCGCACCGAACTCACCGTTACGGAAAAGGTTGATCACATCATAGAGGTCGCGCGGTCTTGCGCGTTCGCCGAGGGCCCGAACTTTTTCACCAAAAACTTCCTCGAAGCAATAACACTGCACCGCCATACCGCCCGCGGGCACATCGGAGTAAACATGGGCCACGAATCGGGTGACGGGCGGCAACACGAGCGTTTCATCCGTGGTCAGATCGAGCTTGATGCGCGGCAAATCACGACCGCGCGGCGCGATCGGTCCACGATAGGCAAGTTTCCCCTCCCCCGCCCTTTTGCCACGATGGCTATCCCACACCTTAAACCGCATGAGATCGGCGGGAAGCTCAACCCCGGTTTCGTCATAGAGCTGCGCGCCAATCATACGGAACCGTTCGAGGAGGAAACCCTCATCGATCTGCCTCGGTTCGCTGATCGTAAAATCCAAGTCCTCGGAAAACCGGTAGGTCTCGAAGTAACATTTCTTGAGGCATGTACCGCCTTTGAATACCCACTTCGGACCCATCACGGGGATCGCGAGCTATGCCGTGCAGCACCCAGCCCAAGACGTAATCTTTTTCGATCACTCTGGGCTCAAGCCCCAAGCTGTTGGCAACGCGGAGGACCTCGGCGCGACCGATCATGGCTCCCCGCTCTTCGTCCAGCCCGCAGGGCGCCACAAGCGCCAGCGCGTCACAAGATGCCGGCATGCAAGGGCCGGGTCCAGCTTCGCGTTGCCCCTCGTCAACCGCTCATGGCAAGCTTCGATCGCCTCTTCCGGACCACCGCGTCGCTCAAGCAAAAAGCCCAGCCGTTTGAAGACGGCCCCGTTACCCAGTCGCTCCGCCGCTACAATCAACTCCAGGGCGCTCCCCTCTTCTTCATTCAAAAGTGTATCCAAACAGTCATTCACATGACGAATCCCGCCGCCCAGGGACGGATCGTCAAGCATATCAACGACTGTCTTGGTCGGTTTGGATACGTCAACTTTAATCCGTCCCCGCCACAGGCCTTTCAACCCGAACATGGCTGAAGGACGCACATGCTTCAGTACGAACGGAACGCCCTGGATCGTCTGTTCCTTGCCGCGAACCTGGCGCGTCGTGACGACACAGATGCTCCGGAACAACTGCTCGGTCAGGCCCCAATGCTCCGCTGCGCTCCATCCCCCGATGTAGGCCGGCCCGAACAGTTCCGGTACAACCACCCAAGGGTCTTCGATCACCTGCTCCTGCCCCAAAGCAGCGAGCGGCACCGGTGCGTAGACGCCGCGCCTGAGGCGCTTCAGCAGTCCCTGCAGATGCCAGCGCGCCAACACTTTGGCCGCATCGCGGCGCTCCATGCGTAGCGTTTGACTGACATCATCTACAGTCACCAGGTCGCCGGCCTGCTGCAGGACCTGGCTTAACCGCATGCGGCTTTTTGTAGTTGTCGGAGACGATGTAGACATTAGTATAGTTTATAGTCAGAAAATCACAATTACAATGAAAAACGA
>JBMFWV010000212.1:0-2498 GCA_049964915.1 Rhizomicrobium sp.
CGATGCGAGTAAAGAACGCCTTTCGGATTTCCTGTTGTCCCGGACGTATAGCATAGACCGCAGGCGGTATTTTCATCAAAGCCGCCCCAGGCGCACTCCTCCGCCTCATCCCTGATCCAGTCTTCGAATGCGCGCGCCGGAAACGGCAGCTGGGGAATGCCTTCCCGGCCCGAGAAGAGGATTACCGCCTCTATGCTCGGACAATGTGGAAGGATGTCTGCCAGGATGGGCGCGCAGACGGTGTCGGCAAACAGGATCCGATCCGAGGCGTGATTGATGATATATATCAGATGTTCGGTATAGAGTCGGGGGTTGAGAGTATGACACACCGCGCCGATGCCGATGGTGCCATACCACGCCTCGAGGTGACCTATGCTGTTCCAGCCAAGCGTTGCCACCCGATCGCCCAACCCAATGCCAGCACGACGCAATGCATTTGAAACCTTCTTTGCCCGACGATGTACCCCTGCATAGTCGCTGGTAACGATCCCGCCCTCAGCGTCACGCGCCACGATCGGGCGGGCTCCATGCCAGGAGTTTGCGTGATCCAGTAGTTTGCTGGCCAGAAGCGACCAGTCCTGCATGAGACCGCGCATCTACGCACCCTTTCCTGGCTGGACAAATACGCTATCGCGTCGCTAGTATTGCTTCGATATCTAACTTTCTTTAGTGCCGCAAGGGATCTCTAATGAGCGATCAGGACCTACGCAGCCAAGTTGACGCAGAGTTTGTTGGGCTTGCCTCGCCTACCATGCCGCGCATTCAAGCAGGCGGTCACCCGTGCCAGGGCATATACTGGACACCAAAGGGCAAAAGTCCCAAGGTCGCTCTCATCGCCACCCACTATAATGTCGACTTCACCGAGCACTACATAGCGCCCTATTTTGCCACCCGTGGCCTCGGCTTCCTCGGCTGGAACACGCGCTATCGCGGTAATGAAGACCAGTTTTTGCTCGAACATGCACTTATCGACATCGCCGTGGGCATGCGCTGGCTGCGGGCGAACAAGGGCGTGGAAACCATCGTCATTTTAGGCAATTCGGGGGGTGGCTCGCTCATGGGGGCCTATCACAGCGAGGCCATTGCACCAGCCCTTGCCAAGGAAGCCTCGGGGGCGGTGGCAGAGGCTCTCGCCACTTTGCCTCCGGCCGATCTTTACATCTCGCTGAACGCCCACCAGGGCCGCCCCGAGGTACTCACCGATTGGATGGATGCCTCCGTCGTGGACGAATACGATCCCACCAGAACCGACGAAAGCCTCAATCCCTTCAATCCGGACAATGGCCCCCCGTACTCCTCTGAGTTTATTACCCGCTATCGTGCGGCCCAGCGGGCACGCAACCAGCGCATCACAGACTGGGCCAAGAAAGAACTCACACGGCTTAACAAGGCCGGCATTCCGGACGGGCTTTTTGCGCTTTACCGGACCTGGGGCGATCTTCGCTTCATGGACGGGTCGATCGATCCTTCAGAGCGGACCACACCCGGGTGCTATCGCGGGCATCCTGCCATTGCCAACAAATTACCAGGTATCGGACGCTCCAACACGCTGCGCACCTGGCTGTCTATGTGGAGCCTTGAGACCTCAAAATGTCAGGGTGCAGCGCATCTGGCAAAGTTCGAGCAGCCCTCGCTTGTGGTGCAAAGTCTGGGCGATATGGGCGTATTTCCAAGTGACGCCAAGAAAATTTTCGCGGCGATCGGCGCCAAAGACAAAACCCTCGAATTCCTGCCGGGCGGACATTACTTCGAGGATTCCAGCAGTCATCGTCACACTGCTGCAGATCTAATGACCACATGGATCGATGCGCACGCCTGAAGCGCTACTCTTCCTGCGCGGTTTCCGGGAAAATCCAGTCGGCGTCCTGATAGGAATTGTTGTCGTCATTGGAGAAATTTTCCACAACCTTCAGCAGGGCCTTGCGCATCAAAACGACCTGGGCGGGGCTGAGGCCTTTAAGGCCAATTTCGTTAACTTCCGCTACGTGGGGTAATAGCTTGGCCTTGAGACGCTTTGCGCGCGCGGTCAGATAGACAAAAGCCTTGCGTCGGTCCTCGTTGCTTTTGCGGCGGACGACGAGACCTGCCTTTTCGAGACTATTGATCGCAGCAACCGTCGTCGGCTCGCGCATACCCACACGCCGGCTCAGCTCACGCTGGGTGATCCCATCCTCAACCCAGAGCATACGCAAAAAGCGCCACTGCCCGCTTGAAACCCCATGAGGAAGTGTGCGCCGTTCCAGCGCGCGGGAGAACGACCGAAAGGCGATGCGCAGGAGATAGCCATAACTGTTCGTTGGATTTGCATAATAGTCGACGTCATGGGGAGTTTCTGTCTTGGCCATCGCTTGACCTGGGTACGCCATATTTGCACCGACATGGGTATTTCGGTTTATCAGAAAATGCAAATTCGCCGCTGCGACGTTGACAGGCATTTTGCAGAGGCCTAAAAATTAGAGTTCTAAGTATTTATCGGGTTTTGCCATGGCGCTCCCCCT
>JBMFWV010000213.1:0-2426 GCA_049964915.1 Rhizomicrobium sp.
CCATCTGATGCAACCAAAACGCGAAAAATCGAACCTCGCCCAGGCGCGTCGCTGACCAACTGCGGTTTTTAGGTTGACGGATGGGCGTGAAGCCATCCAATTCGGCTTTATGTCTGCCTGCGATCAACCGCTCTTGGCATCAAGTTCCCGCAGCCCGTTTGTCATTGCTCGCGTTCCGACGCGCCCAGGGCTCCCTTTGCCAAGGCGGCACGATCTCTGTAGCGCAGGTAAAAGATACCCCCTGCGAAGAGGCCCAGAAGACCGTAGGTGACCAGCGGGCTGACAATCAGAAATTCGCGCACGGGAAGGGTGAAGACCAGGCCGATTGCCGCCGCGGTCTGCAGAAGCAGAAGGCCGCCGATCCCGAGTGTCAGCAACCTCATCCGCGACCGATTCTCGAGGCGCCGTTCGAGTAGCGCCGCGTCGGCCTGCGACTTGCCCTCGATCATCGCGCGCAGGAGCACATCGAGAAGTGGCCGGCCGAGCGCGACCGAGCCGATGAACACAAGGCCGATCATGCCTGTGACAAGGTGTTCGCGCAGCTCGAGCATTCGGAACGATCCCCCACCGAAAAACGCAGCCAGGGAGAGAACGATACCGGCAACCACGAGGAGGGAGAGCGCATCAAGCCGCTTCTTCACCGCAAGCTGTATCGCGCTCCAGGCCAGTGGCGGAAGTGCCGAGACCATCAAAGCATGAACACGTCCCAGCGAAGGCTGCGCCTGCACATAGATCAGCCATGGCAGGACGATGTTGACCAGAATTTCAATACCGAAGCCGTTGCGCAGGAAAAACATATCCCAAATCCCTCTTGACCGCCGCGCGGGCCGCCCGGCGCCCTGCCCAAGCTTGCGGCGTCTGCGTGATCTACCAAAAGGGCCGCGAACCCCGAAAAGATCTGCCACAAGATAGCGCACGAACGTCCACAAAGGCTCATCTATTGAAGACTAAGGGCTGCATGTCCAGCGCAAGGTCCGCCACCGTCCGCTCGCCCTGAAGGCGTCCAATGCCGGCTCCTCCAGGCCCGTCACGTTCTGCCGCGATAAGAACACTCCTGAGCGGCAGAGCCCGACGGGACAGGATCACAGCACGGTCCCGACACCCTGCTCAGGCGGAGGCAGATATGGCAAGCATCATCGGACGTTCCAGTTCTTCGGCCAATGCCGGCATGTCTTCGATCTGCGCTTTGGTCGGGGCGAATTCTTCCATCCGCCGAATGCAAAAGCCTGCAGCGAGCAACGTATTCAGCGTCGTTGCCACCGTGCGATGGTATTTCACGACATCCGGGACAAACCAGTCCGTACGCCGGACACCTTCACGGGCATAGCTGTTGACTGACCAGGACTTCTTCCCGTCTCCATCCTGAATCCAACGCGGTTTGGCCGCGGCCATGAAGATCGGATGCTCGATCGAAAATACGAATTGTCCGCCCTGTACCAAACTCTGGCGAATCACTGCCACAAGGCGTGCAAAATCCACCACATAATGAAAGGCCAGCATGCTGAAGGCCAGATCATAACTGTGGGCCGGGAGTTCAAGCTGTTCCAGATTGGCAATCGCATAGGTGATGGCGGGATCTGACGACGCCGCTTGGGCTCGCGCAATCATGGTTTGTGACAGATCAAGACCAAGTACCGAAGCGGCACCTTCATCGCGCATAAAGCGCGATGCCCAGCCCATGCCGCACCCCAGATCAACAACGCGCTTGCCACGAAGCACCGGCAACAAGGCGCGCATCATGGGCCATTCCGGTGCCCCCGTCAGTCCCTGACCCTGTCATGGCAGCTGACTGTAGCGCGCAAAAAACACCCGATTGTCGTAGACGTTCTGGGCCATCGCCAGTTCCCTTCCACCCACAATCGCGTGGCGTCCGGAGTACCCGAAAAAGGCCCAAGCTATCCAGCTACCCCATTACCGCGCAAAACGCTTATACTTGATGCGGTGCGGCTGGTCGGCACTGACCCCAAGGCGGCGTTTGCGGTCGGCTTCATAGTCCTGGAAATTGCCTTCGAACCATTCGACGTGCGACTCGCCCTCGAAAGCGAGCATGTGAGTGGCGATGCGATCGAGGAACCAGCGATCATGGCTGATGATCATGGCACAGCCCGCAAAATCTTCGAGTGCAGCTTCAAGCGCCCGTAGCGTCTCGACGTCCAGATCATTGGTGGGCTCGTCAAGCAGGAGCAGATTGGCGCCAGAACGCAGCAATTTGGCCATGTGCACGCGATTGCGCTCGCCACCGGAGAGCTGGCCGACCTTTTTCTGCTGGTCGCCACCCTTGAAGTTGAAGGCGCCGCAATAGGCCCGACTGTTCATTTTGGTCTTGCCAAATTCAAGGATGTCGGTGCCACCCGAAATCTCTTCCCACACCGTCTTGTCGGGATTGAGCGCATCGCGGGACTGGTCGACATAGCCGATCTGCACCG
>JBMFWV010000214.1:0-2329 GCA_049964915.1 Rhizomicrobium sp.
GTGTTGTCGACGAGGCGGGCCAGGATTTTGCCGCCCTTTGGGCACCCAAGTTTTGCGCGCATGGCGGCGGGGATGATGATGCGTCCGGTGGGTGCGACAGTCAGATTGACGGGGGTCATGGGTCGGCTCCTTGATGCCATAAAAGTAGTAATTGTCATATATTATAAAAATGGCAAAAATCAATTAAAATTCCACACATCAAAATTTACCCTGATCCAATACTAAACCCTATTTATCCTTATCCCAATCTCTACCTCTTCCAATCCCTTCCTGCACCTATTTGCTCCTACTCCAACTTATGCCATCTTTCTTATTTCTGCCACGCCATCCTACTGCACTCTTTTCATACCTCTTTTACGCTACTCTGGTATTCGTGCCTCGAACAAAACCTAGGGACCCTTGTGCCAATCACGGGGCGCCTGTCTCGCGCTGTACGCACTCTGCGCGCGGCCCGCTCGATGCGCCCCGTTCTCTGCCGTCCCTGGCGCACGCCCTGCGCCCGTCTGCCACTGCCTGGGCTTCGCGCCTGGTTCGCCTCGTCCGCGCTGGACGCGCGGTCGGCTCACCGGCGCTCAGCCCTCTCTGTCTGTGGCGCATGGCACTCGACCGCCTAGCGTTGCTTTTATCGCCCGAGCATGCGACTCTGTCTGATAAATGCGCAGTTATGCAAACTTAGCGGGTTTGCGTTCTTATTTGGAGACATCGGTCCATGTCCTCGTCCTCGTCTGCCTATCATCTGTCGGTCAAGACCATCTCTCGGGCCTCGCGGACCAAACGGCTAGCTGATGGCACGATGCGGACCCGACCTGGGCGCACAGCCGTTGCGGCGGCTGCCTATCGGGCCGCTCGGCTGCTGCGGCGCTGGCTCGAGGGTAAAATTGCCATGACGCACGATTTTCGTGCCAAACGCGGCGTAATCGCGTCCTATATCCTTGCGCCGGCGGGGGCAGGCTGGGCGCTTGATCGGGAGCGACTTTGGAATGCCGCTGAGGACGCGGAGACCAGGAAGAACAGCGTGACGGCCCGCGAGTATGAAATCGCGATCCCGGCCGATTTACCGGAGAGCGAGCGCTTTTTAGTTGTCCGTGATTTTGCACAATCTCTAGTGGATCAATTTGGGGTTGCTGTCGATTTAGCGTTGCATGCGCCAAGTGTCGCAGGCGATCAGCGCAATTACCACGCGCATTTATTGACCACGACTCGCGTGGTCACTGCCGATGGCCTTGGCGCCAAAACCCGTGCTTTGGATGCTCGTGGCACTGGCCCCAAACTTGTCGAAGAAATCCGCGCGCGCTGGGCTTCGCTCTGCAATAGCGCACTTGAGCGCGCGGGCAGCGCCACGCGGGTGGATCATCGATCGTATGTCCGTCGCGGGATCACGCGGCGTCCCATGCTTCACGAGGGGCATCGGGCCACCGCACTCACTCGGCGCCTCGGCGTCGCGACCAGGTATGCCGCCCACAACGCCGTCATCCGAGCCTACAACGCCAGCATTGATGCCATTTTGGCGATCCTGCGGGCTGCTGCAGCTGCTCCGCCAGCGGCAGCGCCTGTTCCAATGCGGCTCATGATGCCTGGACCACGCCTGACCCTTCCCCCCACCGTCGCCATGGAGATTTCCAATGAGCAATCATCAGCCACCCTCGGATCCGGACCCCTACGCTAGCCTATGCGCCGGCTGTAAAAACAGTCAGATCGAAGAGGCAACATATGAGACACAATCCAATGGTGACCAACCTCAAAGCCTCGTCCATTGTCTGAAACTTCACCAGACGATTTGGTGGAGTCCAGAAAATCTTTTCGGGCAGACCCAGGCGCCCCGCCGACTTCCGACCCATTGCACGGGCTTTCGGGAACAGAAGGACGAAGCGCTGGAGGCAGCACCGGCCGGCCTAGCCCCGGAGCTGGCGGCCGTGCTGAGGGCATTCGACAAGCTCGATCCACGGTAGAGCGCCCGAGCGGTTGCGGGGCAGTGGTGGGCTTCCGTGACGTGTGACGGTTTTACCGTGGCGTGTGACGATCGGAGGGCGCAGGCGACGTGTTCCCGGATTAAGTGTTCGGAATCGACCTTATCCGGAGGCAACCCTACCATGCCCAGAAATTATGGTTTCAGCTTTACGGGCAAGCAATTCTATTGAGCATGGTTTTAGTGTTCGCGATTCTGTTCGTTTTAATCATCGGTGTGGGCCGAAATTGAGTTACGGCTTCGACGACGAAACGAAAAGGTATTTGATCAGAGCGGCGATTGCCAAAACAATCAACGTCATAACGGCAATACCGAACACCATGCGGCGGCTCCGGTTTTTTGGACAGGTGTTTAAGCTAAGGC
>JBMFWV010000215.1:0-2327 GCA_049964915.1 Rhizomicrobium sp.
ATCAGCGGGACCTCTCAACAGAATTCAACAGAGCTTAGCGCCAGTCGGGCGATAAGCCCCGAAGGCGGCGGTCAACGGTGGCCGGTCGCTCGTCTTGCCACTCTCGACCTAACGGGCTGCTGCAAGAGGTCTGTGAGAGGAACGCCGTCCTAGGTAGGTTCGGCCTGGTGAGGCATTTTCCACTCGGGTGCGGTTCGAGTGCTTTCTTCCGGCTCAGGTACCGAGCGGTTTCGGCAGCCTTGGCAGATTGCAGGCCACCATCGCCAAAGTGAAGCGGGCCCGCACGTGCTTGATGCCGCATACATGGTCTGCGCCATGCCGCCGACTGTCTTGGTCCAGCCGAAGGGGGCCTCGATCTTCGTCCGGCGCCACTGCGATTTCGCTAGCCCGGGTGCCGGGTGGTTCTGCCATCGATGGCGGAGCGCCGTGACTTCCGGGCGGCATGCGGCGTGACCACCATCTGGCGCAGCTCAGCGGTGAAGTCGGCGCTGTCGTAGCCGCTGTCAGCCGGCCGCGTCGGGCGCCGGGTCGATCCGGACGAATGCCTGTGAAGCATCTGCTGTGCGGCCCGACATGCGGCGTGGCCACCGCCCTGCGTCAGGTCGGCCTGCACGATCAGGCTGGAGCGGTTCTCCATCAGGCTATGCCCCAATGAAGCACAGCATGGCCCCTGCGCCGGGTGACGTCTTGAACAGGCGGGCGTCGGGATCGATCGTCGAAGCACGGGTCGCGCTGGAGCGTCGTTCGCCGCGGAAATCGGCTTCGGCATTGCGGTTGCGGCGTGGGGCGGGTCATCGGTCGCAGCGGATGCCGCGCCGGGATGCGCTCCTCAAGATCGACGTAGATCAACAGCGATCACGTCACCTCGTCCGATCGGCGCATTGCCACCTCCGTCCTCGCAGTGGCGTTGGTGCATCATGTTCTGCAGCCGGCCTCGAGGCGGGGACTCTTCAGCGCCTTGTCAAGGGGAACGGCTGAACTTGTATGGGCGCAGTAGGGATCATTGTATGGGAATTGTGGAAATGAATCAGTATAAACTGATCGATTTCAGTGATTTGGTCGAACCGTTTAGATGCGGATGAAATATGCGATAAATCTGGATACTGGGCGTTATTGTTGTGATTGCATTCGAAAATCTCGGATTTTGATGCATTACTTCATGACAGGTCAGCAAAAAATCCCACCTTGGCATTATTGCTGAAAAATCCAACAATGAGATGGGTGATCGCTGCGATCAGTTCGCCCACGTAGGTGTTGGCAAGCTGCGAAAGCCTGGCTTCGCGAAAAGATAGCCTTGCATGAGCGTAATCCCGAGATCGTTCAACGCCGAGCATTCGCCAAGCGTTTCGATGCCTTCGGCAACGACGGTGATCCCCATTTCCCGGCACATCGCAGCGCAATGGCTGACGATGCTCCTGCGCCTCTTGTCTGACTCGATGCCGCGGATCAGTTCCATATCGAGCTTCACCAGATCCGGGCGGAATTTGGCGAGTAGATTGAGATTGGAATATCCCGACCCAAAATCATCAATCGCCGTGCGGAAGCCCATAGCTGCGTATTCCGCCACGATATCGGCCAAATGATCGGGCGTGCTCAACAATTCTCCCTCGTTAATCTCGAAGATAAGCTTTCTGGTTGGAAATCTGGTACGGGCGGCAGCTTGCAGAGTCGTGCGAATGCACGCTCGGGGCTCATAGACTGCATTGGGCAGAAAATTGATCGAGAGATCGCAAGAACTATCGCCGAGCCCAAGAGCGGCGGCGGTTTCAATCGCCGTCACTCGACATGCTTGGTCAAAAGCATAGAGTTCCGACTGGCCGATGGTTTCCAATATACTCCCAGCCGACTCTCCGGCGGGGCCGCGCACCAAAGCCTCATAGGCGAACACTGATCGTGCCGCGACATCGATGATTGGCTGAAATGCCATGGCGAGCGGCCTGTCGAATTGCCCCTGTCGACAGCCTGCACATGAGCTTGTGTCTCTGAGGCGCGCTTTTATCAGCCCCATTATCGCGTCGCCATTATTGATACATCCTCAAGTAGATGCTTTCGAGAGATACAAATTAAGGTAGCTGCTCATCCCCGGTGGGCGGCGTGTTGAATCGATTGTGAATTGACGTGACCACGTCGAATGCGATTCGACGGTGGCGTGACCGAGCTTCCTGATTTATCGCTTCTGACGCACGCCGAGAAAGATGCGCTGATCCGCGCTCTGTGGGAAGCACTGCAAGCTTCGGAGCGGCGCAACGCGGAACTGACGGTCCGGCTGGCCGCTGCCGAGCGCCGGATTGCGGAGCTGGAGGCGCGGCTGAACGAGCCGGCGAAGC
>JBMFWV010000216.1:0-2179 GCA_049964915.1 Rhizomicrobium sp.
GTGTCATCAATGAATCGGGGTATACTGAAATTGCGCATCCCTGTCCATGTGCTGGTTGCCTTCGTGACTCTTGCGGTTGGCCTGCAAGCTGTAGCCTGCCTTTTGCAGAAGCTCGCCCACCACCGTGTGGCTGACCTCATGCCCTTTGTTTGCCAACTCTTCGCTCGGTTTGCGCAAACTGTGGGACGTCCACAACATGGCTTTCATCGGATCGCCGCGAGTTGCCGGATCAACCAGCTTCTTGAGGTCTTTCAAGAGCGTGGGGTCAAGAATAACCTTTGACTTGCGGCCGCCGCCTCGCTGGCGGACACGACCTGAACCGGCGTCGTGCCCGCAACGAATGTCAGCCAATCCGCGATAGACCGTTCGTCGCGCATGACCTGTCACGCGGACCACACAACTGATCCCGCCACGGCCCAGCGCTTTGGCTTCCGTAGCCGCCCAGCGCCTCCGGCTCTGTTCATCCAGAACCGGGGCCATCTCCCTCCATCGCTTGCGAGGATTGCGAACCTGCGCGGCGTCGATCATGCTCGCGATTCTAGACCCAGCGACTCGTCTGTGGGAATCCCACACAGTAATTTCGTCGCTCACTGCGTTATAATTGACTCATTTATTTCCTTACAGCGCCTAAACGAGGGATTTGCCAAGTTCCTGTTTCGCTAGCCGACCTGGCGGCTATGAGTTTATGTCAACGTATACCAGGTCGCCCTGGCCTTCCCGTGACGCTTCAAACGACCGGCGGCAACCAGCTCACGCAGGCGAACCTTGAGCGTATTGCGGTTAGCTCCCAATTGCTCTTCCATTTGCGCCAGTGTCAGCCGCTCGGTGGCTTTGAATAGCGCCAGCATCTGCATGGCAAGCTCCGGCAAGCCTTCATCGCTGCCTTGCGCTTGGCGCTCCTGATCCAGCCGGTTTGCGAGGCTGTCCTTTTGCTTTTTGAGGCACCGCAGAAAGAAACCCAGCCAAGGCTCCCAATCGGCCTTATCGGTGTTCAGCGTCGTCTGCGTTCGGCGCAGGGCTTTGTAGTAGAGGTCTTTGTTTTCCTCGATCACCCGCTCCAGCGAGGCGTAAGGCGCATAGACATACCCTGCCCGCAATAACAGCAGAGTCGTCAGGATGCGAGATAGCCGCCCATTACCGTCCTGAAACGGATGGATCGCCAAAAATTCTACTATGAACACGGCGATAATCAGCAGCGGGTGAAGGCTTTCTTCTTCGATAGCCTTCCGCGTCCAGGCGACCAGCGCCTCCATTTCACGCGGGGTGTCGAATGGCGTGGCTGTTTCAAACACGACGCCAATTTGTTTGCCGTCCGCATCGATGGCGACAACATCATTACGCAGCTTTTTGTAAGCGCCGCGATGGTGCTCATCCTTCTCGCTGTGCCGTAGCAAGGTTTGATGGAGCTGGTTGATGTGGTTTTCCGTTAGGCGCAAATCGTCGTAAGCTTGGAACACGAGGTCCATGGCTTCCGCGTAGCCCGCCACCTCCTGCTCGTCACGGGTAGCGAAGGATCGGATCTTTATGTTGGAGAGCAGCTCTTCAACCTGGGCGTCCGTGAGCTTGGCCCCTTCAATGCGGGTAGACGAGCCAATGCTTTCAACGGTAGCGACCTTGCGCAGGGCGCTCAGTCGGTCCGGCGACAGGGTCTTGAGGGCGTCCCAACGCCCCTTGAACTCATCGATTTCCGCGATGAGCTTGACCAAGTCTTGGCCGATGGCAAATGCAGGCTCCCTCATCGGGATTGCGCCGGGATATCCGATTCCATACCCGATTATGCCCGATTATACCCGATTTAGCCAGTTCTGGTTTTCGGAGGGGCCAAAGGGTGCCACGAAACTCGGCACTCGCCTAGATTGCCGTGCGGCGGGCCAGAAACTTAGAATTGTGGTCCGGCGGATTGCGGAAACCTAATGGTGCCAAGGTCGGAATCGAACCGACACTCCTTTCGGAATATGGAGGGTTCTGTGAGGTCGCGCGGCACGACTGTGGTGTGTGGCACGATGAGCGACTATGTCTTCTCCCCACTTGACGGGTGAATGGTGGTAGGTCGGACATCCACCTTTGTCGTGTGATGCATGAGTGAAATGCGGGGATCCGGTCTTAGAGTCTGTCCGTAAACATCATATTTGATTACAGAGCTTTCGCAGCATGAGGCGGATGGATGCGAGATGCAAGA
>JBMFWV010000217.1:0-2127 GCA_049964915.1 Rhizomicrobium sp.
CTGGCATGTCCCTCTCTGTCTCGCCATCGGTCCGTCGGCGTCTTCAGTCTCTGGTTAGGAATCGCAACGCGCCCCAAAAGCATGTGTGGCGAGCTCAGATTGTCCGGCTCACGGCGGCCGGGCTGGGCACGAACGAGATCATGCGCCAGACCGCCAAATCGAAGACCTGCGTTTGGCGCTGGCAAGAACGCTTCATGGCGGAAGGCTTTGACGGTTTGCTGCGCGACAAGATGCGACCGTCGCGGGTCCCACCGTTGGGTGCAGATGTCGCTGAACGCGTTGTGGCGCTCACGCTGACCGACCCGCCCGCCGAGACGACGCATTGGACCGCCGCTATGATGGCCAAGGCGTGTGCCATTAGCCCCATCTCCGTCCAACGGATATGGCGCGCGCGGGCTTCGACCACACAAGATCGAGCAGTTCAAGCTCCCCACCGATCCGAAGTTCGTCGACAAGCTGCGCGATGTGGCCGGTCTTTATGTCGATCCGCCGGCTCACGCCATCGTCCTGTCCTTCGAGGAGAAGACCCAAATCCAGGCCCTCGACCGCACCCAGCCCGGCCTACCGATGAAGAAGGGCCGCGCTGGAACGATGACGCACGACGACAAGCGCCATAGCACCACAACCCTGTTCGCCGCGCTCAACGTGCTCGACGGCACGGTCATGGGGCGCAATATGCAACGCCACCGTCAGCAGGAGTTCATTCGCTTCCTCAACACCATCGAGGCGCTGGTCCCGGTGACGAAAGCCATTCATGTCATTCTCGACACCTATGCCGCGCACAAGCCTCCCAAGGTGCGGGCTTGGCTCGACCGGCATGAGCGCAGCTTCCACGTCACGCCGACCTCGTGTTTGTGGCTCAACGCGGTCGAAGGCGTCTTCGCCAAACTGTCCAAGCGACGATTGAAGCGCGGGGTCTTCCGGTCCGTCGTCGATCTAAAGGCCGCCATCAACCGCTTCGTCGCCGACCACAATCAGCAGCCCCGACCCTTGGCCTGGACCGCGGATCCAGATGAAATCATCGCTGCCGCCAGCCGCGGACACCAAGTACCGGCTTCAATCTGTGCCGATCCGCGCCTCCATATGATCACATGTTTTGCTCAGCTCGCCAGTCTCTTGCGAGACGTTCCAAAGACCATTAATTGTGAACCTGACAGGAAAGCAATTCATCTCCACCTTCGCCGCGCGCTTTGCGCGCGCATGGCCGCTTGCGGCCCTTGCTAAACTGTTGAGACAACAATGACTTTGAAGATTGTGCGTCGCCCTGCCGGCGCCGACTGCGCGTCGATCCTGGCCGAATTGCCTGAGTGGTTCGGGATACCGGCCTCAAATGCCAAATACGTCGAGTTCGCCGAGCGAAAGCCAACCTGGGTCGCCGAGGACGGGGACGTTCTGGGCGTAATGACCCTAGTCGACACTGGATATTCAGCGATCGACATCCACCTCTTGGCCGTGCGGCCGCATATGCAGCGGCGCGGCTTGGGCGCGGCTCTTGTCGCCCAGGCGCTCGCCGAGACACGCTCACTCGGCCGGTCCTACCTGACCGTGAAGACGCGCGGGCCATCGCTGCCTTATGAGCCCTATGAGCGCACGCGAGCATTCTACGAGGGGGTCGGCTTCCAGGGCCTGGAGGAATTCACCGAGATATGGGGGCCAGAAAATCCTTGCCTCATCATGATCATGGCCGTTTCGCCGTAGGCTCGAACCAAGGGCGAAACCCAACCAAGGTGGATGCCGTTCTCGGCGTCAACCTCGGGTCGCTCCTTCCTGTTTGAAGCGCCCGTGCAAGCCGAGACCAGGCGTCGCACGGGGCGGCGCCGAGTTCTGCATGGGTACCAAGCGTCTCATTCAATCCACTAGGCGCGTGCGGGGGAGGCGGCCGGCAGAACCATACACGGCGATCTTCGTCTGGGGGGCTTGGCGGCAGCGGGCGCTGCCAGTATGGTCGCCCGCAAATCAGGACGGTCGGCCAAGGGTTTGCGCGCAGGGCCGCCGCTTTTTTGCAGGCCTCCGCGCAGGGCTAGGGATGCGGCAATGTCGGATTCGAATGGCGACGAAAAGAAGAGTTCTTCGGACTTCCTGCGCAGCCCCCTCGTGCTGGTGGGGCTCGCCGTTGTCGTCATCCTG
>JBMFWV010000218.1:0-2108 GCA_049964915.1 Rhizomicrobium sp.
GCGACGACAGCCGATTCAATCCCCCAACTTCACGAAAGGATATGGAACACCTTTGTAGGCGATGAGGCAGTAAGACGCAGCGTGATGTGAACCGGTCGGACCGGGGCAAGCTCAGCCTGTATGGGGTTTCGGACTTCAACAGTCCGCTCTAGGAGATGAGGCGCTTGTCCGCGAATGACATCGGGGCCCGCGGCAACCTTGGGCAACCAGGCAAACCGCAATCAAGGCCGGATATAAGGCAGCAGCCGACTTCTTCACAACACAACGCAAACGGCTCTTGATCGCCGGGAGGCATCCATATAAGATCGCCATGAACACCTCCGAATCGGATCGGCAGAACACAACCGCCCCTTGGAACAAGGGCAAAGTCGTAGGGCAGAAGGCACCGCTCAAGCTGAAGGACATCTGGGCCATCCGGGTCCGCCTGCAAATGGAGCACCGCACGCGCGAGCTGGCTTTGTTCAACCTGGGCTTGGACAGCAAGCTCCGCGGCTGTGATCTCGTCGCCCTACGCGTCCGCGATGTCTGCCATGGCGACGCCGTGGCCAGTCGGGCGATCGTGATTCAGCACAAGACTGGCAACCCTGTGCAGTTCGAAATTACCGCCGCGACGCGTGAAGCCGTCGCAGCCTGGATCAAAATGGCAGGGCTGCGGGGTGACGACTACCTCTTCACAAGCCGAATGCGCGCATCCCCGCACCTCGGCACTCGGCAATACGCCCGTATCGTTCACGGCTGGGTCGAGGAAATTGGCCTTGATGGTCACGCCTATGGCACGCACTCAATGCGGCGGACCAAGCCGACGCTGATCTATCGCAAGACCAAGAATCTTCGCGCTGTTCAATTGCTGCTGGGTCACACCAAGCTGGAAAGCACGGTCCGCTACCTGGGCATCGAGGTAGAAGATGCGCTCGACATCGCCGAGCAGATGGAGATTTGACGGCAGTGCCACCCGGCTCCGGTGAAGGCCGGAGCCGGCCATGAACGGTCATTGGTGAAATCGCTCCATAGCTGTCGTTGCGACTAGGAGGTATGACACCGATTCAACCCAGCACTTGCCCTCGACATCTATGCGCTTTGGGCGTATAGTTGCACCATGTTCACGGTGATCGAGACGCTCCTGTTCCAAAAGCAGTGGCCGCTGTACTGGAGCGAAGAGGAGCGCGGCGCGTTCGCCGCCTACATTGCCCAGGCCCCAGACGCTGGGGACGTAGTGCCCGAATCCGGCGGCATTCGTAAAGTTCGCTGGCGTCGGGCTGGCTCCGGAAAATCCGGTGGAGTGCGTGTCATCTATTTCACGCGGACAGCAGCGGAGGAAGTGGTTCTTCTCACGCTGTACGCGAAGAGCAAGACCGACAACCTCACCGGCCCCAAGTTAAAGGAGATTCGTCATGTCCTCGAAAGCTAAACCCCTGTCTGATGCGCAGCTCGCCGCCTACGAGGCCACGCGCGACCTGGCCGCTGATCTGCTGGAGTCGGTGCGTCAGATGAAGGCTGGGAAAACGCATGTCGTCGCGTCGCCCGCAGCCGAGGCCCGTCAACGCACGGGGCTATCGCAATCGCAGTTTGCTGCGCTGCTTGGTGTTTCGGTTCGCACTCTGCAAGGGTGGGAGCAAGGTCGCAAGCAGCCCAGCGGCGCAGCGCGCACCTTGTTGACGATCGCGCGCTCGAATCCCAAAGCGATTCTGGCCGCCTTGACCGAGAATTAGACAGTTTGGCGCAAACTGTCCCGTTTTGGCTGTTGCGTTTCTCGCTTGAAGCTGCACGCTGTGACCGCCACTCAAGCGCGCGCCCACGCCGCAGGCCTAAGACATCAGCGGCCTCTGAGCGTCCGCATGTGGACAACTTACAAAAATGGATACACAAACGTGCATCCACGTGATAGGCTCGGCGCATGAAAGACGCCGCCATCCGCATCCGGGTCGAAAAGGACCTTCACGCCTCGTTCAAAGCCGCCTGCCAAGCAGGGAGCCGACAGGCGTCCGATGTGCTGCGCGAGTTCATGGAAGCCTACATCGAGCGGCATCCATCGGGGCAGAGTGAACTGTTCTCCGGGCCTGTCCAGCGCCCATTACCTAAGAGCATCCCAGGCCCCTGTCGGCGCCCGG
>JBMFWV010000219.1:0-2102 GCA_049964915.1 Rhizomicrobium sp.
CGATCACCTTCCAGAATTACTTCCGCCTTTACAAGAAGCTTGCCGGCATGACCGGCACGGCGCTGACCGAGGCGGCGGAATTCATGGACATCTATAAGCTCGATGTCATTGAAATTCCGACCAATCTTCCTATCGCACGCCTAGACCATGACGATGAGGTCTATCGTTCCGTGCCAGAGAAATATAATGCGATAGTCAAACTCATTCAGGATTGTCAAAGCCGTGGCCAGCCAGTCCTAGTTGGAACGGTCTCGATCGAAAAATCCGAAGAGCTTTCTGCTCTGCTGAAGAAAAAGAAGATCGCACACAGCGTCCTCAATGCCCGCTACCATGAGCAGGAAGCCAGCATCGTGGCCCAGGCAGGCGTTTGCGGTGCTGTCACCATCGCTACCAACATGGCGGGCCGAGGTACCGATATTCAGCTCGGCGGTAACGCTGACATGCGCATAAAGAACGAACTTAGCGCCATCACCGACGATGCCGAACGAGCGCGCATGACGAAAAAGATCCGCGAAGAAGTTGCGGAGAACAAGAAAAAGGCTCTGGCCGCCGGCGGCCTCTACATCGTCGGAACCGAACGCCATGAGAGCCGGCGTATCGATAACCAGCTTCGGGGCCGCTCCGGTCGCCAGGGCGATCCAGGAGCATCTAAGTTTTTCCTGTCGCTGCAGGACGATCTGATGCGCATATTCGGTTCGGATCGCATGGAATCGGTGCTCAAGCGCATCGGTCTTCAAGAAGATGAAGCCATTGCCCACCCATGGGTGAACAAGGCGCTAGAGAAAGCGCAGCAGAAGGTCGAGGACCGCAACTTCGAGATCCGCAAGAACATCCTCAAATATGATGATGTGCTCAATGATCAGCGACGTGTCATATTTGAGCAGCGCAAGGAGATCATGGAAAGTGACGATGTCGCCGATCAGATCAAGGAATTTCGTGCGACAGTGATCGATGAGCTGGTGGCCCGCCACATTCCCGAAAAAGCCTATGCGGAACAGTGGGATTCAGCCGGGTTGGAAGAAGAGGTCCGCACCATATTTGGCTTGGAATTGCCGGTGGTGGAATGGGCCAAAGAGGAAGGGATTGCAGAAGAAGAGGTCCACGAGCGACTGACCAAAGCCGTGGAGGAACGCGCCGCGGAACGGGCTGCCAATTTTGGGCCTGACATCATGCGTTACGTCGAAAAGACCGTTCTGTTGCAGACCCTGGACCACAACTGGCGGGAGCATATCGTCAACCTTGATCATCTGCGCCAATATGTGGGACTGCGCGGCTATGGTCAGCTCGACCCTCTCAACGAGTACAAACAGGAAGCCTTCGCCCTCTTTGAAGCCCTGATCTCCAAGTTGCGTACCGACGTGGTCAGCCAGCTGCTGCAGCTGCAGATCAATGTCGAGGCGCCACCGACGCTGGAGGAGCCCAGTCTGCAACAACTTCAGGCGCTGCATGTGGACCCCTATACCGGGGAAAATGAGTTCGACAGCGCCGACTATGGTTCCGCCATTGCCAGGACCAACACTCCCTTCGTCCATCGCAGTGAGAATGTGCAGGTCGATCCAAACAATCCGCAGACCTGGGGCAAAGTGCAGCGTAACGCACCATGTCCCTGCGGATCAGGCCGCAAGTTCAAGCATTGCCACGGTGCGCTGGTGTGAGAGGCCCTTTGCACGCATGCGCGATGCAGAACCGGCGGGCGCCTTTGCGCCTTTGACGTTTCGTGTTGGCAAGAGCCGGGCGCGCCGAGGCGATGTAAGGTGCGATCAAAGCACTGATACAGTAGTCGGGGCGGGACCACGTCGCCCGGTGTGAGCACAAACCTGCCGTTCCCGCCCGCAGCATCCGCTGTCTTCCACGACTCCAAGCGCTGAAACCAATTCCGATTCACTTCTTCATCGTCGGCTCAAGGCCGATGCTGGCAGACGCCACAAGCCAGCTGCGGGTGACATCTGGACAAACGAGGATCACCGGACCCCAGGCGTCATACGCGCGCTCCCTTGAGCGGAATTTTTCCTGAAACATTGCTTCGCCTCTTTTGAAAAGTGAGTGGGTAACGGGGGGATAGGTTCGCCTCCGTGAGGACCGATTTCATCCATCCCTTTGTT
>JBMFWV010000220.1:0-1834 GCA_049964915.1 Rhizomicrobium sp.
CCTGTGCGGGCCGTGTGCCCAGGGTGGTGGTCCGGGTGGGTGGCCCCAGCCTGGAGGTGGAGGACCATGAGGACCGCCGGCCCATGGTGGCGGTCCTGCTATCGCGATGGATGTAGAACCAGCGATGGCTAGGGTGAAGAGGCCGACAATGAGTCGAAGGTGCTTGGCTTTCATGATTTTCATCCCTGCTGGAGGCAGCTTGCACATGAATTATGGCGTGTTTTTGTTGGCCATAAATCCTTGAACGCGGCTATCGATCACGGAACCGATCGCGTAACGTCATGCTACCTTGGGACGTCAGGTTGCAGAACCACGCGGGGGACGGGCACCCCGCAGTGCCAGGAATTCCGTGTATGGGCGGCGGTTGAACATCAGGCAATACCGAGGAAAACGGCCAAGCTGCGGGTCACTGACATCATGGTTTCGTCATCCAGATGACCGAACGTGGAGCCGATCTTGTCCCGCTGGGTTGTGCTGGCCTTGTCGATCATGATCTGAGACCGTTTCCGCAAGCCATTGGTCTCGGAGGGGGCCACCGGCAACCTCAGTAGGGGGGGCCTCCGCGAGGGCACCTGTGATGGGTAAAATCGTCACTGTGGCGGTTTCATCAAAGCGGTCTGCATGTATGACCAGGGCTGGGCGCGGTTTGCCGAAATCGCCTTGCAGGGCGACGGTCACGAGATCTCCGCGCTTCACTCCCAGCCATCCAGATCCGCGATGGCGGCATCGAGGAAGGCGGCAAGCTTGGCATCCTGCCGGTCAGCTTCAGCAACAAGGCGCGCCTGGCGGCGGCATTCTTCGTCAAATCCCCTGGCGCGGGTATCCGGTACCCAGATTTGAACGGGCCGTAAGCCAGCTCGTCGCAGGGCATCGCGGCGCTTTTGAACACGCACGGCAACAGGTGTCATGATCTGTCTCCTTTGTGTTACATGTGACATGTAGGAGCCAAAAAGTCCTGTAGAATGGGGGCGTCAATTCGGGAGGCCGCTGGCTTTGGCCAGCGCCGGAAGATATGCAACCTTTCGGTGGCGATATGTGCCATGATTAGCTATGGCCAAGAACAGCAGGGACGGGAATCGATTGCGTGCTGCCCGGCGCCGGGCGGCGCTCGCCGAGCGCGGTATCAAGCAAGTTCTGCTTATGGCCCCGGAGCAGGCGCACCCGTTGCTGAAGCAGGCGGCGACTCTGATGACCCGCGACGATGACCCCCTGGAGCCACTGGCGGCGCTGCGTCGGGCTGGTGGGGCGAATGAGCCGGAGCCCGTCGGGGCATCACCCGACCTGGGTGCGGAACTGGAAGCCACCAAAGCCAGGATCGCGGAAATCGAGCGTCAGGCAGAGGCGCGACTGGCGATGGTGATTGAGGCAGCGGAGCGCCGGAGGCGAGCGCTGGAGGCTGAGCAGGAGAAAGCGCGGGCGAACGCCGTGGAGGCACAGAAGGCCGCCAAGTCCGCCCAGGTAGCCGAAGGACGGGCGGCAGAGGCGCTACGACGCGCAGAGAAAGCGGAGGCCACCATCCAGCAGGCCAAGGCGATGCCGGGCCTCAAAGGCCGGCCGGTGCGCTTTCTGGCCGGCGATGTGCTGAAATAGCAGGAGGTCGCTGCACCGGACTTCTGCAATGGAAAGCCCTGCTTGCGCCCTGTGAGGTGAGTATGGCGCGAAAATTCGGAAAAGAACATGGGGAGATTCCGCTGCCTCCCGCAACATCCCCCGAGCACAACACAAAACATCGATCCGGCTTGAAGACCCGACGGGACGGTCACAATGATCCTCCTGGACCTGGGTTCGCGGTCTATAGGCACATATAGGCCTTCGGGTTCGGCGTAACCCATTG
>JBMFWV010000221.1:0-1828 GCA_049964915.1 Rhizomicrobium sp.
GTGGCCGCGGGTGTTGAGCCCCGTGGTGCTCCGGTTCTGTTCTTCAGTCTGGAAATGGCAGCACAGCAGCTCTCCGGCCGCATACTTGCCGAGCAGAGCGAAATCGAGATGTGGAAGATCCGCAACGGCAAATTCAGCGAGAGCGAGTGGGAGAAGTTCGTCCTGACCACCCAGGATCTCTCCGATCTGCCGCTTTATATTGACGACACCGGTGGCATCTCGATCGCACAGATCGCAGCCCGCGCCCGTCGCCTCAAGCGCGAAAAGAACATTGGCCTGATCGTGATCGACTATTTGCAGCTCGTGACCTCGGCCGGGCGGGCGGAAAACCGGGTCCAGGAAATCACCCAGATCACAACCGGGCTGAAAGCCCTGGCCAAGGAACTCAACCTGCCGATCCTCGCCCTTTCGCAACTGTCACGTGGTGTCGATGCCCGCGACGACAAGCGTCCAGTACTTTCTGATCTGCGTGAGTCCGGTTCGATCGAGCAGGACGCCGATGTCGTGATGTTTGTCTTCCGCGAGGAATATTACCTGAAGAGCCGCGAACCAGAGCCTGGAACGCCGGAGCACACCAAATGGCTGGAAAAGTGCGAACGGGTCATGGGTCGCGCCGAAGTACTGGTGGAAAAGCACCGTCATGGTGCCACCCGCGCAATACCCCTGCAGTTCGATGACCGCTTTACGCGCTTTTCCAATCTTGCGGATGAGAGTCAGTTGCCGGCGCACTG
The DNA here is from genome assembly GCA_049964915.1 of Rhizomicrobium sp. Lineage (GTDB taxonomy): Bacteria > Pseudomonadota > Alphaproteobacteria > Micropepsales > Micropepsaceae > Rhizomicrobium. The sequence goes on from JBMFWV010000221.1 coordinate 732, forward strand.
AGCCTGCTATCCCGTAGGCCAGGCCGCCAGCAGCGCCCCTGCCGTCATGATGGCTTGCCATCTGCCCTTTGGATCGCGCATGAGTGCCGCAAGTGGCCCAGCCAAGGGCAAAATGTTCTGTCTCCAACTGCAGGTGCCAGCATGCTCCATCCATTAGGTCATCGCGAGCGTCATTTCTCCGATCGTACCGGCTGGTTGCGGGCGGCGGTGCTTGGAGCCAATGACGGTATTGTCTCGACCGCCAGCCTCATCGCCGGCGTCGCCTCCGCCTCTTCGGGGCGCAGCGCAGCTCTTGTGGCTGGCGTCGCCGGCCTCGTGGCAGGAGCGCTTGCGATGGCCGCCGGAGAATATGTCTCGGTTTCCTCTCAGGCCGACACCGAACACGCCGATCTTGCCAAGGAGTCGGCTGAACTGCACGCCAATCCGCTCGCCGAGCGCGAAGAACTGGCGGGCATCTATCGCCGACGCGGGCTTGATGCGGCACTTGCCGAACAGGTCGCCGAACAGCTGATGACGCATAATGCGCTGGAAGCGCATGCGCGCGATGAGCTTGGCATCCACGATGCCATGACGGCACGGCCGCTGCAGGCCAGTCTGGCCTCAGCAGCGAGTTTTTCAGCCGGTGCCGGCCTGCCACTGCTCGTTACCGCGATCGCACCACGTGGCTATTCCGTGGCTGCGGTGATTCTCGCATCGTTGCTGTATCTGGGCTTATTGGGGGCCGTCAGTGCCTACGCCGGCGGCGCGAAATTGCTACGACCAACGCTGCGCGTCACCTTCTGGGGCGCATTGGCAATGCTTGTCACCGCCGGTATCGGTCGGCTCATCGGTGTCGCCGTCTAGCTGCGGATCCCGGCATGAAGCCGTCAACGCATGCACAAGCTGAAGTGCATCTGCGGGCACCGAAGCGCCGGCCCGACGGACAGACAACCGCGACCGGCTCTTGCTTTTCGATTTTGCCAAAACTACGGTGCCGCCGAGCCTCGTGTTCGCTTTGAAAATCCTCACCCTTCGCGGCCGAGGTCGATGTTACCAGCTTGCTGAACAGTTCCCTGTCGTGCCTCACCATCCGGCTCGGCGCGGTGGTGGAGAATTAT
>JBMFWV010000222.1:0-1751 GCA_049964915.1 Rhizomicrobium sp.
CACGCCGAGCACGTCTTGCTGCTGGCGTAGAAGCGATCAGCCACCACGATTTGACCGCCGCGCATCGCCGCCTTGTATTCCAACTGCCGCCGGAACGCGAAGAAACTCATGTCGGCGATGGAGCGGGCCAGATTTGACGGACATTGACGGTAAGGTAATTTTACATTACTTTGTGCCACGTCCACTGACTAATTTGCGAGGCCACAACACCATGCCCAAATTGACCGTGACCGCACGGGGGCAAGTGACGCTCCGGAAGGACATCCTGCAACACCTGGGTATCAGGCCAGGCGACAAGATCGAGTTGGACTTGTTGCCAGATGGCCGGGGAGTGCTCAAGGCGGCGCGGCCAGCTGGGGCAATCGCCAGCTTCATTGGACTACTCGCCGGCAGGTCGCAGAAGGTTGCCACCATCGAAGAAATCAACGAGGCGGCTGCGCAAGGATGGGCAGACAAGAAATGAAGGTCGCAGTAGACACCAATGTCCTTGTGCGTGCCGTTGTGCGCGACGATCCTGCACAAGCGGCCGTTGCCGCCAAAGTCTTGACCAATGCCAAGTTGATCGCGGTCGCGTTGCCGTGCCTCTGCGAATTTGTCTGGGTATTGCTGCGGGTCTATGGTTTCCGGCCAGCCGACGCGGCCAGTGCGATCCGGGCCCTAATTGCCGCTGCAAACGTGGAAGTGAACCGGCCGGCCGTAGAGTCTGGCTTGCTGATGCTCGACGCGGGCGGGGACTTTGCCGATGGCGTCATTGCCTACGAAGGCAACTGGCTTGGTGGAGAAACCTTTGTTTCCTTCGACAAGAAGGCGGTGGCCCATCTCACAGATCAAGGGCAATCAGCGCGCCTCTTGTAACGAACAGGAGCATCAGAATTTGGACAACAGGACGCGAAGCTCGACCTGCACAGGCACCATCAGGCGCGCCCAAACCTGAGACCAGATCAAGACAGCGAAAATAGCCGCACACGCCGGCACGCTTCCCTGCGCCGCGCCTGCCTCTCCCAATTGCTGCTCCGACAAGATGGGCGCAAGAAAACCCCTGCCCACTGCCACAAGCCCGCATAAAGGCCCTCGCCCGCGTGCGTAGGGAGGGTTTCCACGTTCAAAGCCTTGTCGACGCCCCCATAGCAGCAACCGGACGCAGGAAGTGGTCCCGCACGGGACGGGACGGACTCGATCTCCTCGCGAGCCGCGGTGATCAGAGGCCGCGCGTCCAGGCAGCGGAAAGGCCTGCGCAACAGGTCCTTGACAGATTCTTGCATGCGCTCTTTCCCTATCCTTCGCCAGGCGCCATCATCTGGCTTATCAACATCAGTTCCTTTTTCCGGTTGAGCATGGCTGCGCCTTCGACGACTTCCCCTCCGCCCGGACCGCGCCGCGAAACGTCGACGGGCCTTCGCATCGCCATGATCTGCGCCATGATGGGCACCTTCATGCAGGTGCTGGATTCAACCATCGCCAACGTCGCCCTGCCCTACATGCAGGGCGGCCTGCAGGCCAGCCGCGACCAGATTACCTGGGTTCTGACCTCCTACATCGTCGCCGCCGCGATCATGACCGCGCCGGTGGGCTGGATTGCCACGCGGCTCGGACGCAAGAATTACTTCCTGATCAGCCTAGCCGGCTTCACCTTCATGTCGGCTCTGGCCGGGGCGGCGACCTCGCTCGACCAGCTGATCCTCTTCCGCATCCTACAGGGCATGTTCGGCGCCTCGCTGTCGCCACTCTCCCAGGCCGTGATCCTCGACCGC
>JBMFWV010000223.1:0-1497 GCA_049964915.1 Rhizomicrobium sp.
CAAGGATCCAGTTGGAAAGCGCGGCGACATCATCCACCGGGTCTCCGTCGCTCCAGAAGATAACCCCCGCATATTCCCCCGGAACTGGGGCGGGCGGCATACCTTGGGACAGACGCCGGAATTCCGGGATGTAGCCGAGATATTCCAGAGGCATGACGCCGTTAGCGAAGGGGGTGCTGTACTCTTCTGGCTGGGTGCTGTTGTAGAGAATCAGCACCTTACGCGGCATGGGCTCGCGTAGCCCAGCACCAACTGCAGTGAGTTCGGGATTGCTGACATAGGGAATGAAACCCGCTTGGCGGATCCGTTCGGCATCTTCCCACCAACCCTTCCGGTTCAGGGACGTCGGCATATAATCGACGACGATCACCGGTAGCCCATAGCCCTGCGCTTTGTGTAGCTCCTGTAGCAAGGCCGTGCGCTCCGCCTCCGGGACTTGAGTATAACGGTGATCTGCCTGACTCCAACTCTGATACAAGGACTCCGCCAGCACTCCAACAAGATCCTGATGGATCTGCGGGAGAACCGCAAAGCCGCGATTGGCGATGAGTTTGGCATTGGGATGTGCGGCCTTGATGGCCTGAATCAGGTCCACCAGCCCCTGTTCTTGCGCGCTGCGCGCTGCACCCTGGGTAACGGACTCATACGAATCCAGGGTATCGAGAAAAAATCCGCGGTAGCCCTGTGCCCAGATGGGGTCGACTACCTGCTGCAGCAGATACGTTCGGCAACTGGTCTTGGCCAAATCGATGATCTTACCGCCCCAATGGGGATTGCTACCCAAAACACAGTCGGTTGGCAACTGTGCATAGCGGGAGTCACCGGGCACCGTCTCACCGATACTGACATAGGAAAAGACTTGCTGTCCGGGAAAATCGCTGGGCAGACGCTGCTCGCCCGGATTGACGATGAGCCAGTCGAAGTCGTGAAAGGCCACCGGAACCGGCCCCGAGCCATAGTAGAGGCCGACACTGGGCAGCGCATTCTGGGGTGCCGCCCAGAGCAAGGGCGTCCAAGAACAAAGCACCAAGATTGTCAAAAGAGAAAGCCAACGCCGTGTGATCAATGCCAACCCTCGTATATCTTCAACAGGACATGCAGATCCTAAACGACGTTTTCTCATAAATCGCACTAGAAATGGCGGCAGATTTCAACCAAACCCAAGTCTGCTAACAGCCTACCCCGGCCACAGCCGAGCCTATCCATCAGAGAATACCCCAACTTAACGTCTGTCTCCAGTCTGATTCAGCCGCATCACGCGGTCTCGGCCCGGCGGCCATTCGTTCATAGCGCCTCATGGACCTCTGGCAATCGAATCTCTCCCACCATGAAAGTAGCCGCAGCACCTGTGAGAGTGACGCGATCAAGTGCAACACCACAGTGAATTTCACCGCCACGCTGAGAAACCTGCCGCGCGTTGAGCATGGTTTTCCCCAGTCTTTTTGCCCAATACGGGGCAAGTGCGGTGTAGGCCGAGCCAGTAACAGGGTCTTCGGG
>JBMFWV010000224.1:0-1316 GCA_049964915.1 Rhizomicrobium sp.
CGCTCTGGTCTAGAACTTGGCCGTCGGGGCAAAACGCGTATGACAGAAAAGCCGGTTTTTTTCGACGCGAGCGGCAAGCGCGCGGTACGAATTTCTGCGATTGGCTGGACCGTAGCCATCGTCTCCACGCTGGTGGGCATGTACTTTCTTGCCAGCCTTTTTGTGACCTCGCCCTTGTCCGGCCTCAAGATGCCCGGACAGCTGGTCGCGATCAAAACTGCGGCGCTGGAGCGCAAGGCTGAGGCCCCTGGCCTGGTTGATCTGGCAGAATCGATGGCGCAGAGATTGCGGGCCCGGCGGGCCCGCCTCGCGGCGCTGCGTCGGCTGCGCAATGAACGGCGCATGCATGCCCTGCCCCTTTCGCGTGCCATGCTGCCGCGCAAAGGCCGGCCACTCTCGATTGCGTTTTTCCCCAGCTGGGCCTCGGCCGATAACGTCTATCCCGCGCTCAAACATGCCTTGCCGAAGCTTGATGCCATCATGCCGACCTGGCTTAACCTCACGGGTCCCGATGCCACGCTGAGCACAAGCTTCAACAATCGCCTCTATGCCTATGTGCTGCGCAACAAACCCAACACTGCCATCGTTCCGGTCCTGCAGAATGCTTCGGGCGGCACCTTTCATGGCAAGGCACTGGCCAGCCTTCTTGCCAGCCCGACCCGGCGCAAGGCGTTGGTTGAAAGCGTGACCCAGTTCATCGCAGTTCACCACCTGCAGGGCATCTGTGTCGACTTTGAGAGCGTACCCCACCATTCCTATCACGACCTGTGGCTGTTCCTCGCTGAGCTGCACAAGCAGTTCCGTTCCCATGGCTGGACGATTGCCCAGGCAGCACCGTTCGACAGCGATACCTGGCCATTCGCGGCCTACGCCCGCGTCATCGACTACACCGTGCTCATGGCCTATGACGAGCATACTGAGACAGACAACCCCGGCGCGGTTGCCGGTCAGGGCTGGTTTGAATCGGAGCTCGACAAGCGCATGAAGGTGCTGGCGCCCAGCCACACCATCATCGCCATCGGTGCATATGGCTACGACTGGAACAAGGACGGCACGTACGAACTCAGTTTCCAGCAGGCGATGATTGATGCCCATGATGCGGGAGCGGACGTGCGCTTCGATGGTGCCACCAACAACCCGCATTTTTCATACGAGCAGAACGGCGAGCGCCACGACGTCTGGTTCCTCGACGCAGCTACTGCCTTTGACGACATTCATGCCGCCGATATCTATCAGCCGGCAGGCTATGCGGTGTGGCGCCTGGGCTCGGAAGACCCCGCCGTATGGAGCGTGATGGGACGCCCTTATGGGGCGCG
>JBMFWV010000225.1:0-581 GCA_049964915.1 Rhizomicrobium sp.
CTCGTACTTGAGCGTCTTCATGAACGACTCGCACGGGGCGTTGTCGTACGGGTTGCCGCGGCGGCTCATGCTGATCTGGATGCCGTTGGCCTTTAGCAGATCGGTGTAATCCCCCGATGCATACTGCACGCCGCGATCGGAGTGATGCACCAGGCCGGCACTGGGCCTGCGTATCTTCAGCGCCATCTGTAAGGCCTCGATGGTCAGCGTCGCCTCCAGCGTGTGGTCCAGCGCCCAGCCAATGACCTTGCGCGAGAACGCATCCAGGACCACCGCCAGATAGACGAACTCCGTTTCCAGCCGAACGTAGGTGATGTCGGCTCGCCATAGCTGATCGATGCCCGTCAGCACCATATTGCGCGCCAGGTTCGGATACACCGGCAGACCGTGATTGGAGTCGGTGGTCACCACGAACCGGCGTTTGCGCAAACACAGCAGGTTGTCCTCGCGCATCAGCCGCTGTACCTTCTTGCGGTTCACCGGCCAGCCGCGCTCGCGCAGTTCTCGCACCACACGCCGGCTGCCGTAATAGCTGAACTCCAGGGCGATGCGCTGGATCTCATCGCGCAACTCCATGTCCG
>JBMFWV010000225.1:591-1309 GCA_049964915.1 Rhizomicrobium sp.
AGCCGGCAGAGCTCGCTAACAGGGATGGGAATGGCCAGGTTCATTTGCTTCTCGACGTACGGGTAGACGAGCCGCGGGTAGTCAATGCCTGCAGCTTCCGCTGCTCTTCCACATGCTGCAAGCATCCCCGTAAAAAATCGATCTCCACCGCCTGCTGGCCCACTTTTCGTTCCAGCGCCGCAATGCGATTTTCATCGGCGCGGCTCCGACCCGGCCCGGTGAATGCCTTGCCGCCAAACTCGCGCAGTTCGCGCCGCCAGCGATGCAGGACATTCGCGTTGACTTCACAGGCACGGGTCACTTCCGCCACCGATGCCCCCAACTCCAGCCGCCTCACGGCGGCTTCCTTAAACTCCCGCGTGAACTTCCGTCGATTCAGACCCATGACACTATTCTCCATTCGCTGAGAAATGTGTCTTATTCCCCTGTCTCAATTTCGGGGTCCACTCCATCTGCCGCCTTACTGCCTCTTATGGGGTCTATGGAATCTGTCAGCAGGATTTCAGTTGCGTTGGCTTGGCTGGGATTGAGTCCGTAGAGTTCTGTAGAAGCTGTTGAAGGGTGAGCGAGAGCGAGCCATCGTGGCGATTCCTTAGGATGTTGTTTACGAAGACGACATTCAGGAGGAAGACGATGCAGACGGCTCGCAAGGGACAGGGTATTGGGATTGTGGAGGGGTTGCAAGGTGGATTTGGCGGGGAGGATTTTCTTCGCGAAC
>JBMFWV010000226.1:0-1183 GCA_049964915.1 Rhizomicrobium sp.
GGTTTTAAAATTGGATTGCTTTGATTTCAGAGCAATGGGCTCTTCGCTTTCCCCTCTCTTCTTTTCTCAAATTCCTCCAACACACTCCTGTTGACCAATCCTTTGGCCGAAACTCAATGTCCCATGATTGCTTTCTTGAATTTTTGGAACAATTTTCCTTGAAGTGATTTTGACATATAATCGCCCGATATCTCAGTGGTAGAGCAGTACTTCCTTTTTCAACTTGATAGGTCAGAAAAAAATAACGGATGTTAAACGCACGTGTACGCTTGCTCGAGCTGCGTTTTCCGTTGTTCTCCAATAAAATTGTACTCTTGTTATCTTGGTACAAAATATTTTTTTCAATTGTGTGACCTTGAGCTTCCATAAATAGCTTGGTCCACAATATCATAGTTGCCGCATCATCGGCACCAACAAGCTCAGCTTCGGTGCTACTTCGTGTGTTCAATTTCTGCTTGCGGGAAATTGATTGAGCTGCTCCACCCCCGTATGTCATGACGGCTCCGGTGTGGCTCTTGAGTTCAGGATGCACACCAAAGGCGCTATCCACATACCACTTGATGACATGCAAATCTTCAGTTGACAATATCAATTTGTCCTGACGTGTCCCATTACAATACTTGATCAACCGGACCAGCTTGTTCCAATCATCTTGGTTGGGGGACTTGACTCTTGTGCACAGCAATGCAATAGCTGTGTGAATATCAGGGCGTGCTCGCTTGCAGGCAAACAGACCCTTAGCAACAAAAGTATGGAAGAACTCGGCCTTGTCCTTGTCGAGTTTTGGACCATCACCTTCAGCAAATAAATTCTCAGATGCTGGGGTTGGTGCTGTATCCGTAGGCTTGAGGTTCATGGGGAATTCTTCAACCATGTTGGAAATATAATCCACCAGGTCAACCTTGACTTGACCTTCCTGGGAGAAATCAAAAACCATTCCCAGGTAGTCGTGAACCTTGCCTCTTGTTGTTTTAACTTCACCATGCGCTCCATACATCTTGTTTAACCATTTCTCAAAATTGTCAAGATCATTAACATGAAAACACACAGTGTGTTTCTTGTTGTCGACCACTTTGTTTGCAACGCAGGAGTCATATGGATCAAACACAAATCCTTGTTGTTCCAGACTCTTCGGAACTTCTTGTACCATAGTAATGCCGCAACCAACATACCATAGAGGGCG
>JBMFWV010000227.1:0-994 GCA_049964915.1 Rhizomicrobium sp.
CGCATCACCGAGACGGCGAGCCGCGTGCGTATCGCCTTCGCCGCGGCGTGCCCCGAGGCCGCGCTATTCGCCAGCCTCGCCCGCTGCGTCCAGCCAGCCGGACCGTGACACACGGGGCACGTGCCCCCAACCCGCCCGGTCCCGACAATCCCCAACGCCTGCCAGATATGATCCGAAATCGCGATGGGCCAGCGCGGCGCGTAGCCACGCCCGGAGCTTGGCGAGCCGGTTACGCAGACACGCCGTGAATAAGATGGGCTAAGGAACACTGGGCTGAGGATTTGCTGGCTGAATGCGGTGTGACGGTGAGCTACGAGACGATACGGGTATGGGTCGATCGGTTGGGGCCGCAGATCGCAGCACGGATCCGGCGCGACAGACCGCCGACGGTGGACAAATGGCATATCGACGAGATGGTGATCACCATCGGCGGTGAGCCGCACTGGCTAAGGCGGCGAATAGGCGCGGGACGCGGTGGTAGGCGGTGGACAAATCCTCACGACATGCTTTCTGGCCGAGGGCGCAGGCGATCCAGCTTTTGCCGACGGGTGCCGTCGTGAAGTGTGTGGAAATTCTGGGTGGCGTAATCTCCGGGTGAGTTCAACCACCAGACTCGGCGTTGTAGCGCCGATGGAGATCACACCTCCGGCAGCTTTCCATCGGCTACGCCGACGGAACCTTTGCTGCCTCCGCCATGGAGACGAATAGCACAGCGACGCCGGAATCCAGCCTGTTTGACGGGGCGGCATGGTTCGACCCGATCGAGACGGGCGTGCGGGACCGGATCCGCGGGTTCATTGAAGCGATGCTTGAGGAAGAGCTGACGACCGTGCTTGGGCGGGGGCGATACCGCAGGGATGGCGAAGGAGCCAACGGGTATCGTCACGGTGTCCGTCATCGGCAAATTCTAGGCTCGTTTGGCCCGTTGGAGATCACGGTGCCGCGGGGTCGGATACCAAATCCGGAGGGTGGGACGGCGGAATGGCGCAGTGCT
>JBMFWV010000228.1:0-928 GCA_049964915.1 Rhizomicrobium sp.
CTGTAACTTTTGATCGACCTGGTCGATTTCAACGATTCCTGTGCGGATCTCTTCGTCTTGATGAGACGAATACAGCGATGTCTTTAAATTGAAAATCGGACCGGAATTGGTTGACTTTCGATCGAAAACGTGGATTCTTGTTTTCGACCTGCTGACAGTAAGAGAATCTTGACCTGTTCCTCTTCTGTCGTAACTCGATGAATTCTTCTTTGATCTTGTCGCTTCTTTTTCGACTGTCTTCCTCTTATCAAATAGGAGACTGTAGCAAGTTGTCTGGTCGAAATTGCTTGTGTATTGATGGAGATACTACTGTCTTCGGCTTCTCTGTTGCAACAGTTGCAATGGCGTTGAAATTTGAATTTTTATCGCTCGTTCTCGGTACTGATTCTTACGTAGACGGCTACGATGCGCGCCGGAAACCTTCCGTGTTCAGCGTATCGGGACTGTTGATCTTCTGGGTGATACCTTCACCGCTTTACCTCGTTTCTTGATGAAAAAACTTGCTTTTGCTTCTGCCTGTAAATCAGACAGATTCAATAACAATTAAATGTCGCTCTCTTTAGTCAATGTTGGTTTTGCACTCTAAGAAATGATTAGCAACAACCTGTTACTACTACATCAGTTAACTAAAGAAAGTGAGAGGAGAGGCGGAAGCGTCGAGTCATCGCTCTGTCATCGAAGAAATCCGAATTCTAAATCCTGTTTTGTGACCCTCTGTGTTCTCAGGTTTGAATTCATACATCATATGGTCATTTTTTCTTCGAGAATTCTTCCAACATGCGTCCTTGACATCCGAGTCGAAGGTAACTCTGCAGCAATCAACCATTTCCGAAAGTCCGAAAATGTTTGCCATCATTGTTGGATCATAGTATACCTTACCAAATCCTTTTACCTGTCCTTCCAGACCAATGCTTTTTTCTCCTGCATT
>JBMFWV010000229.1:0-885 GCA_049964915.1 Rhizomicrobium sp.
GCGGTTGTCTGCGAGGCGAGCATACATTTCGATCACGTGGGCCTGGATCAGCTTGGCGGTTTTCGGGTTACTCGACACCGTAGTGTCGATAATACCGTTTGGTAGATAATCGGTCGCACGGGTGATTTCCGCATGCCGCTCGAACAGTTCCATACCGAGCCGCATTGGCCCCATCATGTTGTCGCGAGACATCATCCCGTGCATGTCCATGTGGGACATGCTTTGCCCCATCATCCCATTCATCATGCCCTCCGAAGAAGGCGGATCAACGGCAATCCGAGCGATGGCTGATTTCTGACCGAAGCCGAGAAGCGTCAACAAGCCGGTAAAGAGACTACCGGCGATGGCCATTATGTTGCGGCGGCTAGGCATAGTGACTTCCTGTCATGTTTGTGTTGTCTCTTGGTCGCCAAGAGAAGGCCCTAACGGTTCAACACGTGCAATAAAGTGTGCGTCGTGCGTTGGCGTAAAGCCCCCAGGCCATAAAAATAATTGCGATCCCGTAGAGCCAGGCTTCATGCGTGGCGATGAAACCCTGTATCGGCAGGCCCAATGTTCCTGCCGCCGGCAGTACGGAGGCGATTGTCGCAATTACAAGAGGCAGAATTGGCGAGCAGCATAGAAGTGTTGGCACGATCGCGACGATCGCGCCCAGGATCGTCTTGCCGGATGTAACGTGTGCACCCTGCTTCAACCCGTAGATCCCGAGCGCGGTGGTCAGGCCGAGCAGGGCCGCCATGATGAGTGCCAGGCCAGCCTCACCCACGGTAAGAAAGCGCAGAGAGACCAGTCCGATCGCTCCACCGGTATCGGTTGCGGGCAGCACCAGAAGATAGAAGCCAAGGCCGATCAGGAAGGTCGCTGCGCCCCAGATCCGCGTGCGCC
>JBMFWV010000230.1:0-882 GCA_049964915.1 Rhizomicrobium sp.
CGCTCGAGAATGCGCTTGAGCTTGCGCGGTCCCCATCGCATGTGCGCCTGTCGGAGTTCCAGCACCGCTTGTTCGAGCTCCGGCGCAGTCTGGTTGGGATGCGAGCGCGGAGCCCGGTTCAGTTCCAGCAGCCCGGCGGCCCCCAGCTGCTGGTATCTCCGCAGCCATACATAGCCGGTCTCACGCGAGATGCCGAAGCTGGCGCACAGATCCTTCATCGTCTGCTCATCTCGCTCATACTCAAAGACAAACCGCAACTTCTCGTCCATTACACTGCTCGTTTTCCAGGCCATGAAAGATGTTCTAAACCCTCACGACCCCGTTGCAGTGTCAGGCATCTGCCCGGTTCAATCTGTCAGGTATGTCCCCGGTCCGTACCCTGAATGTCGTCTTCGTAAACAACATCCTAAGGAATCGCCACGATGGCTCGCTCTCGCTCACCCTTCAACAGCTTCTACAGAACTCTACGGACTCAATCAATCCTCCTCCGCGTGCTGCAGCCGAAGTCGCAAGACGGAAAGTCAGGTTTCATGGACCCAACTGGAAGCCGTGCATTTGATGTTGGTGTTTTTTTTGTCAACTGTCGGCCTGGGGCGGCGGCAGGTGCAGATAACGAAAGACGACGCGCTGTTCTCGCAAGGGGATTTGGCGGATGCAATTTTTTATCTTCAGAAGGGGCGGGTCAAGCATACAGTCGTATCTTCCAGCGGAAAGGAAGCGACGATTGCAATTTTTGACGCAGGGAGTTTTATAGGCGAGGAGGCGCTTGCTATTGCAGGTGGCCTCCGGATCGCGACTTGCACGGCCATGTCAGCTTGTAGCTGCCTGAAGATAGAGCGTGATGAGATGGTGAGAGTGATGCATGCGGAGCACGCTTTCTCT
>JBMFWV010000231.1:0-836 GCA_049964915.1 Rhizomicrobium sp.
GGCCAGCGCGGCGCGTAGCCACGCCCGGAGCTTGGCGAGCCGGTTACGCAGACACGCCGTGAATAAGATGGGCTAGGAATCTCTGGGCATGACCCGGGGATTTGAACCGACCCATGATCTTTTCTCGTCGCCTGGTGTGACGATGGGACGCCTCGATCCGGTTGTTCAGCCGCTTGTGCGATCGGTGATCGGCACTGCGGCAATCCGTGCGGAGTGCAACATCATAGCTGCGGAGTTTGTCGGTCACCACGACGCGCGGCTGCCCCCATCGGCGCATCAGCTTGCGGAGAAACCGGCGGGCCGCTCGGGCATTTCGCCGTTTCTGGACCAGGATCTCCAGCACATCGCCGCGATTATCAACGGCCCGCCAAAGCCAGTGCTTCTCGCCGCCAATGGTGATCACCATTTCATCAAGGTGCCATTTGTCTGTCGCGCGACAATCAACGTGAGAATCCAGCGTCAATCAGGATGAGAATGCGGATGGGGAGGTGCCGGCGGAGGGCGTAGCCCGAAGCCGGTGCCTCCCCATCCGGGCGGCGTCCTGGGTAGGGCGTTGCCGTGGTCGCGGCCGTCCGGGTCGCGGAGGATACCTCCTCGCAACGGGGAGACCTTCGTGCCCGGCCGTCACATCAACGACCACCAAAAGAGGCTTTTCATGAGATATCGACAGACAGACGGCGTTGCCCTGGCGGCCGTGTCGCGCGACAATCAACGTGAGAATCCAGCGTCAATCAGGATGAGAATGCGGATGGGGAGGTGCCGGCGGAGGGCGTAGCCCGAAGCCGGTGCCTCCCCATCCGGGCGGCGTCCTGGGTAGGGCGTTGCCGTGGTCGCGG
>JBMFWV010000232.1:0-820 GCA_049964915.1 Rhizomicrobium sp.
GGCGAAGCCCGACAGCGTGCGCTCGGGCACCGGCGCGGTGGCGAGCGAACCCAGTGCCGACCAGATGGCGCCGCGGACTTCCGGCGTCAGCTCGATGCTTTCCTGGACCAGCAGGGTCGCGGTCCAGTCGGCCGCCCAGGCACGCTCGGCCGCATCGTCGATGCGCGCCAGCGGCTGGAAGGCGACCGCGTGATCTTGGTCGTGCGATGCCTCGCCGCCGAGGGCGAGATCGTGAAACGCACCGCCGATGCCGAGCACGGCCGCCTTGGATGAGCGCCCCTTGTCGAAAATCACCACTCGCGCACCGGGGTAACGGCGGAACTGCAGCGCGATCAGCGCCAGCAGCACGCTCTTGCCCGCACCGGTGGGCCCGACGATCAGCGTGTGGCCGACATCCCCTTGGTGCAGCACGAGGCGGAACGGCGTCGAGCCTGCGGTGTGCGCCACCAGCAGCGGCGGACCGTCGAGATGGGCGTTGCGCTCTGGCCCGGCCCAGACCGCAGAGAGCGGTAGCATGTGAACCAGGTTCAGCGACGAGACCAGCGGCTGGCGGATATTGGCGTAGCACTGGCCGGGTAGGCTGGAGAGCCAGGCCTCGACCGCGTTCAGCGTCTCCTCGACCGCGACGAAGCCCTGCGCGCGCACCGCGCGGCCGACCAGCCGGACCTTCTCGGTGACTGCCGCCTCGTCGGTATCCCAGACCGTCACCATCGCGGTGAAATACCCGAAGCTGACAGCGTCCGAGCCGAGTTCCTGCAAGGCCACATCGGCGTCCACCGACTGGTTTTCGGCGTCGGAATCGACCAGCCGGGTCTCCTGC
>JBMFWV010000233.1:0-741 GCA_049964915.1 Rhizomicrobium sp.
CGTGGTGGAGTAATCCGCCACGCCTACTCGACGGGGGCCTTTTTGATTGCCGCGACGCGGCGTGTTCAACCTGGATGTGGTTGCCCGGGTTGAGATCGATGGTCTGTCGCCGTCGGACCTGAAGACTCTGGTGGTAAGGCTGCTCGGCGAGGTCGCTGACGGTAGCGTCGTGAAGTGTGTGGAAATTCTGGGTGGCGTAATCTCCGGGTGAGTTCAACCACCAGACTCGGCATTGTAGCGCCGATGGAGATCACGCCATGGAGACGAATAGCACATCGACGCCGGAAGCCAGCCTGTTTGACGGGGCGGCATGGTTTGACCCGATCGAGACAGGTGTACGGGACCGGATCCGCGGGTTCATTGAAACGATGCTCGAGGAAGAGCTGACGGCAGCACTTGGACGGAAGCGGTACCGGCGGGGTGGCGAAGGGGCCAGCGGGTATCGCCATGGTGTCCGTCATCGGCAAATCCTCGGTTCGTTTGGCCCGCTCGACATCACGGTGCCGCGGGGTCGGCTACCAAAGCCCGAGGGTGGGACAGCTGAATGGCGGAGTGCCGCACTGCCCCGTTATGCGCGGATGACCAGGCAGGCGGAGGCGTTGATTGCGGCGACCTATCTCGCCGGCACGAACACGCGGCGCGTGAAGCGGGCATTGGGGGCGTTGTTCAAGGGGTCCGTGGGTAAGGACGTGGTCAGCCGCACGTGGCGAAAGGTGAAGGTGGATTGGGAGAGCTGAAACC
>JBMFWV010000234.1:0-741 GCA_049964915.1 Rhizomicrobium sp.
CAAGCGACCCTCCCGTCCGCCTTTGCACAGATGCAAATGTGCAGAAGTGCATGAAAGCCGTCTGAAATCGTTTGAATTCCTGGTATTTGTGCCTTGTATGAGGGTAAATGCGACTCCTCTTATGAAGGAGCGCGCCTGACGACGCGGCCGCAGGCTGCCGGCCGCGGCTGCAATAAAGTGCACAAGTGCAATTGTGCAAAAGATCGTAAATGCACAAACGCACGGGTGGCGTCGTGAAGTGTGTGGAAATTCTGGGTGGCGTAATCTCCGGGTGAGTTCAACCACCAGATTCGGCGTTGTCGCGCCGATGGAGATCACGCCATGGAGAAGAATAGCACGGGAACGCCGGAAGCCAGCCTTTTTGATGGGGAGGGCTGGTTCGACGCGATTGAGGCGGGGGTGCGGGATCGGATCCGCGGGTTCATCGAGAACATGCTGGAGGAGGAGCTGACGACGGCGCTGGGGCGGGAGCGATATCGCCGTGGTGGCGAGGCAACAGGATATCGCCATGGTGTCCGTCATCGGCAAATCCTCGGCTCGTTCGGCCCGCTCGAGATTACGGTGCCGCGGGGGCGGATGCCGAAGCCCGGGGGTGGAACGGCGGAATGGCAAAGTGCCACGCTGCCTCGTTATGCCCGGATGACGAAGCAGGTGGAGGCGTTGATTGCGGCGACCTATCTCGCCGGCACGAACACGCGGCGGGTAAGGCGGGCATTGGGGGCGTTGTTCAAGGGGGCGGTG
>JBMFWV010000235.1:0-730 GCA_049964915.1 Rhizomicrobium sp.
TAACCACATTCTTTTCTGAGGCGCCGCGGAGGGCCATCTTTGTGACCTCGACCAGAACGGAGGTGAAGAGATGGACGACGGACTGACGGAACACCAGCGACACTGCCTTGAGCATTTGCGACGAGCCGAAGCCCTGGGCCTGTCGCTGACCGAGTATGCGCGGGCCCATGGGGTCAAGGTTCGCATGCTCTATGACGCGGTGGTCCACTTCAGACGAAGAGGCATGATGGCTAAGACCGTGAAGGTGTCAGGGCCGCGTAAGCCGCGGGAGGAGCGGCAATCGACGGAGCTGGCGGGCCCATTTGTGGCGGTACGCGTTGAACCCGAACAAACGCGGACGGACAGGCTTTTGCCGTTTCTCCGGTTGCAGCATGTTGGTGGACATGTGCTGGAATTTGGCGCCTGGCCACCGGCCGACGTTCTGGCAGTCATTCTGGCCGGAGGGCACGATGTTACGGCTTGACCGGCGGATTGAACGCGTTTACCTGCACCGCGCTCCGATCGACATGCGCCGGCAGATTGACGGCCTTGCGGCCGTGGTTGAGGGCGTGATGAAGGCAAACCCTTTTGACACGTCGCTCTTCGTGTTCATCAACAAGCGGCGCAACAAGCTGAAGATTCTGACGTGGGAGAAAAACGGCTTCGTGCTCTGGTACAAGCGTCTCGAAGAAGAGAAGTTTTTCTGGCCGGTGAAGGCGAGCGAGGTTGTTGTAACGCTTTCCGGCGAACA
>JBMFWV010000236.1:0-729 GCA_049964915.1 Rhizomicrobium sp.
ATCTCTGGCTCCTCTCTCGACCGGCCAGCCTTAGCTTACACACCTGTCCAAAAAACCGGAGCCGCCGCACTTCGTCGAGCGGCTCTGGTGGACCGTGAAGCATGAGTGGGTCTACCTGCGTCCGGCTGCGACCGGCATCGATCAGAAACGCAGCCTGAGCGAATTCTTCGACTGGTATAACCGGCGACGACCGCACCAGGCGCTGGGCTGGCAGACGCCCGACGAAGCGTATTTCGGGTCGACCGCCGCGTCCATGGCGAAGGCGGCGTAACCCGATGGAGGCGAGACGCTGTGAATTTGTGGACAGTCGGCTGCGCCGATCCCCGCCTGACCGCGAAGACGCGGTCCCCTATGGACAAGCCGGGGAAAACGAAGGGTGTTTTCCCCGCCTTGCCCACAGGTCGGCGGCTGCCCACAAGCTTCACAGCGCCACAGCAGCCGAAGGATTGATTCTGGATTTGTTTCCGGGGATCTTGTTCACCACAAACCGGGGTGCCAGCCTTAGCCCATCTTATTCACCGCGTGTCTGCGTAACCGGCTCGCCAAGCTCCGGGCGTGGCTACGCGCCGCGCTGGCCCATCGCGATTTTGGATTATATCTGGCAGGCGTTGGGGATTGTCGGGACGGGGCGGGTTCGGGGCACTTGCCCCCTGTGTCACGGTCCGGCTGGCTGGACGCAGCGGGCGAGGCTGGCGAACAGCGCCGCCTCGGGGCACGCCGCGGCGAAGG
>JBMFWV010000237.1:0-687 GCA_049964915.1 Rhizomicrobium sp.
GCTCAAGAACCCGGGAAAGCTCTCGGCCAAACAGAGCGCCAAGCTCCAGGAACTCCTCAAGAATCAGAACCTCAAGACGGCGCAGGCTTACCAGTTCCGCCTGACCTTCCAAGAGATCTTCACGATCCAGAATGGCCATCAGGGCGCGGTACTGCTCAAGGCCTGGATCGAGAACGCCAAGGCCAGCGGGTTACCCCCTCTGGTCAAGGTCGCCTACACCCTGATGAATCATTGGGACGGGATACTGCGCTGGTTCGAGAGCCAGATCACCAACGGCATGCTGGAAGGCTTCAACAGCCTCCTGCAGTCCGCCAAAGCCAAAGCACGGGGCTACCGCACCCACAAGAACTTCATCAACATGGCCTACCTGATCCTCGGCAAGCTGGATCTCAGGCTACCCACATGAAACGTCGAGGAACCTATTTCGTTCAATATATCCGCTATTTTTCTGGGTCGGGACTGACCCGACACCTACATGGGAAGGATGCGCTGGATTAAACAAGAAAATGGGGAACCGATACATGCGATTTCCTGTCCCTACTCCCTGGAACGATGGGTAACGAAAACCGTACAGGGCTCCATGCCAGTGGTAATCTTTTCCTTGGAACAGGGCTGTGCGCGTTTGAGCATGATATCCACCTGTGTACGACAGCAGGTAGGGAGCGAGGTGGAGCAGGCAGGTTTTCT
>JBMFWV010000238.1:0-683 GCA_049964915.1 Rhizomicrobium sp.
GAGCAGGGCGGCTTGTCCATAGCTGCCCCGGCGTCGGAGTTGGCGGGCGGTCAGATCCTCGACAGGGGCTGATGGGCGAGGGCGGGCCGGTTGCCCGGCCAGAACCTCGACCAGTGTGCGGCTAGGCGCACCGGCGCGGCGGTTCGCGTCCTGCACGGTTTGGGCGAGGCGGATATCGTCATCGGAATATCCCCGACGGCGCAGTTCAGCGACCGATACAGCCATGAGTCCGACTCCTGATAGTTGGCCAGTAGCCAACTAAAGTTGGCCAGTAGCCAACTATTGTCAAGCGATTCTTGCGGCGGCTCCGGTTTTTTGGACAGGTGTCCATCCACCGGCCCTTGCCGTCCATCGAGATCTTGATCCCGGCCTGCGCCAGAGCGCCGGTGAATTCCGTCGAAGTGAATTGCGACCCCTGGTCGGTGTTGAAGATCTCCGGCCTGCCGAACCGCGCCAACGCCGCCTCGAGCGCCGAGACGCAGAACCCGGTGTCCATCGTATTTGATACGCGCCACGCCAGCACCGCTCGGCTGTGCCAGTCCATGATCGCCACCAGATACAGAAAGCCCCGGCCGATCGGCAGATAGGTGATATCGGCGCACCAGATGTCGCGCGACAATCAACGTGAGAATCCAGCGTCAATCAGGATGAGAATGCGGATGGGGAGGTGCCGGCGGAGGGCG
>JBMFWV010000239.1:0-677 GCA_049964915.1 Rhizomicrobium sp.
TACGAGTCTTGTCAGCCGGGTTTGGGTTCTGACTTTCTCGCAGAGGTGGAGCGAGCGCTGGATCAGATTTTGACCAATCCGGAGGCTTCCCGGAAAATCGGCAGGAGAGTACGGCGGAGGCCGTTATGGCGCTTCCCCTACAATCTGATATATGCAGTTTATCCCGAACGAATACGAATCGTGGCGTTCGCTCACCAGAAACGCCGACCTTTTTACTGGCGAAAACGGCTAAAGGAGATATCAGAGAAGTAGGGTCGCAAAATCCGAAAATTATCAACAGAATCTTTTTTCTTTTCAAAGTTTTCTGTTGTAAGTTTTGAACGACCGTTTTTTGAACTAAAAACGGTCGTAAATTCTATTTCAACTATAATACTGGACACTTAAAAGTCCCGACATTAGGGGCCTTTCCGACGTACAAAACCCTTTTGGGTTTGGGTGTGTGCTTTCTTTTTAGACCTTTTAGACCTTTTAAGACCTTTATCGCGCGCGCGCGCGAGGCTAAAGCGTGGCTGAGTAAGGGTTTGCTGGCAATTAAGAGACAACAAAAACGCCCTTACAAAACCATATTCCCGCCCTTACAAAACCATATTCCCCCGCAAACCCTATCGCGGAAGTTGTGGGATCGCAAGAAAGAAGAGGGGCCACCAGTGGAAGAACCCCCCAAGCAACAGGCACAG
>JBMFWV010000240.1:0-672 GCA_049964915.1 Rhizomicrobium sp.
CTGAGCGTGAGATTGACCGGACGCTTACGTGCCGTACTGGTGGGGCTACGCATCACGTTGATACCTTCTAGATTACCAATGCGCATTATATGCGCACTGCCCAGGGCCCGCAAAGGCAAGCCCGGAAGCAGTGGTTCAGCCATATCCGACCCAATCGCCGGTATGTGGAAGTTCGGATCGTGGCGCCTCAAGACCAGCTTTTAGCCGATTGCACCTGCTCCGGCCTCCGGCTAGGCTTCGGCTGCAAGCCATCGAGACACTCAAAGGCGCTCACAACTCGAGCCCTTTGCAGAACAATGAGTTACGCCGCTCGGAGCAAGGGGCGCCACCTGCGGATATTAGCGAATCCCGCCCCCGCTACCAACCTGATTTGGTGTGCGGTCGGGCATTGTGCTCCAGCCAGACCGCAAGATCGTCCTCGTTCAGCGAGCCGTTGGCTACTGACACTATTGTGGCGACTTCGTCAGCCTGCGACGGCTCAAGCTCCCACCTATTTAGATACAGAAACGCTCGTGTCGCCAAGAGTGCGGTGCGCTTGTTTCCATCATTGAACGTATAATTCCTAGCGATCCCCAAGTACAGCGTGGCGGCGAGCCGAAAAATCGATACTCGAGAGTGGAGAGTAGACCGGGGGAATTTCACCCCCAGTCCCTCGCAGAACCGTACGTGACA
>JBMFWV010000241.1:0-644 GCA_049964915.1 Rhizomicrobium sp.
GACGGCGAGTTTGATCAGGCGCAGGCGCAGGGTATCGAACTGGATACCACGCCAGCGCGACCGACGCGGCATCAGGGAGCGAAAACTCCACATCAGCCAGTAGGCGCCGATATGCAGAAACAGGCGCATCTGGTTGGCGCTGGCCCGCGAGCACGAGGTCCGGTCGGCCGCAAGATGGGTCTTCCACGCCTTGATATGGTTCTCGGCCTGGCCGCGCGCGCAGTAGATCTCTTGATACAGGGTGCGCGGGGAACCAGCCTTCAGGCTATGGTGACGATGAAGCGGGTATCGCCCCCCAGCGGCCCGGCCTCGACGCGGGCGATGATCCGCTCGACGCGGTCCCAGCTTGCTGCGCCATCATTGAACTCTTTGAACCGCCGGATTTTCTCTCCCGGAGCCTGTTGCGCGCGCGCCGTGGTGCTGGCCTCTGGTCTGAGCCCCAAGTTCCCGCCATTCAGGAGTAGAGTCTCATCCCCGAGTGATGCCCACGATTGGGCGTAGGTGCAACAGGCGGGTTGGGGGTTAACCCCCAACCCGGCGCGCCGCTGATTTTTCCCGCCACCTCTGCCGGGGTTTTGTTGCCCAGGCTCGAATGGGGGCGGTGATGATTATAGTCGTGACGCCAGGCGGCCAGCACGGACCTC
>JBMFWV010000242.1:0-641 GCA_049964915.1 Rhizomicrobium sp.
CTGTTTGGCGCCGTCTGCCCGGAACGCTGTATCGGCGCCGCCATCATCATGCCGGCGGTCAACAGCGAGGCGATGGCCGAGCATCTTCGCGAAATCAGCACGCAGGTCGCACCCGGCGCGCACGCCGTGCTGGTGCTCGATGGCGCCGGCTGGCATCAAGCCAGCGAACGTCTGCCGGTGCCCGACAATATCAGCCTGCTGGCGCTGCCGCCCTATTCGCCAGAGCTCAACCCGGTCGAAAACATCTGGCAATTTCTGCGCGGCAACTTCCTCAGCCATCAAGTCTGGAACAGCTACGACGAAATCCTTGCCGCCTGCCGAAACGCCTGGAACAAGTTCATGCAGATGCCAGAACAAATCGCTTCAATTGATCTGCCCCCTTCTGAGTGGTCCGGGATCTGTTTTAGATTTTGGCCTGAAGGAGGACTGGGATGGCGAGGAACGTATGGCCCGCCCCGTCCGCAAGGGGTGATTTTCATCTGGCTCTAATCAGTCTGCTTCAACGTATCCGGTCTCGGGCTTCGAACCCGGCCAAGATGGAGATCCGCGCGGCCTGATCCTCATAATCACACCGGCCTCGGAGGCCGTTCACTGCGTCAGGTTTTCAAGCCGCCGTTCGACTGTCAGGCCATCTTCCTTTC
>JBMFWV010000243.1:0-633 GCA_049964915.1 Rhizomicrobium sp.
GGTCGTCCAGTCATGAGGGTAGAAGCCAACGACATTCGTCGCCGGCAGATTTTCGGGAAAGAACTGGTTGGGAAACTCGGCGGCCACGGCATCGGATGGTGTCGGCTCCGCCGCGCGGACTTGGGTCGCCGAGACGGCAGAGAAGGCGAACGCCAGGGCAGCAACGGTGTTCAGCATCAGCGTTCTGCGCTGCAGCATCTGAGGAAGTCTGGTCATGTGATGGTCCTTTTCCCGGTGCTGGATCCTGTCGCGGGGTGTGTGGAAATTCTGTGTGGCGTAATCTCCGGGTGAGTTCAACCACCAGGCTCGGCGTATGAGCGCCGAGGGAGATCACGCCATGGAGAAGAATTGAACCGCCCCGGGTTTCCCGGAGGCGCTTCCGTTTGTGGGCGTGAACCGCGCCGGGATTTTCGGAGCCTTCAACTCTCAAGTAGACTGGAGCCACGATGAGCAAGACAACGAACAAATTTAGCCCTGAGGTCCGTGCCCGTGCGGTGCCGATGGCCGTTTCCTCAAATAGCAGCGCCTGTGCTCTGGGCGATCATTGCACCGAGCGCAGCGCTGTTTCATTCGCCGCGCAGCCGTCGCGAAAATGGCCGACAAAACCGCGCGGCTCGGCGCCATAAGCGGGGC
>JBMFWV010000244.1:0-627 GCA_049964915.1 Rhizomicrobium sp.
GCGGAAGCAGGCGGTTGAGCGGGATCAGCAGCGTCGAGGCGTCGAGCGCGTCGGTGTCGTAGTGCTGGCGGAAGACGCCGCGCTCGGAGACGCCCTTGGCGAGGATGTCCTCCTTGATCTGGTCGGCCGCGGCCTGCCACTGTATGGCGAGCTCGTCCTCGCCCTCGCGCTCTGCCAGCCGCGCACCGCGGTCGGCGGCGACCCAGCACATCAGCTTCGATGACACGTAGTGTTTGGGCTCACCGCGTGCCTCCCAGATGCCCTGGTCAGGCTTGTCCCAGACGGCCAGCGCGCACTGCACCTGGTCCTTGATCACGCCCCATAGGCGCTGCGGGATGTGCCCGCCGGTCTTGGTGTGCAGATAGATCGAGTCGAGCACCGCCCCGTAGACGTCGTTCTGGCGCTGGTTGTAGGCGCCGTTGCCGATCCGCACGGGCTTTGCGCCCTCGTAGCCACCAAGGTGCTCGAGCGTCGACTCGGCGAGGTCACGCTCGCCACCGACCCCATACATGATCTGCAGGCTGCCGTCCTCGTTGCGCTCCAGGTCGGCGACGAACTGCATGAAGTCGTCGGCCTCCCAGTCAAAGCCCAGAGCGTGCAGCCCCCACAAGGTGAAGGTGGCGTCGC
>JBMFWV010000245.1:0-624 GCA_049964915.1 Rhizomicrobium sp.
CTTTTCCATTGCTCCATCCTCAATAGTTGGAGCCTCAGGGATTCCCGGCGCGGTTCATTTCAATGAAACCGCCGATCCGATCCCGGACGCCTGTCTCGATCGGGTCGAACCACGCCGTCGCGTCAAACAAGCTGGTTCTCGTTGACCCCGTGCTATTCTTCTCCATGGCGTGATCTCCATCGGCGCTCGAACGTCGAATCTGGTGGTTGAACTCACCTTGGCATTACGCCACCCAGAATTTCCACACACTTCAAAACGCCACCAAAACCAGCGCTACCACCGTCAGCCAGGACCGCTACCGCGCTGCCCTTGCCGGACTCGAACACATTTTCACCCTCATTACTATCCCAAAGCGTTGAACAGCCCTCACTGCGGCAGTAGCTGGGCGTCTCTGTCACGGTGAGTCGAATACTATGACGCGGTGAATGTGACGGTGGCGGGCCCTGCTGCCATCGGGCGCACGCCGTCGTCCGGCTACGGCTCGGGGACAGGTGCCAACTGACGCACTCTGTCGCTTGCCGGGCCAAGCGCCTCCGCGAGGCAGGCGACGACCATGTCGTGCAGCGAACGTGCATAGATATCGGCGGCCACGGCAGCACGCAGCCTGTCGTCACTCACCATGTT
>JBMFWV010000246.1:0-619 GCA_049964915.1 Rhizomicrobium sp.
GAGTTGTCGGCTGAATTTGGGGTTCATGCCACGATGATCAGCGCGTGGAAGCAGGAGCTGGTGAAGCGCGCGGGGGAATTATTCGAGCGCGGCAACAAGGCGGCCGTTGCCGAGGACGCGCAGAAGATGATCGATGATCTGCACCGCAAGATTGGCCAGTTGCAGGTTGAGCGGGATTTTCTTGCCGGGCAGCCCGCCATCTCCCGACTGCTGAGATGCGGGCGATGATCGCGCCGAACGCGGCGCTGTCCATCAACCGGCAATGCGCAATTCTTGGTGTTGCGCGCAGCAGTTTTTATCATCGGCCACGGGCGGAATCAGCGGAGGAGCTCGATCTGCTGACCCGTCTCGACCGGATTTTCACCGACCATCCGGTCTACGGCAGCCGCCGATTGCAGGTGGCGTTGGGGCGGGAGGGGATTGCCGTGGGTCGCCGGCGTATCCGGCGCTTGATGAAAAAACTCGGTCTCTGCGCGGTCCGGCCAAAACCCAACACGAGCAAGCCCGATCACGCGCACAAGATTTACCCCTATTTGCTGCGCGACAAGGTGCGGCGGCTCCGGTTTTTTGGACAGGTGTGTAAGCTAAGGCTGGCCGGTCGAGAGAGGAGCCAGAGATG
>JBMFWV010000247.1:0-612 GCA_049964915.1 Rhizomicrobium sp.
GGGCTGCAGTGGTGAACATGACTGAGCATAACCATGCTTCAGCCGATTGTCAATAATTAAATAAGACAGGACACTAGCGAAGTGGCGACGCTTTCCGGCGATTGCTTGACGGCACGCGCCAGTTCGATACGCGACGTCACCAGGCAGCCGGTATGACGATTGGCCGAGAGGCACACGTGGACGTAGAGCTTGAACGCTGCGTCAGAGACCAGCATCATCGCCTGCGCGAACTCGCGTCCGGCAGCGACCCAGCCAGTGGGCTGCTTGAGGATCAATCGAGGGACGCTCATGAGCGGCCTCCGATCGGTTTTGCTTGCGGTTCCTTGTTCTTTCGCATCGACTCGCCGTTCATCTCGATGCGATAGGCGTTGTGCACCAGCCGGTCGAGGATGCTGTCGGCGATGGTCGGATCGCCGATCTGCGCGTGCCAACTGGGCACCGGCAGTTGGCTGGTCAGCACCGTGGAACGGCGGCCATAGCGGTCATCGCAGATCTCCAGGAAGCTGCGCCGTTCGCCGTCGTTCAGCGGTGCCATGGCGAAGTCATCCACCAGCAGCACATCGGTGCGGGCGATCGAGTCCAGCAACCGGCCCAGGCTGCCATCAGCCCGTG
>JBMFWV010000248.1:0-605 GCA_049964915.1 Rhizomicrobium sp.
CGAAGATCGCTTTTGCTCGCGCTTTCGAGAGCGATGATCGACGATACCTTTCGTCCCGTCTAGCTAGGCCCTCATAAAATGAAGACAAGCGAGGAATAATTTGGTGAAGAAGCGTACGGCAACTGACCACGAAGGGCACCTGGACATTCCTGAATTTGCTGGCAGTAATCATCTGCTCATACGCCATCGGATTCGATATTCCAGAAGAAATAGGTGGTGTCAGCAACAATTGGCCGTTTCCAGTTTCCGTTTCAGTTACAGTTACAGTTACAGTTTCAGTTACAGTTACAGTTACAGTTTCAGTTTCTGTTCCTGTTCCTGTTCCTGTTCCTGTTCCTGTTCCTGTTCCTGTTCCAGAGCGGTTTAATTGGCCAACGAGCGGCATGCCAATGAACCCACCACCGATGCCAAGCTGTTAACCCACAGACATGCCTACGAAGTCAACACCGACTTCAAGTAGTAAAATGCGGTTTCTCTACATCAAGTTCTTCAACAATGCAGAAGCACACTTGGACCAGGTACCAAACCTACAAGGGATCCTCATGCGAACATAGCATTCAATCCTGGCGAGACGCTCCAGGGCAATCTGGACATGCCTGGGGATG
>JBMFWV010000249.1:0-595 GCA_049964915.1 Rhizomicrobium sp.
CCCCCGCTGTGTTCGCACAGTCGTTCACACGGTTGGCCGCTTGAAACGGGACTGTCTACTATTGCCAGGGTACCTCATAAAGCAAGAGCCGTTTGGGCTGGCCGTGGTAGACATAGCCGCCACCGGGACGGCGGGCGAAGCCCTTGGTCCAGCCCACATCGATCCAGTTGGCGGCCCGGTAACAGGCACCGGTGAACCGTGGGGATTCCACGAAAGTCTCAGCTAGCACGATGGGATGGCGATAGACCGCCTGCCAGTCGGCAGAAAGCCGGCGCAGGTTGAGCGCCAGGATACGCGAAGCCAGATTGGGGAAGGATTCTCCCGGGAGAATCAGAAAGCGGGCATTATTGGCGATGAGGTGAAGACGCTGGCGGCGCAAGACCCAGGACCAGCCGATCCATTGCTCCCGTGCCTGACACTGGTAAGCGGCGGCCTGCCAGCCGAGGAGAGCTACCCACCGGTCGTCCAGAGTGGCCACATAGCGCAGGGTACGCCCCGCCATCGTGCGGAAGCCACGGTAATGATGCGATTGCATCAGGGTGTTCCAGCGTTCCCGCTCCGTGGGCAGGATGGGGGCGCACCTCAATGCGGTGCA
>JBMFWV010000250.1:0-590 GCA_049964915.1 Rhizomicrobium sp.
CTGTAGACTAAGAAAAAACAATGGAACAATATTTTAGTGAAGAAATAGCAAGGTTTATTAAAGAGATAACACAGGAACTTTCAGAAAGAAATAATGAAGATCAGCAAGAAGTTATAATAGAAATAATTCAAAGATATACAGGTCTGCCAAAAGAACAAGCAGAAGAGTTCTTAAAGAGAATGATAAGTGGTATAAACACCTTTGAAGAAATAGTGGCTTCAAAAGATTTTTCTGAGACAAAGGCAAAGCTTTCACCAGAAGTTTTGAAAGACACAGAAGACCAGATAAAGTTACAAGTGGATGCGACATTAGAAGAAGTTTCGCAGTATGTTAAAGAAGAGAATGACGCAAATGGAACAGGAACACAAATGGAACAGGAACAGGAACAGGAACAGGAACAAGACAAAATAGTTGATTTAATTCACGCTCTTGCATATCAACGAGCTAATTCCGCAGGGCTTTTAGGTGATACAGCGAAAACTCCAGAAGAAATAGGTGTAATTGGGGCAGCTTCAGCTCATACTTCAAGAATAATAAGCGATTTTGCCTCAGGGGAAATTACAGTAGAAGAAGCAAAAGAAGGTCTACGC
>JBMFWV010000251.1:0-582 GCA_049964915.1 Rhizomicrobium sp.
CTTGACAGTGCTTGTTATAATCAATATTCCTGCCACCCAAAATAACATGTGGGCTCAAATAACTTGACACACCTCCCTTAGCTGGAAATAAATTAAGTTCTTTCGTGGACACCATAGTAAGGTAGCAAAGCATCAGCATCGGAATGGCCTTGTATGGGAGGTTGTGTTAGTTACAGCGGATTTGTTCCGCTATTGTTCGGTTGTTTTGTTCCGCCTCTGGAACGTGTTCATCAGTTGTGGTATAGTTCATTTCCACATCAAGCTCATCCTTGACTTGATCCATCAAGGGTTTAAACTCTTGATCACAATAAATAGTTTTGATGATGTGACCAGCATCATTATACCGACGGAGAATTTTATCCAACCCGGAATAAAGTTCATCAGCCGTTCGGTTCTCAAGTGGAACGAGACTGCGGTAACAAATATTGCTGTCAATTCCAGTTAACATTGGCATCCCATTGACATAGAGGATTTCCATATAATATGGCAGTTCCTTGTGCTTCTCTTTTAGTTCATGCGGCACTTCAACTACATCAACCTTAACACATGGTGGTGGTTTGCGTGTTGTTTTACCTTTCAAAG
>JBMFWV010000252.1:0-578 GCA_049964915.1 Rhizomicrobium sp.
GCGACACCATCAGTTTGAGGGACAGCCACCCTTCTCGTCATCCCCGCACTGGCCGGGCCCGTTACCCCATCTAGGCAGTTCGGAGGACACGATGACTGACGAGGCAAAAGTCGATCGCTTCCGTCGCAATCTGCTCAAGGCGACCGGCATTGCCGGAACCGCCGTTCTGGCGATGGGGCTTGCAGCCAGGCCTGCAGCGGCAAAAGGGGGCCATGGATCGGGAGATTCCGATGAATCCGGGGGGTGTTTTCTCAAGGGCACGCGTATCCGCACTGCCGAGGGCTACCGTGCAATCGAGACGTTATCTGCGGGTGAGCCGCTGGCAATGAGCGTGATCGCGCAATTTGATGGTGTTGGGAGCAGGCTTTTTGATGGACTTCCGGCTTGCGCTTCCCGCGCGCTGTAAGGACTTTGGGAAGCGGAAGTCTGGATCAGGTGAGTTGATATCCGTCTGCGGATTTGCTGATGCGGCCTTTGAGGGTTAAATCGGCGAGATGCTGGTAGAGGGTTGCGGTTCGGATCCGGCATTGCGGACGAATACTCTCGAAGCGCAGCGGGTTTTGGCTTTGGGCGAGGAC
>JBMFWV010000253.1:0-282 GCA_049964915.1 Rhizomicrobium sp.
CAACTGTTCCAGCACTGCCCGGGCGGTAAGCCCCGGCGCATGTTGGCGGGTTTGCATGGTCAAGGTTGCCGTCAGGCAATATGCCATAAACGCCACCAGAATGTGAGCCTCCATCCGTGGCTCAAGCTTGTGATAAATGGGCCGGATTTTAAGATCGCTCTTGAGGTTCTTAAACGCTTCTTCAATATGTGTTAATTGCGTATAACTCTGCCAAAGCAGTTCCGGTGGCTGATCATGAAGACTGGTTCGCAGCAGGTAATGCCCATCCAGCCGTTCGAGCTG
>JBMFWV010000253.1:292-574 GCA_049964915.1 Rhizomicrobium sp.
CAACTGTTCCAGCACTGCCCGGGCGGTAAGCCCCGGCGCATGTTGGCGGGTTTGCATGGTCAAGGTTGCCGTCAGGCAATATGCCATAAACGCCACCAGAATGTGAGCCTCCATCCGTGGCTCAAGCTTGTGATAAATGGGCCGGATTTTAAGATCGCTCTTGAGGTTCTTAAACGCTTCTTCAATATGTGTTAATTGCGTATAGCTCTGCCAAAGCAGTTCCGGTGGCTGATCATGAAGACTGGTTCGCAGCAGGTAATGCCCATCCAGCCGTTCGAGCTG
>JBMFWV010000254.1:0-562 GCA_049964915.1 Rhizomicrobium sp.
CTCTCGACCGGCCAGCCTTAGCTTACACACCTGTCCAAAAAACCGGAGCCGCCGCAGGCCTTCTAGCTGATACCGGCGCCCACTCGGATCTCGCAACAGGATTCGACCGCCATGATCCAGCGCGCGCCAGGCCGTCGCCAGCAGGGAAGCGGCCTCCCCGAGTGAGGCAGGATCGATAAGGACGACGATTTGCGCCGATTCCGCGCCCGGCCCGCCCCGGTCATGGGAACAAAGTTCGGCTGCCTGGGTGCAACCCTGGCGGATCAGACCGCATAAAACATCCAGCCTGTGGTGACCGATCACCAAGGCACGGCCGCCGGGTGGAGGCTCGAGATCTTCGAGCAGCACCTCGCCGGCTTGTGCCATCGGCGTCTCGGTCGGAGAAGAGAGCGATTGCGACATGGCTTTTCCTTCCTGCTCGGAGCGCGGCCCTGGCGAAAGTCGGCCTTCCGGACCAGCCAACTTTGTGCTCCTTTGAGAGCAACGGAGATGGGCATAGCCGGGCGCGATGTTAAAATTCGATATCGATTTATCTGGCATGACATCAACGCCGCATAAAAGC
>JBMFWV010000255.1:0-561 GCA_049964915.1 Rhizomicrobium sp.
CGAGGATGGCATGCACCTCGCCAGCACGAAAGGTGACGCTGACCTCGGCGAGTGCCGGCACGCCAGAGTAGAATTTCGTGATGCCGGTAAGGCGGAGCAGCACCGCGCCGTCCTGCCCGCCACCGTCATCTGCGTCCCTGTCCCGATACCCGACTGCCACCGCCGCATCCCACATCGTAACCAGCGGCGCGCTAATCTTGTTGCTTTAACTAACCGGGCACGCAAACAGATAGCAATACGCGCGCTGGACCGTCAAATACACCAAGGCCAAGCCACAGGAGTATGGAACCAAGCTGGTTGATCTGACGATTCCGGGGGGCAGACCAGCCCCACTATTGGCGCGCGATGCCGCAGGGCCGTCCACACCAACAAAGACTTTTGTCCGTTGGGCTCGACCCGCTGCTCAGCTCTTCAGCATCGGGCAGGCTTTTTCGGCGAGTGGGCGAAAGGCCTCATCGGCGGGCGTGGTGGCGACGATTTTGAGCACGTCCCAGGGCATCTTGCTTTCGGACGGCGTCTTCGCCTCCATCAGGAACACCGGGGTGATGAAGCGGCCATCGG
>JBMFWV010000256.1:0-536 GCA_049964915.1 Rhizomicrobium sp.
GCCGTGTCGAGCCCCGCACAGTGCCGCCGCGTCCTGCTCCATCATCGCGCTCAGGGTCGCTATCCCGGCGCTCAGGCCTGGGTTCGCGGTCTATAGGCACATATAGGCCTTCGGGTTCGGCGTAACCCATTGATTCGAATAGAAAGCTGGCGCGGCTGTGGGTAGAAATAGCCGAAAATCCTAGACACACGACTCGCGATATTGTGTTTTACTAATCAGCATTATTCTTGTATGCTCTAGGCATGTATCTTCGAGTCACTGAGCGCCATAATCGAGATGGTTCGGCAGTCCGGTATTTTGCGCTTGCCGAGAATATCTGGAACGCTGATGCGAAGCGGTCAGAAACCCGGGTTGTCCATAGTTTCGGCCGCGCCGATCAAGTCGATCATGCCGCTCTCCAGCGGCTGGTCCGCAGCATCAATCGTATTCTGGGTGAGGGCGACGGCGAGGCGCCGTCGAAAGATCTTACCAGTGTCGGGCCGGTCGATATCGACATCGACGCCGTCTTCGAACTCGGCATTCCGCTCGTCGCGCGT
>JBMFWV010000257.1:0-532 GCA_049964915.1 Rhizomicrobium sp.
CTCTGGCTCCTCTCTCGACCGGCCAGCCTTAGCTTACACACCTGTCCAAAAAACCGGAGCCGCCGCAGTTTTGATCAGGCTGCCATGATTTTCTCCTGTGCGATAGGGAGGCTGTCAAGGAAGGTCTGCATCGGCGTTTTGCCGAAGCACCAGCGTCCTTGGTGAGGCCGGTTCCGGTTGTAGTCATCGATCCATAGGTCCAGAGAGCTGGGCCCGGAAAATGGGACCGGGGGCGTAGTTGGAAGAGTGCCATTCTGTTGTGATAGATGGAGCGGATGATGACGACGAAGACGAGACGGACGATTGCGGCGGCTCCGGTTTTTTGGACAGGTGTGTAAGCTAAGGCTGGCCGGTCGAGAGAGGAGCCAGAGATGGGTGTAAAGAGGAAGCAGCACGGGGCGGAGTTCAAAGCTCGTGTGGCGATGGCGGCGCTGTCGGGGGAGAAGACCCTGGCGGAGTTGTCGGCTGAATTTGGGGTTCATGCCACGATGATCAGCGCGTGGAAGCAGGAGCTGGTGAAGCGCGCGGGGGA
>JBMFWV010000258.1:0-531 GCA_049964915.1 Rhizomicrobium sp.
CAACAACTGATTTTTTGTTTAACAATATATTAGTCGAAATAGGGCGTAATTTTTTATCAATTTTTCATAAAGATAAAGTTATTATACTTCGTAGCAAATATTGTAATTCAAAGCATGAAAAAGTATTTTATGTTCATAGAACATCTAATATTACTACAATTGATGAATTTTTTGCAATAGATTCATCAAATGACGAAAGTAATCATACTTACCTTTTTGAGGCAAAGGTTAGGAGATTTTTGCGTTGCAAATATGAAGAAGACGCTGAATTTGCAGCAGCATGCTGGGACGCCTTCAAAGAAGCCCCGATGGAGTTCTTTTACGACTGGTTTGGAATGACACAAAATGCCGTGTAAGGCTTGTCATGTGCCGGTGATAGCCTTCTAAACCGCCCCCCCTCCCTGACGGTCATCGCATCCCCATGCCGAAGCTGGGCGGCTCCGGGTCGGGCTCGGGTTCTGGCCCTCGCCCCGGCTCTGGTTCCGGCTCTGGCCTGGGCTGCGGCATCTGCCGCAGCGCCTGGGCGATGAC
>JBMFWV010000259.1:0-529 GCA_049964915.1 Rhizomicrobium sp.
GGATGCAGATGCGCTAGTTCTGCTAACGGACTGGGACGATTTTCGGAAGCTCGACCTGGAGCGTCTGCGATACACCCTCCGGTACCCAATTATTGTCGATGGTCGTAACTTGTATGATCCGGAAGTGATGGCGGAGCGCGGTTTCACCTACCTTAGCGTGGGACGTTCCTCTTCGACTCAGACTGCGAAAATATGACAGTAATATCGCTGTTGTCGTTCGAGCAGAGTACTCCGGGACTGCCTCCGGAGCCTTGGTTATACTGCGCCAGTAACTCCTTTTACCCTTTAGATTTCAGGAGGATCAACGTTCGATGAAGCTTACTACAGAGAAGATATTGATTTGTGGCGGCGGTGGTTTTATCGGCGGCCACTTGACCAGCGCGTTTCTGGCGAAGGGATTGAATGTTGTGCGCGCGGTTGACATCAAACCTCTGGATGAATGGTTTCAGCGCGATTGAGTCCGTAGAGTTCTGTAGAAGCTGTTGAAGGGTGAGCGAGAGCGAGCCATCGTGGCGATTCCTTAGGATGT
>JBMFWV010000260.1:0-525 GCA_049964915.1 Rhizomicrobium sp.
GGTGAGAAATCCAGCGAGATCCCTGCCGCCCAGGCGTTACTCGCCGAAATGGGCATCGCCGAGGACGCAATCGTCACCCTCGATGCCCTGCATTGCCAAAAAAAGCCTTCAACGTCGCCCAGACAGGCAACATCCGCCTCATCGTCCAGGTCAAGGACAATCAACCGACGTTGAAACAGGCGATCCGCCATATCGCCACTTCGAGCCGCCCATACGACGTCATCCAGACCCGCGGCCGCGGCCGCAATCGTGACGAAACCCGCATCGTCTCCGTCTTCGATCCCGCCAGCGCGCTCGCCGGCACCGACTGGCATCCTCATATCGCCGCCATCATTCAGGTCGAGCGCGCAATCGCCACACGCAATCCCGAAACCGGGCTGCTCAAGCTCACACACGATACCGCCTTCTACGTCGCCAACACCTCGCTCACCGCCGCCATCGCCGCAAAGGCCATCCGCGCACACTGGGGCATCGAAAATTCCTCCCACTATGTCCGAGACGTCACCTTCGCCGAGGATCGATCCC
>JBMFWV010000261.1:0-525 GCA_049964915.1 Rhizomicrobium sp.
GTAGGTCGCGAGTGCCTGTTTCAGTTCCTGCGCAAGGCCGAGATAGTCCACCACAAGTCCGCCGGGCTTATCTTTGAACACCCGGTTCACCCGAGCAATCGCCTGCATCAGCCCATGCCCGCGCATCGGCTTGTCGATATACATCGTGTGCAGGCTCGGGGCGTCGAACCCGGTCAGCCACATATCGCGCACGATCACCAGCCGAAACGGATCCCTGGCGTCGCGGAAACGGTTGGCCAATGCCTCGCGGTGTGGCTTATCGCGGATGTGCTTCTGCCAGGCCGGCGGATCGGCTGCCGAGCCGGTCATCACCACCTTCATTGTTCCGGCGTCATCCGCATCGCCGTGCCAGGCGGGGCGCAACTTGATGATCTCCCCATAGAGTTCCACCGCGATGCGGCGGCTCATGCAGACGATCATGCCCTTGCCGTCCATGGCTTCGAGCCGCTTCTCGAAATGCTCGACGATATCGCGGGCGACCAGTTCCAGCCGCTTGTCCGAACCCACAATCGCCTCGATCTGGGC
>JBMFWV010000262.1:0-520 GCA_049964915.1 Rhizomicrobium sp.
AAAGGGCCAGCTTGCGGCGGGCATCGTCCGTCGTCAGCTCCTCCTCCAGCATGTTCTCGATGAACACGCGGATCCGATCCCGCAGG
Source organism: Rhizomicrobium sp. (assembly GCA_049964915.1). Classification (GTDB taxonomy): domain Bacteria; phylum Pseudomonadota; class Alphaproteobacteria; order Micropepsales; family Micropepsaceae; genus Rhizomicrobium. The sequence continues at coordinate 87 of JBMFWV010000262.1, forward strand.
CCCGCCTCGATCGGGTCAAACCAAGCCGTGCCATCAAACAGGCTGGCTTCCGGCGTTCCCGTGCTATTCTTCTCCATGGCGTGATCTCCCTCGGCGCTCAAACGCCGAGCCTGGTGGTTGAACTCACCCGGAGATTACGCCACCCAGAATTTCCACACCCCGCGACAGGATCCCCGAAAGGCGCTGGCAATATACTGTGTTGAGAATGAATAGCATGGAACGATCTTCTCGTTGCTGGCGCGTCGGCGTCCTATTTTCCCAGACCGGATCGACGTCGGGGGTCGAGCGGACGCAGTTGCAGGCGACCTTGCTCGCCATCCAGGAGGTCAACGCGGCCGGCGGGATACTCGACCTACCCATTGAACCGATCATCTATGACCCCGCTTCCAGCCTCAAGAAATTTCGCGCCTTTTCGGAACAGCTTCTGATATCGG
>JBMFWV010000263.1:0-511 GCA_049964915.1 Rhizomicrobium sp.
CATCCTAAGGAATCGCCACGATGGCTCGCTCTCGCTCACCCTTCAACAGCTTCTACAGAACTCTACGGACTCAATCGAGCTGCCCTCACCTTTCGCCAAGGTCTACTGAAGATGAAACAAGAAAACAGACCTGCGCAAACGGAACAAAGATTACCGGAACCTCCCGCGGCGAATGGGGGCGTTCAGGAATTGCCCCCACCAGATTAGTGAGCGCTTTTCCCTGTATCCAAATGCCACCAGCCTCGACACCGTGAAGCGCGACATCGTAATATGCCTCCTCGCTGTCGCGAATCGCGACCAGCACCCGGCGACCAATTAGATCATCCAACCTCTGCATTTAGTACCTTCGAGAGTTTAATTTTGACAAGCGGGAGTATCATACAAGAATGAAGACACCGCCCGACAGCCCGGAATTTCGGAATTTCACGGCGGCTATGCGGGACATTCTGAAAGTGTCGAAAGATGAGATGGACCGGAGGGTAGAAGCAGAAAAGCGGAAGCCTAACGCCTC
>JBMFWV010000264.1:0-502 GCA_049964915.1 Rhizomicrobium sp.
CCACACGGTCGCGTCCAGTGACAAAGCCTTCATCCTGCAGTTCTTTGTGTAATCTCTTGGCACCATAGGTTCTCCGAGTTTTTTCATGTGCTGCGCGAATAGCGACCTTCAATCGCTCATCCTCCTGTCGATGCTTCGACGGTGGCCGCTTCAACCAAGCGTGAAAGCCGCTACGAGAGACATCAAAAACTTTGGCCATGACCGCCAGAGGATATTGGGTTCGCCACACCTTCATGAGCGCATACCTTGCAGCGATTCCCTGGCAAAGTATGCAGCCGCTTTTTTTACGATATCCCTCTCCATGCGTGTATGTGCCAATTCCATCCGGAGCTGTTTATTCTCTACTTCCAGCTCTGCCACAGTACGCGCTCCAGGAGCACCCGCAGGCTTCCCACCGCGAGCATTGGCCACCCAACCCGCCAGGGTGAGGTACCCTGGCAATAGTAGACAGTCCCGTTTCAAGCGGCCAACCGTGTGAACGACTGTGCGAACACAGCGGGGG